>NZ_JABAIL010000005.1:332629-665258 GCF_012641475.1 Flammeovirga agarivorans | reverse complement strand
GAATTGTCTTTTATGGATCCGCTTTCGCTGATCTTGTAATTACTTTTCAATACATTAAAAGAACGTTTGAGACATTGCTCAATGAACTGTATATCAGTTTGTTTTGTGCTACTCCGTTTGAGAAGCGAATGCAAAGGTAAGAACTAAATTTTAATCTCCAAACTCTTTTTGAAAAAATTTTATTTTATTTTTTCGAACTACTTTGTGAAGATTTTAAACTCCCACTCTCTACTTAAAAAGACTAACGTTCTAGTCTTTTATAACCGCCTCTTTTCAGAAGCGAGTGCAAAGGTAAGAAGAGAAATTTAATATGCAATGCTTATTTGATTTCATTTGAAATTTTAATTTACATCGCTTTCTTCTTTGCAAAATATTGAAATGAATAGCACTCACTACAAGTGTTTTTCATTTGGCCTTCCGTTTGAAGGGAGTGCAAAGGTAATAACTGACTTGAAAAATTCAAGCCCCTTAATCAAAAATTAGTATCAATAAATTATAATACCTCATTAATCATTTATTTATCAAAGTATTATAGTTGTATAAATATTTCACAAAATCATAGTATCAATTACCAAAAGATAAATTATAGAATTTAGTATATTTATCTTCTTACAATAATTACTCTATGGATTTTAAATTAGTTGCTGATTTCACTCCAATGGGAGACCAACCTCAGGCCATAAAAGAATTGGCTGAAGGAGTAGAAACAGGGGAAAGTTCTCAAATTTTATTAGGTGTTACTGGTTCGGGTAAGACATTTAGCATAGCAAATGTCATAAAAGAAACGAATCGCCCAACACTAATACTCAGTCATAATAAAACATTAGCAGCCCAGCTATATGGAGAATTCAAACAGTTTTTTCCTGAGAATGCTGTAGAGTACTTCATCTCTTACTACGATTATTATCAACCTGAAGCATACATTCAAACAACAGATACTTTCATTGAGAAAGATTTGATGATTAACGATGAAATCGAGAAACTTCGATTATCATGTACTTCAGCGTTATTATCTGGTAGACGAGATGTTATTGTGGTCGCCTCAGTTTCTTGTATATATGGTATTGGTAATCCAGAGGAGTTTGGAAAAAATGTTCTCAAAATTAGAACCGGCATTGAATATCCAAGACAAAAACTTTTAAGAGACTTTGTTGACATTCTTTATTCAAGGAATGAAATAGAATTTAATAGAGGTAATTTTAGAGTTAAAGGCGATACTGTAGACATCTACCCTGCTTATGCAGATTTTGCATATAGAATTATATACTGGGATGATGAAATTGAAGAAATTCAAAGAATCGACCCAGAAACTGGTAAAATGCAATCAAGAGAAGATGCTATTACCATTTTCCCTGCTAATTTATTTGTTACAGGAAAAGATACTATTAATGAGTCTATCATCAAAATACAAGATGAACTCGTTGATCAAATCAAATATTTTGAAAAAGATCAACGAACAATGGAAGCAAAAAGAATCAAGGAACGAACAGAGTTTGACCTTGAGATGATTCGAGAATTAGGATACTGCTCTGGTATCGAAAATTATTCTCGCTTTTTTGATAGAAGACGTCCTGGACAAAGACCTTTCTGCTTACTTGATTATTTCCCAGATGATTTCTTAATGGTTATTGATGAAAGCCATGTGACCTTACCTCAAATTAGAGCCATGTGGGGAGGAGATAGGTCTAGAAAAATTTCCTTAGTTGACAATGGTTTCAGACTACCTTCAGCTTTAGATAACCGACCACTCACTTTTAATGAATTTGAAAATGTGGTTAATCAAAGTATATATGTCAGTGCTACTCCAGGTGATTATGAATTATTAAAGACGGAAGGAGCAATTATTGAACAAGTTATTCGACCAACTGGTCTTTTAGATCCTGAAATAGATGTTCGACCAACTTTAAATCAAATTGATGATTTATTAGAAGAAGTTACAGCGACTATAGAAAAAGGTGATAGAGTTTTGATTACTACTCTAACTAAAAGGATGGCAGAAGAGCTCTCCAGATATTTGGATCAAATAGGTATTAAGTCTACTTATTTACATTCTGAAATCAAACCATTAGATCGTGTTGAGATTTTAAGAGAACTTCGATTAGGAATTATCGATGTTCTAGTAGGTGTCAACCTTCTTAGAGAAGGACTAGACTTACCGGAAGTTTCGCTTGTTGCTATTATGGACGCGGATAAAGAAGGTTTCTTAAGAAATGAGAGATCTTTAATTCAAACAATTGGTAGAGCTGCCCGTAACTCCGATGGTAGAGTAATCATGTATGCGGATAAAATGACGAAATCCATGAACAAAGCCATAAGTGAAACTAAAAGGCGTCGTCAAATCCAACATGAATACAATTTAGAGCATGGAATAACTCCACGTACTGTAAGAAAATCACATGATGCTATTATTGAACAAACACAAGTAGCGGATAAAAAATCAATTAGTAAAGATTATCAATCCGAAGAAGCAAACCTTGCCAAGGCTGCAGAAGAAGCTTCAACTTATCAAGCAAATAGCAAAAAGAATATTGACGAACAGATCTCTCAAGTGAAAAAAGAAATGGAAAAAGCTGCTAGTGATCTCGATTTTGTAGAAGCAGCAAGACTTAGAGATATCATGTTTGAATTAGAAAGAGTAAAAAACAGCAAAGTATAATTAACAACATCCAAAACAATATACCATAAAACAAATCATGCAAAAACTAATCGACTATTTTAAAGAGACCCCATCTTTTCGAATGCTAATTCTTACGCTAGTAAACACTTGCAATGGACTTATTTGGTTCATTAAAAGTTCAAAAGAGAATGAAGAATTCATGAGTAAGTTATGGCTCTTTATCGCATTAACATCATTGATTCTTACGATTGTCTTCTTTATGAAGTTTTCGAAAGAAAAGAAGGAAAAATTCCTTTAGAAATAAAAAGAGGTTATCTAGCAATAGATAACCTCTTAATATATGTGCTCAACTAATGTTGAGAATCAATTACTCAACGATTGTAGTAACTTGACCTGCACCTACTGTACGTCCACCTTCACGGATCGCGAAACGAAGACCTTCCTCCATTGCGATTTCCTTTTGAAGTTCAACTGTGATAGTTACGTTATCACCAGGCATTACCATCTCAACACCGTCAGGTAGAGCGATAGTACCAGTTACGTCAGTTGTACGGAAGTAGAACTGAGGGTTGTAACCTTTGAAGAATGGAGTGTGACGACCACCTTCTTCTTTTGAAAGAACGTAGATCTCAGCAGTAAACTTCTTGTGTGGAGTTACAGAACCTGGCTTACAGATTACCATACCACGCTTGATGTCTGCTTTGTCGATACCTCTTAATAAGATACCTACGTTGTCACCAGCTTCACCTCTATCTAAGATCTTACGGAACATCTCAACACCAGTAATAGTTGATGTTAATTTGTCACCAAGACCCATGATTTCAACAGCATCACCTGTGTTAGCAACACCTTTCTCAATACGACCTGTAGCTACAGTACCACGACCTGTGATCGAGAATACGTCCTCTACTGGCATTAAGAAATCTTTATCTACATCACGCTCTGGAAGAGGAATTTCAGTATCAACAGCCTCCATTAATTCTTCAACTGTTTTTACCCACTTATCTTCACCGTTCAATGCACCTAATGCAGAACCACGAACGATAACAGCGTCCTCATAACCTTTTGACTCAAGTTCTTCAGCTACTTCCATTTCAACTAGCTCAAGCATCTCTTCGTCGTCTACCATATCCGCTTTGTTCAAGAACACAACGATTTTAGGTACACCAACCTGACGAGCTAATAGGATGTGCTCTTTAGTTTGAGGCATAGCACCATCAGTAGCAGCTACTACTAAGATAGCACCGTCCATTTGTGCAGCACCAGTTACCATGTTTTTCACGTAATCGGCGTGACCTGGACAGTCAACGTGTGCATAGTGACGGTTCTCAGTTTGGTATTCAACGTGAGAAGTGTTGATCGTGATACCACGTTCTTTTTCTTCTGGAGCGTTGTCAATTTGTGAGAAATCTCTTTGCTCAGCAAGACCTTTGTTTGCTAAAACTGATGAAATTGCCGCAGTTAAAGTTGTTTTACCGTGGTCAACGTGACCGATTGTACCAATGTTCAAATGGGGTTTCGAACGGTCAAATGTTTCCTTAGCCATCTTTCTTAAAAAGAATTATATACAATTAATAGATTTCAATCTTCAGATTTTGAAAGCAAAATCGAGCTGCCGAGGAGATTTGAACTCCCGACCTCTTCCTTACCAAGGAAGTGCTCTACCCCTGAGCTACGGCAGCTTATGCTGTTACCGCAATCTACCCAGGTAGATTTTCGATTTTCCTCGAAATGCAGTTAGAGATCTGAAGAAACACTAACTACAAAATTTCTCAATAAATTCTTCTATTATAAAAACAGCTTCTTTTATTGATAGTGGGAGGGGCAGGATTCGAACCTGCGAAGCCGAAGCAACGGATTTACAGTCCGTCCCATTTGACCGCTCTGGAACCTTCCCAGCAATAGAATTTGAGACTAATAAAATTCATCCCGTATCTATTCGAGATGCAAAGGTAAATTGATTTTCAAAAACTTCAAACATCTACTTGAAAAATAGATCGATTAATCTATAATAATTTACAATGACATATATTAGTTTACACCCTAAAACAGGCTTAAACACCTATAAAAACACTGATTATCAATAAAATAAATGATTTTTCTTTTAATTTTAAATCTTTGTTAAGAGTATGCAAACAAACCTTTCTAATCTGTAGATTTTCAGCTTTTTTGCCATTTTAAGATTAATTAAACGTGTTTAAAATGGTTGATATTCAAATTGTACTTGGGTTTTTATTTATTTTTCCTCAGTAACAAACCTTCTCTCAGCGATGCTGAAGATATGAATATTTTATCAAAAGACAATTGATCTACTACAGTTTTTAACAGAGAAGAAGCTGGAACTATCATATTTACTCTCTGTCTAATTAAGCCTGGTATTTTCAATCTCGCCTCTTCATCACAACCGATAAACATAGTATACATATCTGAATAAGATGAGCTAGTTATACTTTTTACCTGATCAGTAGAAATGGAATTCATTGCCCCATAAATATCTTGCAATGTTTCAAATGTCCCTGCAGCACCAATCAACTGTTTTGGCTGATATGTATTGACTGCTTCCCAAAGACTCTGCAACTCATTATTAACATACTCCTTTAAATCTTCAATTGCAGATTGTTCCATAGGGTCTGTTTTACAAAACATATCATATAACCTTTGTGCTCCAATCTCAAAGCTTTGCTTCCACAAAACTTGTTGAGCATCACAAATAATAAATTCAACACTACCTCCACCTATGTCCATTATTATAGAAGTAGTTTTCATAGCCACATCAGATCTGACTCCATAATAGATGACTTCTGCTTCTTCAGCTCCCTGAATAATACTCACCTCAAACCCAAACTTATTTCTAATATCCTGAATAAACTGAGCTCCATTCTTTGCCACTCGTACAGCACTTGTCGCTGCCACAGCTACAGAATCGGCTTTGTGTTTTCTAATTACTTTATCAAACTCAGCTAAAGCATTAAATGCTCTTTCTTGTGCTTCAGGTATAATCTCTCCATTGGAGATACCTCCTTTCCCCAATCTTACAAAAATATCTTTTGCATACAGCTTATTTGTTATCGCATTATTCTCTACTTCTGCAATTAATAATTGAAACGTATTCGTCCCCATATCAATTGACGCTTTTATATGAGCCATTTCGTATAATTTTGTTTTCCTCTCTTATATTTACCCGAAATTATAAGATTCAATTCATGAAAGAAAAACTTTTTATCTTCTTAAAGGGAGTAGCTATGGGTGCTGCAGATGTTGTTCCTGGAGTTTCAGGAGGAACCGTAGCATTTATTACTGGAATTTATGAAAGATTATTAAATGCTATTAGTGCTGTTGACCTAGATGCAATCAAACTTTTATTTCAGTTTAAGATCAAAGAACTATGGGAAAAACTAGATCTGAATTTTCTTCTACCACTACTAATAGGTATAGGAACAGCCGTTTTTTCTTTAGCCAAACTAATGAAATACCTACTAGCCAATGAACCTATTGGTCTATGGTCGTTCTTCTTTGGATTAATTATCGCCTCTACATTATTAGTCAGCAAACAAGTTAAGGCTTGGAATATTAGTAGTATAGTAGCTGTAATTATAGGAGCTATCTTTTCTTATTATATAACTATAGCTACTCCATCTCAAGCCCCGGAAGGTTTAATTTACGTTTTCGGAGCAGGTATGATTGCAATCTGTGCGATGATTCTTCCAGGAATTTCAGGTTCTTTTATGTTATTGTTGATGGGACAGTACAACCACATCTTAGAAGCTATTAGCAGTTTCAAATTGGATGTGATTGCAGTTTTTGGGGCAGGTGCAGTAATTGGCATCACTGCATTCTCGAGAGTACTAACCTTCTTATTAAATAGATACCACGACTTTACTATTGCCTTACTATCTGGTGTAATGATTGGCTCATTGAATAAAGTATGGCCTTGGAAAAAAGTATTAGAAACATACACAGATAGACATGGGGCTGTAAAACCTCTGGTTGAAAAATCTATCTTACCACAACACTTTGAAGGTGATAACCAACTAGTCTTAGCAATAGTACTAGCCATTGTTGGATTCTTTTTGGTTTGGGGAATTGAAAGGTTTGCTACTAAAGAAGAGCAGTAAACATTATTTATACATAATAAGAAGCATCTAGGTGGATAATTCATTTAGATGCTTTTTATTAGTTACTGGAGTTTATAAAAGCAAAAAAGGTTAACCATTTCTGATTAACCTTTTGAGCGGGTGACGAGGCTCGAACCCGCGACCTACAGCTTGGAAGGCTGTCGCTCTACCAACTGAGCTACACCCGCATATTGTGGTACAAATTAAACACTGAATGATCCACATTTCCAACTAAAATAGAATATTGTTTTTATTTTAATTGATAAGTGATTGTCTATGAATGATGAAAATATACTCTGCTTTTAAAAATTCAATTTTCAAAAAGTATATAAAAGCAAAAAGGATCAACCATTTCTGATTGATCCTTTGAGCGGGTGACGAGGCTCGAACCCGCGACCTACAGCTTGGAAGGCTGTCGCTCTACCAACTGAGCTACACCCGCATACAATGTTGTGTGGGAGGGGCAGGATTCGAACCTGCGAAGCCGAAGCAACGGATTTACAGTCCGTCCCATTTGACCGCTCTGGAACCTTCCCAGATTAAGTAAACATTGTAGTGGGAGGGGCAGGATTCGAACCTGCGAAGCCGAAGCAACGGATTTACAGTCCGTCCCATTTGACCGCTCTGGAACCTTCCCAAATGCTTTTTATTGTTTACTCAATCAACACTTCATTGTTTTTATCGTGACCGTTTGTCCCGATTGCGAGTGCAAATGTATAGCACTTTTTTTTAACTGCAAAGAATTTCTCAAAAAAGTTTTTTAAAGAAATGTAAACGATTTGAGTGTTAGAATATTAAATGTGAAATTATTTTAGATTAAAATTTCTAACAAAGGTTTTATCGGTCATACTAGCTCTAATCACATATAATCCATTTTGAAAATCGGATAGAATATATTGTGTTTTTAATGCTCCATCTTTTAAAGAAACTTTAGAATTGAAGGCGTCTTCTTCTTCTGTTTCATTTTTTATGGATAAAGTCACCTCTGCATGTTTCCCGAAATAACCATCTACATTTAATGTGTCACCTTCTACAGTTACATTAAAATAAGGTCTCTTATAAAAAGTATCTTTATCATATATCTTAATGTTCACACCAGAACTAAGGTTAGATACTTCTCCATAGACTGCTTTTCCATCTAAAGCAAACTGAAATTTATAATACCCTTGAGGAAGTCTATTCAGCTCATACTTTCTTTTTAGGGTACCTGTTTCTCTAAACACCTCCCAAAAGACCGTTTTATTAGAGCTCGAATTTGATAATTGGAAAAAAGAATCCTCACCTGATTTCGCTGAAGCATTTATTTCTAAGGTTCCATCATTGAAAGCTAAACTTTCAGAAAGTGATGTTTGAGCTGTTATTTTATGGCAGTACAACAGTATTATAGAAAAAAATAAAAAAATTCTCATTATATAATAAAATGATAAAATAGCACAGTAAATACGTCTATAAGCAGTGATATGGCCTATTATAATGATTGCAATATACATTTATATCGTCTAACTCACTGTATATTAATATGAATTAAGAAAAATTTTTAGATTCTTATTTGTTTTATTATTTCAAGTATCTACCTTTGCATCTCGGAAATTCAAGGTGATTATCTAAAACACTGAGAATAGACGATTTACGGGCATAGCTCAGCTGGTAGAGTTACGGTCTCCAAAACCGCAGGTCGTGGGTTCGAATCCTACTGCCCGTGCAAATTTAAATTGAACTTACTATATTTAGCCGTTCAATTGATTATAAACTTTTACACAATCCAAAGTTGTTACCGCAAAGGCAACTTTTTTTGTGTGCAAAATTCGAAAGAATTATGAATAAATTAATGCAATTCTTAAGAGAGTCATACACAGAGATGACAGACAACGTATCTTGGTTGTCGTTTAAAGAAGCTCAAGATAGCTCTATTTTAGTGCTAGTAGCTTCAGTTGTGTTTGCATTGGTAATCGGTCTTGTAGATTTAGGCTTCAACGAAGCACTAACATTTTTCTACAACGCTTACTAAGGAGCAGTCACAAAAGAATTTGTATTTAGTTAAGAAACCTCAACAGATTAAACTAAAAAGCGATGGGTGAGCTTAAATGGTATGTAGTTAGAGCTGTAAGTGGTCAAGAGAAGAAAGTGAAAGATTACTTACTTAAAGAGTTAGAAAATCAGAAGCTTGAAAAATTTATCACTGAAGTTATAGTACCTACAGAAAAAGTATATCAGGCAAGAAAGCAAAGAGACGGCAAGGTGAAAAAGATTGCTGTTGAAAAAAACTTACTTCCTGGATACGTTATCGTCCAAGCTGATTTAACTAACGGTGAGGTACAACACACGATTAATAGTGTTCCCGGTGTCATTGGATTTCTGAATGCGGATACTAAGGATCCCACAGTGCTTCCAAAACCAATGCGCGAGTCAGAGATTAATCAGATCCTAGGCAAAGTCGATGAGTCGGACGAAGGCGAAGTTAAACATGACACGTCTTACTCTGTCGGCGAAACAGTACGTGTTATGGATGGTCCATTCTCTGGATTCTCCGGAAGCGTAGAGGAAGTCTTCGAAGAGAAGAAAAAACTCAATGTCATGGTGAAGATCTTTGGTCGTAATGCGCCAGTGGAACTCGATTATAAACAAGTAGAAAAAGAAGAATAAGATGGCAAAAGAAATCGAAGGTTTCCTAAAGCTTCAAATTAAAGGTGGAGCAGCCAATCCGTCGCCGCCAGTAGGTCCTGCGTTAGGTTCGAAGGGATTGAACATTATGGATTTCTGTAAACAGTTCAACGCTCGTACTCAAGACAAAGGAGGGCAATTATTGCCTGTATTAATTACAATTTTCAAAGACAAGTCTTTTGATTTCGTAATTAAAACTCCTCCAGCGGCTAATTTGATCATGGATGCGGCAAAAATTAAAAAAGGTTCTTCTGAGCCTAACCGTAAGAAAGTAGCGTCAGTTACTTGGGATCAATTAAGAACGATTGCAGAGACAAAATTACCAGACTTAAACTGTTCTACAGTTGAATCAGGTATGAAAATGGTTGCGGGTACAGCTCGTAGCATGGGTATCACAGTAGAGGGAACAGCTCCTTGGGAGGCTTAATTTCTACAAGTAAATTAGTTTTTAATCATGGCAGTATCAAAGAAAATGAAAGAGGCTCTATCAAAATACGATAGAACTCAAGAATACACGCTAGAGAAAGCTACTGAACTTGTGAAAGAAATTTCTTTCGAGAAGTTCGATGCTTCAGTAGATGTTGACATCCGTTTAGGTGTAGATCCACGTAAAGCTGACCAAATGGTTCGTGGTGTGGTTTCATTACCTCACGGTGTTGGTAAAGAAGTAAGAGTTCTTGCTCTAGTTACTCCAGACAAAGAAGAAGAAGCAAAAGCAGCAGGTGCTGACTACGCAGGTTTAGACGAATTCATCAAGAAAATCGAAGGTGGATGGACTGATATCGACGTAATCATCACTATGCCAACAGTAATGGCTAAAGTAGGTCGTTTAGGTAGAGTTTTAGGTCCTCGTGGTCTAATGCCAAACCCTAAAGCGGGTACTGTAACATTAGAAGTTGGTAAAGCTGTAAAAGAAGTGAAAGCTGGTAAAATCGACTTTAAAGTTGACAAAACTGGTATCATTCATACTTCAGTAGGTAAAGCATCATTCTCTGCTGAGCAGTTGAAAGACAATGCAGCTGAGTTGATCTCAACTTTATCTAAATTGAAGCCTTCTTCAGCTAAAGGTACATATTTTAAGAGCGTAACGATCTCTACAACTATGGGTCCTGGTATCAAAGTTGACAAGAGTTCAATCGATAGCTAATTATGACAAAAGATCAGAAAGTACAACTCGTTGAAGAGTTAAGCCAACAATTGGCAGCTTGTGATTACTTCTACATTGTAAACAGTGCTACTATGACTGTTGATGAAGTAAACGGCTTCCGTAAGGCTTGCTTTGCAAAGGGTATTAAATATCAAGTAGTCAAGAACACGCTAATTGCGAAAGCTCTTGACAAATTAGATACTGATGTTGATTATTCTGAATTGAAAGGTTCAGCTTTAAAAGGCATGTCAGGTATCTTGTTTTCACCAGAGTCGGGTGCAGCTCCAGCGAAAGTTTTAAAAGACTTCCAAGCGGGTATGCCTAAAGACCGTAAAATTCCTGCATTGAAGGCAGCTTCAATTGACGGTGGATTATACGTAGGTGAACAACACTTAGAAGCTTTAACAGCGGTAAAATCAAAAGCAGAACTTATTGGTGACGTCTTAGGATTGTTACAATCTCCTGCTAAGAACGTTGTTTCAGCATTACAATCATCAGGTCAAACATTATCTGGCTTGTTGAAAACGCTTGAGGAGAAAGGAGAGTAATATAGCCCTTTCTAAAAAAACCTCTTGCAACATGGCATTTGAAAGTTACGCCTAGTTGCTTCCATATATATATCGTAACATTATTTTAAAAAACACATTTTAATTTTACAAAAATGGCAGATTTGAAAAAATTCGCAGAAGAGTTAGTTAACTTAACAGTAAAGGAAGTACAAGAACTTGCTGAGATCTTGAAAGAAGAGCATGGTATCGAGCCAGCTGCTGCTGCTGCTCCAGTAATGGTTGCAGGTGGTGCTGAAGGTGGTGCTGCTGCTGAAGAAAAAACTGAATTCGACGTGATCTTAAAATCAGCTGGTTCAGCTAAATTAAAAGTAGTTAAGGCTCTTAAGTCTGCTGCTGGTTTAGGTTTAAAAGAAGCTAAAGAATTAGCTGATTCTGCTCCTGCTCCAATCAAAGAAGGTATCTCTAAAGAAGAGGCTGAAGCATTAAAAGACGCTTTAGCAGCTGAAGGTGCTGAAATCGAAATTAAATAATTTTAGCCTTAGCGCTTAAATTAATCGATATAAATAAAAAGGGTGATTCCGTAAGGTTTCACCCTTTTTTATTACATGATCTTTTTTAAAAATATCTTATGCCCTTGCTGAACGAATAATATATTTATCCCTTCAAAAAGACATTTAGATTCAATTATAAAACTATTGGATTCTACCTCTCTAAAAATTGTTTGTTTTCCAGTTGAAGAGAATAAACAATATCGTATCATCTCATCACTCTCTACTTGTATAATAACCTGATAACTATTTTCCCTACTTAATATCTTTAGGTGCTCTTCAATATTATTTACTCTAGTTGATAATGGTCCATATACCGTAGTGGATCCATCAAAATCTACTTGTAGTAATCTATAATAAACACTGTTATTTAAACTTTTTATCTCATCTATATACTCATAATAGTGAGTCTGATTAGAGTTACCCGCTCCTTTTATTCTTGATAGATCAAACCAATCTCTTTTATCAATAGATCGTTGTAGAATAAAGAAGTCATTATTAATTTCTTGTGCTGTACTCCATTCTATATATATGTTTTTATGATTAGCGTCTGCAGTAAAAGATACTAGTTCCACTGGTAAATTTAAATCACAAAACCCTCCAGCTTTGGTATAGCAAGCACCCTGAATATCTATCGTTGGATTATTGGTTACACTGGGTCTATAATGATCATCAGTAAAGTCTCCATATACTCTAAATGCTGATTCATCATGTTCAATACTAATTTGTCCGCTACCGATATCAGATCTTGTAAAGTGGTTGTTAACGATCAGTTCTCCACCGTTTTTAATAAGTAGGTTACCATTATCCAACTGTAGGTTATTTTCAATCTCTAGATACCCATATACTTCTAATTGTACATTACTATTTTGAAGCAATAAATTGTCCAATACAAACAATTTTCCTTGTTCTAGAATTGAACACCTACCATCTGCTTCAAACTCCAAATACACCCCAAAAATATGAGTGGTTATATCATCGTTTAACCTTAACTCTTTAGCATTGGATAAAATGATCTTATCTGTATCAGAAGGGTACCCTGTTCCGCCATCTGCATTAATCCAATTGGCTACATTTTGCCAATCCGAATAGGAATTAATGGTTACTACCCCATTGGGATAATAGCTAGCAGCGGTAATATTAAAAATAGGTAAGATAGTTAGGAAGAGGAAGAAGAATAGTTTAATACATTTCATAGTCTGTCTCATTTTCATTTCACTCTCACAAACTATAAAAGGAATAAAAAAAAGTCGGCTCATTTTATAATATGAACCGACTTTCTATGTGTACCACTAGATAGTATGGTACTTATTTTACTACGTTCGCTTTAACCGTAATAATCGTCACTGGATCTGTTGGATCATTGGTAAACAAAGTGAATGACCTCACCTCTTTTCCTGTTCTTGCTGTTTCTAAGTATCGAATATTAATATTGGATGTTTCAAATGGTTGTACTTCTTCGTCTTCAATACTGAGTAATTCTAAACCATGATTCGCTTCTACTTTTAATATCTTGAGGGGCACTTTTCCAGTGTTCATCACAGAAAGAGTCACAATTTTCTTCCCATCATTTTTCACATTACCCAAATTCATATATGTACTAGATAAACCCATTTTTGGTTTAGGTCCGTCACCTTGAGACTCTGGAAAATGAATAGAGGCTGAAACGACACAGTTACTTTCAATATCTTGATCTCCATTGGTTAAAAGAATAGAAAAGGTATCTTGAGCATAACCATATTCTTCTCTATCCTCTGGTTTGATAAACAACTCAAATGAGCCTTCTGATTGTGGAGGAACAGTATATCTAGAACTATCAATTAAAATACCAAGATAATCTGGTAAAAGAGCAGGCTTCTCAAATCTTAAAGTGTCTTCTGTGTTATTATAAAAGTATACCGTTTTAGATGCAATCCCTTGCGCTGTTAGAATACCAAAACTCACTTTCTTATGAGCCCATCTAATCCCATTATTTTCGTACGGGTACATCTGTTCAGCATTCAGTTTGTAAGGCCTGATAAACCCTGCCAACTTGATTTCTTGTTCAGTGGATTTCCCTACAATTTTTATACTTATCGTTTTTGAAAAAGGGCCTGCTTTATATGGCAAATACCTCACAGTGATTTCACCTGAAGCTCCAGATGACAGACTATTTGTAGGATAAATAGCCTCAAGACAAGCACAATCCGAAACAACAGTATCAATTTTGATTTCGGAGGCACTTACTACACTAAAAGGAAATGTATGTTCTATCGTATCTTGAGCATAAGATAACTTACCTAGAAAAACACTGTCTTGATTGAACTTTAGGGAATTTTGTGCACTTGATGTTAGTGCTGTAAAAAAGGCTAAGTACAAAAAGAGAATTAAAAACTTCTTGATCATTTTATGGGGAATCTTGAGCATTTAGAAGTTCAAATATACTCTTTTATTATGTATATGATGAAGATAAATCGAATAAACTAACAATATAATTTAACCTAGAAATTCGAATTTGATATAGCTAATAAAAAACCAAATTGTTAGCGTCCAAAAGCTGACTAAATAGTAGCTTTCTCTAAATACTCTATTATGTTTTAGAATAAATAAAACGGGCAACATCATAATAACTCCTCCCATCAACTCCAAAAGGTGAAGTACTAAAGATGGTACTCTTGGAATTACGTGATAATAATCTAACAGTACGACTGTTACTCCTATGATATTAATAATCATAAGATAAATAAATAAGATCCCCATTGTTGTTGAAATTAAAATGATAATAGTATTCTATTCAACTAATAACAATGGGGATCCGTTGAGTTTGATAATGCTTATTTGGTTAAAAAACTGAAAATCGATTTCAGGATAAACAATATTAATTACTCATTTAAATATGTTTATTTCTTTTTCACTTTACCATCAATGATATACACTTTTTGATCTGTTCCGTCCCAGTGAATGGTGACATACAATACTTTGTTTTTCTTATCGTATCCCATATCACAATTTTCTGTAGGTTGCTTTTTCTTACCAATACCTACTGATTTAGGATAATGATCAACATTGTGTATTTCTAATGTTATCTCTCTAGTTTTTGGTGCTCCACTATAATTACCAGATAAGGCTAAAGACACTGTCATACCTTTCTTTGATACTTCAGACAACACATCAATTAATTGGAAGTTTTTATTCTCTATATTTCCAGATGTGATACCATCATCATCATAAATTGTTCTTGAGGTAGTCGCTACAGAATTATCTCTCCAAATTTGTAAGGTAATCTCTTCACCATGGTAATCTTCTGTAGTTTGAAGGTTCTTTGAGGCTAAAGGAATAATACTTCCTCCTTTTACAAATACTGGTAGTTGGTCTAAAGGAGCATCAACTGTCACCCACTCTCCTCCTTTGAAGGGTTTTCCTGTCCATAAGTGATACCAGTTATTTCCTTTAGGAAGGTATAGTTTTCTATTTCTTTGTCCTTTCTTTGTTATTGGAGCTACTACATAAGCATCGCCCCACATGTAGGTATCAGAGATATTTTTCAATTCTGGGTTATCTGTTTCTTCCATAAATAATGGCCTTAATAGAGGAATCCCAGTTTTAGCATTTTCATAGGCCAAGGTATAATTGTAAGGCAACATCTTGTATCTATACTCAATGTATTTTTTTACGATATCATGTGCTTCTCCTTTATAAAAAATTACTTCAGATGGAATTGCTTCTTGCGCATGTGGTCTATATACAGGCTGGAATACTCCATACTCTAGCCAACGGATATAAAGCTCTGTTACTTCTTCTTGTGTAAAATCTGAATTAACAAATCCACCTAAATCTGAATGCATATATGGAACTCCACTCAAACCCATGGTCATACTAATTTGTGATTGTGGAGTAAGACCTCCAAAAGTTCTATTCACGTCACCAGACCAAGGAACCATTCCATATCGTTGAGATCCAACATAACCTGATCGCATTAAGATAAATGGTCTTTCTGTAGGGAAATCTTTCTTATATCCATCATAAATTACCTTCGCCCATTGATGACCATAAACATTATGTAACTCATCTGCTGTGCCGGTTTTATGCATTATTTCTGTTGGGTGAACTTCTGGCTCTCCCAAATCTCCCCACCAACCAGTAACACCTTGGTCGACTAATCCTTTATAAATATTCCAAAACCAATCTTCAGCTTTCGGATCAAAGACATCTACTAAGCCCGTTTCCCCAAAGAAGAAATCATATACATATGTCTTACCAAACTTATCTTTTGCTAATACACCTTTCTCTACCGCTTCATCCCATTTTCCTGAAGTTGTTGTAATAAATGGCTCTGTTATTAAAACCGTCTTCACTCCTTCATTCTTTAAAGAATCTATCATTTGTGTAGGATGGGGAAAGTTTGGCTTGTACCAGTCTAATGTACCCATTGAACCTTTTACATCAGGTCCAAACCAATAAAGATCTAAAATGATTGCATCTACAGGAACCTGTTGTTTTCTAAACTCCGCAATAGTTGATAGTACTTCCTCTTCTGTATGATAACCAAATCGAGAAGAGAAATTGCCAAACATCCATCTTGGTGGTAATGGTTGTCTACCCGTTAAGGTTGTAAATTGATAGAGTAAATCTTTAAAATCACTGCCTGCCACAACAACATAACTTGACCTTCCTCCAATCGTTTCGAACGATAGTTCATTACTTTTTCTTTCACCAACATCAATAAATCCAATAGGTGCGTTGTCATAGAGTAATGCATATTTCTTTGATGAAATAATTAAAGGCATTCCATAATTCATCTGAATAGCAAACTCTTCATTGGCATAATGTGCTCTGTTATACAATGGTAAACGATGTCCTCTTCGATCTAAATCCAACGCTCTTTCACCTCCACCATACAAAGCTTCATCTTCCTGAATTTCAAACTTGAATCCTTTTAAAGTATCAGCATCAAAATATCCTTTTGACTCTGACAGAATTTTTTCTTGGTTGTAGAAGTAACTTATATGGAAAGGCTTTTTCTTTATTTCTGCCTTTATCCCATCTTCCAATTGAAAAGATATGCTTGTTCCATTATCTTTTGCAGACACTTCTACTTTATTCGGAGCCATAATCACTGCTTCAGATAATGGCAATACATCCACACCATTAGGATAAAACTGTGTCTCTATTATTTGACGATCAAAAGGTCTTAAAACAACTTTACCGTCAGAAGTTGTTATTTCTAGGTTCTGTCCATTTAATTGGTAGCTTTTGAATGACCTTTGCCCCATTGACCATGAAGAAAAAATCATAAAACACAGAAATAAGTAGAATTGTAAGGTTATCTTCGTTGGGGTTTTCATTATATATATGAAATTTATTATTTAGCTAACAGTAAGAAAATCATCTTATACAAATATAAACTTATTGGGAATTTTATAATGATGATTTAGATAAATCTAACAAGATTAAGATACGATGATAAAAGTTCTTATAATAGATAAACTACATGAGTCTATTTTTTCGCTTCTTGAAGACAAAGGTGTAGAAGTAACATACATGCCAGATATTAAACCTTCTGAGGTCGCAGATCATATTAAGGATTACAATGGCTTAATATTAAGAAGTAAACTTAAAGTAGGTGTCGATTTACTAGATTTAGCACCAAAACTAAGGTTTATTGCTAGAGCGGGTGCTGGCGTAGATGAAATTGACGAAGATTATCTTCAAAGAAGAAAGATTACTCTCCTCAATGCACCTGAGGGTAATATGGATGCTGTAGGTGAACATACAGTCGCGATGTTATTGTGCCTAATGAACTACCTTCATGTGGGTAATGCTGAGGTTCGTAAGAAGCTTTGGCTAAGAGAAGAAAATAGAGGGCATGAGCTTTCTACTAGGACTGTTGGTATTATCGGGTACGGTAATATGGGTAGAGCTTTTGCTCAAAGATTAACTGGTTTTGGATGTGAAGTATTGGCATTTGACAACGGTAAAAGTGGATATGGAGATGAGTATGCCCAAGAAGCAAGTTTAGAAGAAATTCAAGAAAGAGCAGATGTTCTTAGTTTTCATATTCCATTAAATGTTGACAATAAGCATTTGGTCTCTCAAGAGTATTTAAACGGCTTTAAGAAACCTATCTACTTACTCAATTTAGCAAGAGGTGAAGTGATTCCTTTCTCAACTATAGAATGGGGATTAGATAATGGAAAGATCCTTGCTGCTGGACTAGATGTACTTGAAAATGAAAAACTACATACCCTAACAAAAGAGCAAGAACGTATCTTCACAAAAATCACAAACGACGAGAGAGTACTATTTACTCCACATGTTGGGGGATGGTCTTTTGAATCTTATGAAAAAATTAGTCTTGTATTAGGGCGAAAAATAGTGAACTTATTAAAAACACTATAATTCAAATTAATTATTTAAACACATGAACTTCCAAGAAGAATTTGAAGCCAACCGCTTGCAATGGAATGCTAGAGTAGAAAGTCATGTTGCATCAAAAATGTATGATGTACCTGGCTTTATTTCTGGTGATACTTCATTAAAAAAGGTTGAACTAACTGAATTAAAGAACCTAGAAGGTAAAAAAGTCCTTCACCTTCAATGTCATTTTGGCTTGGACTCACTTTCTATGGCTAGAATGGGTGCTGATGTTACAGCATTAGACATCTCAGACACTGCTATTGAAAAAGCTGAAGATTTAAACGAACAGCTAGGGTTAAATGCTAAATTTATCACTGCCAACCTATACGATATTAAAAAACACTTACCAGCTGAAGAACAGTTTGATCTAGTGTTTGTCTCATATGGTGCAATTTGTTGGTTACCAGATCTTACCGCATGGGCAGATATAATTGCTTCATACTTAAAAAAGGGTGGTGAGTTTTATATGGTAGAAATGCATCCATACATCTATACATTAGATTGGGATCGCTTTACACCTGAATATCACTACTACAATAAAGGAGTTTACAAAGAAACAGTGACATCAAGTTATGCTGATGATACTCCTATGGAGTTAACGGAATACTTCTGGGTACATTCTGTAGATGAAATCATCAATTCTTTAATGAAGAAAGGACTCTCCATGACAAAATTTAGAGAGCATGATTACCAAACTTATAATTGCTTTGATAACATGATAGAAAGAGCTGAAGATGAGTTTGTTTTTAAAGATGTTAAAGTCAATATACCTTACTTATTAGAAGTGAAATTTCAAAAATAAGTAAACAAGACTCCTTGTAAACAATGTTACTCATTGATTTCGAGGAGTTTTTTTTAAACAGCTGTTAATTGTATTGACCTTAATAGTGTTTCTTCCGTAAGATTGTATGTATAAGAAGCATTTCGTTTCAAATCAAACAATGAAGAAATTTCTGTCACATAGCATCATTTTACAAAGCATTTGTATGCTGATGACGTTTCACTTACTTAATGTCAGTGTAAACGTAAATGACAGTCAATTGCCTAATGATCTTGATAACGAAATTGAAAGTATCGTCGAACTTGTGTCATTAATGTTTTTTGATGCAGAGGGAGCTCTCCCAGATAACCCTATGGACGACGAACATCAAACAGTAGTTGGTACAATCAATATTACATGGTTTATGAATTCTACTCCTTTGGTTGCTCCTGCACCAGAAGTAGACCCTATTGATTTACCTACGGATGAAGCACTCCCTATTTCTCGTCCGTTATTCTACACAAATCCTTCCTATTCTATTGATACCCCTCCACCAAAAGTGGCTTAGAACGTTTCTTGAAATATAGTTCGATTATATTTTCGTTACTCATATTTCATCTTTATGGACCGTCTATTCTGACGGTTGATTATCTCCTATACTAAAATAATCTATCCAATCGAGTTATGGATTCTTATTAGGATAAGTCTGTTTTATAATAGACTACGATTCTTAGTAACTATACCTTAGCTCCTTACTCTAACGTTCATGAAAAAGTTCATTTTTGGAGTAATCTTGACGTTCCTATACATTGTTGTAGTCGCTCAAGATAACGGGGAAAATACATTATCAATGCAATTAACGATTCCTCAGGCAGAGGAAATATTCTTAGAAAACAACCTACAGTTAATTGCTGAAAAACAAAACATCGAAATTTCTAAAGCCGAAATTATTCAGGCTAAAGCATGGCCAAATCCTGAAGTAGGAATTGAAATCGCCATGTATGACAACCAAGACAATATCTGGTTTAGAACTGATACAGATGCTCAAAGGGTTGTTGATATCTCTCAAATGATTGAAACCGCTGGAAAAAGAAGAAAGCGTACCAACATAGCAAAAATAGAAGCCGAAATTACAGAATATGAGTTTTACAATACACTCAGAGAACTTCGTTCGGAATTACGAACAGAGTTAGTAGAGCTTCATTATGCCCAACAAAAAGCAGATAGTTATTTAATCGCTATCGAGCCTGTTGAGAAATTAGTTGAAGTCTACAAAGAACAAGCTGAAAAAGGTAATGTAGCAAGAGCAGAATTAGTTCGATTAAAAGCCTTGTTACTAGATGCCAGAAAAGGGTGGCTAGATATTGTCCAAGAGTCCGCTGATATTGAAGCTCACATTAAAATGTTACTCAATGTTCAGCCAAATGTTTCTTTAGACATTATTATACCAACAATCCAACCGAATGATTCTACACCAAACCCAGAACTTTGGTCGACGTTAGCGCAGGATCATCGAGTAGATTTTAAAATTGAAAATATTCGATTGAATCAATCTGCCGAAAGTCTTGCGTTAGCTAAAGCCGAAGCAGTACCAGACCTTCATATCGGAACAATGTACGACAGAAGGGGTGCTCACCAAAGTGATTATTGGGCTTTACAAATTGCTTTTGATCTTCCTGTATGGGATAGAAATAAAGGTGGCATTCAAGCTGCAAGAATAGAGCAAGAGCAACAACAAGTAAAGCTAAATGAAGCAGAAAAGCAGTTAACTATTGATGTTTATACTGCAGCTCAAAAGTTAAATCAAGTAAGAACATTGTATGAACAATTGGATCCAGAACTTTCTTCAGAAATGAAAGAAGTGATGAATTCTGTAACTAGAAGTTACCAAAGCAAACAATTGAGCTTACTCGAATTTATTGACTTTTTTGAAAGCTACAGAGACAATTTAGGACAATGGTTTGATACTGAAATGTCCTTATTCAATGCCCAAGAGAATGTAAACTACACAGTGGGCAAAGACATCTATCCTATCCAATAATCATTATAAAAGACGAAATCATGAAATCAATATATAAAGTTATTTTCAGTATAATTCTAACTACTACAATCGGTTTACTAATTATCACAAATCACAATTCAACAGCAAAGGACAGTGGAGGTAAAGACAAACCTTCTTCGAATTCTTTATCAAAAAGTATGGAGAAGATTGTTACTACAGAAGCTGTTTCTTTGGCTCCTCTAACTAATAAAGTTAAGTTAACAGGAACTGTTGAAGCTTTACCAAACAAACAAATTAGTATTCCTGCAATTGTATCAGGTAGAGTTACTGCCGTTTATGCTAGCCAAGGGGACCAAGTGAAAAAAGGTCAGGTTTTAGCCAAAATTTATTCTTCTGATATGGCTGAAGTAAAGCAAGAATGGATTGAAGCCAAGGCAAATGTAGATCGTGAAACTAAAGAGTTTGAAGTTGCAGAATCACTATTTGAAGCTGGATTAAGTTCTAAATTAGAAATACAGCAAGCAAAAAGTGAATTAGAAGCCGCTAATGCACAATTAGACAAGGTTAACCAGAAATTAAAATTAATGGGTGAGTCTAATAATGCAACTCATATCGTAAGAGCTCCTATTTCAGGTACTGTCACTGAAAGAAATATTACTACAAATATGCTATTGAGAGAAGACTTCGAAGAGGCATTGTTCACTGTAGTAGATTTAAGTGATGTATGGGTAAAAATCAATGTATTTGAGTCGGACATCAAAAAAGTAAAATTAGGAGCGAATGTAAAAGCACAAGCAATGGCGTATCCTGATGAGGTGTTTGAAGGGGAAATCAAAAAAATAAGTAAGTTTATTGACCCCGAAACTAAAGTCATGTCTGCAAGAGTAGCTGTGAATAATCAACATGGATTATTGATGCCAAATATGGCTATGAATATTACCGTTACGGAAGATAAAGAAGAAAACGTTTTTGCCGTTGCTGAAAATGCTGTCGTTTTTCATAACAATAAAGAGTTTGTAGTAAAAGCAAAAAACAATGAGTACAGTATTTTACCTGTTACCGTTTTAGGTGAAAACGATCATAAAAAAATTCTAGTTAGAGGGGACCTTAAAGCCCAAGATTTTGTTGTATCTGAAAAAGCACTATTGCTTTTCAATGAGTTAATTCAAAACCAAGATATCGCTAATAACTAGTCCTTTAGATCATGAGAAACTTTGTTCAGAATATAATTGGGTTTTCATTAAGAAATCGATTCTTTGTTTTCTTTATGACCTTGATACTAATTGTCTCAGGAGTAATTAGCTATCAGAATACACCAATAGAAGCCTTTCCAGATGTTACCAATCCAAGGGTAAGAATTATCTCTCAATGGCCAGGTAGAAGTGCCGAAGAAATTGAAAAATTAGTCACCCTGCCTATTGAAGTTGAAGTCAATTCTACTCCAGGAAAAACCGAAGTGAGATCTATTTCATTATTTGGTCTCTCTGTAGTAACTATTGCTTTTGGTGATGATGTAGACGAGTTTAAAGCTAGGCAACTAGTTGCTAATAGAATTATGAATGTGGACTTACCAGAAGGAGTGGATTCAGAAATGGAACCTTCTTCTGGCCCCACAGGCGAAATTTACAGGTATACTTTAAAGTCTGATAAATTAAATGTTCGAGAACTAAAAACATTACAAGATTGGACCATTGAACGGAAACTTCGTGCCGTTCCAGGAGTAGCTGATATTGTCAGTTTTGGTGGTGAAGTAAAGATTTTTGAGGTTTCTGCGGATCCACATCTTATGCAGCAATACGATATTACTTCCTTAGAGCTATTTGAAGCCTTAGAAAGAAGTAATGTAAATGTTGGTGGTGATGTTATCGAAAAAAGAAATCAAGCCTATGTAGTTCGAGGTCTTGGATTACTTAACAATAAAGCTGAAATCGAAAATGTTATCATCGAGAGAAATAACAATACGACTGTACTTGTAAAGAACGTGGCACAAGTAAAAGAAACTTTTGCTCCAAAATTAGGTATTGTTGGACTAAATGATGACCCCGACTTAGTTGAAGGTATTGTGGTCATGCGTAGAGGTGAAAATCCAAGTGAAGTCATCGAACGATTAAAACTAAAAATCGAAGAACTCAACGAAAGAGTTTTACCTGAAGGTACAAGCATTGATCCTTTCTATGACCGTTCAGAGCTTATTGATTTTACTACGAATACTGTTACAAAAAACCTTGCTGAAGGTATCTTCTTCGTCGTTGTTTTTGTGCTTCTATTTATGGCAGATTGGAGAACTACTTTCATTGTCTCCATCATAATTCCATTATCGCTTTTATTTGCTTTGGTATGTATGCGTATCAAAGGTATGTCTGCCAACTTATTATCATTAGGTGCAGTAGATTTTGGTATTATCATTGACGGTGCCGTCGTAATGGTAGAAGGACTCTTTGTGATCTTAGACCGAAAGGCAAAATCTTTAGGGATGGAAAGGTTTAATAAACTTTCTAAACTTGGATTAATTAAGGAAGCTGGATCGAAATTAGGTGCTAATCTTTTCTCTTCTCAGATGATTACGATTCTAGCATTAGTTCCCATCTTCGCTTTCCAAAAAGTAGAAGGTAAAATGTTCTCTCCTCTTGCATTTACATTTGGCTTTGCCTTGTTAGGTGCACTGATAATGTCATTAACGTTAGTACCTGTTTTGGTAAGTGTGTTATTGAATAAAAATGTCTCAGAAAAAGAGAATTTCTTTACCCGCTTCATGCAGAAAATATTCTATGGTGCTTTCTCTTGGGCATATGCTCGTAAGAAATTAACCTTAATGATCTCAGGAGCTGTATTTTCTATCGGCATGTTCTTCGGTTCTCAACTAGGTACAGAGTTTCTTCCTCAATTAAATGAAGGTGCTATCTATATTAGAGCATTTATGCCTATCAGTGTCAGTCTTACTGAGTCTTATGATATGACACAGAAGTTAAGAGAAGAAATACGAACTATACCTGAAGTTAGAGGCGTATTATCTCAGACTGGTAGACCTAATGATGGAACAGACCCAACAGGATTCTTTAATATTGAATTCCATGTCGATTTATATCCTCAAGAAGAATGGAATAGAGATTTAACCAAGCAAGAAATAATTAGTGAGCTAGAAGAAAAATTAAATGACTACCAAGGAGTTTCATTTAACTTCTCACAACCTATTATGGATAATGTTGAGGAAGCCGTTACTGGTGTAAAAGGAGCCCTAGCATTAAAAATCTATGGTAGTGATCTCTTCCAATTAGAAGAATTAGCCGAAGAGGCAAAAGACATTATGGAAGGAGTAGAAGGTATCGCCGACCTTAATGTAATTAAACTCATTGGGCAACCTGAATTACGTATCGATTTAAATCAAGAACGCCTTGCCATGTATGGTGTAGCGACTGCTGATGCCCAATCTGTTATTGAAATGGCTATTGGAGGTAAAGCTGCAACACAATTATATGAAGAAGAAAGAAGATTCGATATCCGTATTAGATATAAAGAAGAATATCGTTCAGACATCCAAGAGATTGGAAATATTAAAGTGCCAACTCTAGATGGCGGAATGGTTCAATTAAGGGAAATTGCTGATATCACTACTCAAACAGGACCTGCTTTTGTTTACAGAAGTGGTGGTGAGAGATTCGTAGCCATTACATTCTCTGTTAGAGGTAGAGACCTTGGCGGTGCAGTAGCCGAAGCAAAAGAAAAAGTAGAAAGTACTCTACAACTAGACAAAGGAATGTACTACTCTTGGGATGGTGAGTTCAAAAATATGGAAAGAGCTCAAAATCGTCTAAAGCAAGTTGTGCCTATTGTTATGGTACTTATTTTCCTTGTCTTATTAACGACTTTCAACAATGTGAAAGATGCCAGTTTAGTCATGATGAATGTACCTTTTGCCTTAGTAGGTGGTATTCTAGGACTAACATTCTTTACTATAAACTTTGGTATCTCAGCAGGAGTAGGATTTATTGCATTATTTGGTATTTGTGTACAAAATGGAGTATTACTTGTCTCCAAATTCAAATCAAATATACAGGAAGGTATGTCCTTAGATGATGCAGTTCACCAAGGTGTAAAATCGAGAATCCGACCAGTGTTAATGACTGCCGTTACTGACTTCGTAGGCTTATTGCCTGCATCGATGTCAACGGGTATTGGTTCTGAATCACAGAAGCCCCTGGCCGTAGTAATTGTATGGGGTATTTTGACAGCCACTATTCTAACACTGATCGTCTTCCCTGTTATTTTCAGTGTATTCTACAAAAAGAAATCAATTTAAATTCGGTATATAAAGGCCTCTTTTACTATTTATTCTAACTACTGTTTAATTATCACAAATCTATTTAGAAAGGTCACCTAGTTGGTGGCCTTTTCTTTTGATACCATGATACCGGTTGGAAAAATACTCCATAAATTAGGTATCACAATCTGAAAAGTAGTCCCTTCGTTAATCACAGAATCGACAGTGATATCTCCTCCTAATTTTTTAACCGCTTCTTGAACAATATAAAGTCCTAGACCAGAACCATTGTTCATATCAGTAGCTCTGTAGAACATATCAAAGATCTTTTCTATATGTTCATTTTTAATGCCTATACCATTATCTTCAATCGTTAATATCAAATCAGATGGTTCTACTAATGCTTTTATGTTAATCGTAGGTTTTAAAATTCTTGAGGTAAACTTAAAAGCATTAGAGATAATATTATTCAGAATCACGGACAATCTGGACTCATCACAATACAATTCATTTTGTACCTCTATATTAATGTTTACAGTGGTTTCAATGTATTGATTGATAAATCTATACTGATCTACTGTTGAATGTAAAAGCTCTTTTATATTAATCTTAACTGGACGCAATTCCATTCTGTTATTCCTAGAATAATTAAGAATATCATGAATAAAGCTATCCAATTTCATTAAACTTCTTTGTTGCAACTCCAAGTATTCTTTTACTTGCTCTAGTGATGCATCCATTGATAGTTCGATCAACCCTAAAGCAGAAGTAATTGGAGCTCTTAAATCATGAGAAACTCGATAAACGAAGTTATCCAACTCTTTATTGGCTTTACTCAATGCTTCGTTTCTCTTCATTAGTGTCTCTTCGTATTCCTTTCTTGGTGTGATATCTTTAATGATACCTAAGAACCCAATAGAATCACCATAGACATCTGATAAGATTGACGTTCTAACTTCTACCCAGATAAACTCATCGTTTTTATTCTGAATTTGAAGCTCGATGGTATTATCATTTTTGAGTACATCCTCGGCTGAAATACTAAAAGAATTACTCTTATCAAGCCCCTTTAATATTACATTTAAAGATCTCCCGAGTAAATAGTTTCTTGGGTAACCTGTAAGTTGAATTACGGAATCATTGACAAACGAAACCTTTCCTTCCAAATCGATCACTAAGACTGAATCTTGAACACCTCTTAGGATTGTAGATTGGAAAAATAATTTTTCATGATTTTCATGTTGTTTCGTAATGTCTTTTCCGATACAATAAATCAGTCCATTATCAATGTTACGGGTAATATCCCATTCGAAATATTTGTATTCTCCCCATTTGGTTCTGTATCTATTGATAAATGATTTCACTGCTTTTCCTTCGTATACTTCTTGAAAAACAGCCAAGGAGTCATTGATATCATCCACATGCAACCAATTCATGAAAGGGTAAGACTTTAATTCTTCTATGGAATAACCTAAGATTCTCTCCCATGTTTTATTTAAGAACAAAAAATCACAAGTATGTGGTTCCACAATGGCACATAAACCTACTGTATCAGTAAAAAATGGCTTGTAAGTAATATCATCTTCTTCAAAATCACCTTTTTGATGAATTGTAGTTGATACTTCCTCCATTTCTAATGAAGATTGAGACAGAGCCATTTCTGCAATTGCTCTTACCTGAGATAGAGCATTATCATCTAAGATGCTGCCATTTTTGGGAATTAATAATACAAAGCAGGCTTCAACCTCATCGGTTTTTGAGTTAATTATGGGACATATCACTTGTCCTTCTTCATTTTGAAGAATTTCTTTGGTATGAAATACTTTTCGAACAAGTGAATCTAAGTTAGGGGATGAAGTTTTTCTTTTATTAAACCGAATGATACAGTTATCCACTGTACCGTCAGTAAGTAGGCGACAAACAGATCCATAATATGCCTGCTGATAATCCATAATGTTATCAAGCAAAGATTCCATGAAATCTTTCATATTAGGTTTTTGTTCGAAAAATCTTTGTTGTAACCTAAGTAGATTATTATAAAGTAGATCTTTTCTAGTCATTCAATTCTTATCAGGGCAAAAATTTGCTCATAGCAACTATTCTAGTTAATGAGTTTTAATATAAGAATAATAACGTGTGTAATCAAGAAATAGTTATATTTCATCCAAACTTTTTCGCATTGGTTTATGCATCTGCTTTTTAAATTCGGAAGGTGTTAAACCAATTGTTTGCTTAAATTTACTCGAAAGATACTGCGAACTACTAAAGCCTAATAAATCAGCAATTTCGGCTAACGACATTTCATCATAGGAGATCAATTCTTTAGATTTTTCGATCTTTTGCTTAGATAAGAATTTTTCTATTGTCACCCCTTCTGTAAGCGAAAATAGTTTACTCACATAAGAATAATCCTTTCCTATATGTTTTTGTAATTGATCTGAGAAGTTTTCACTCCAAGTAGTCATTGAGAGATTTTGAAACTTATCGTGGATAAAATTCTTAACACTCTCCACTACCTCTTTCTGTTTATCATTAAGAATTTCAAAACCTAATGCCCCTAATTTTTGTTCTAATAAAGTTTGTTGATCTTTCGATAGTGGCACTTGTAAATAGACCGTTCCAAGCTCTACTCTATCTACTGAAGCATCGATATCTAATAATGTTTGCCAGACTACATGAATGCATCTATCGCATACCATGTTTTTGATTTTCAGGGTTAAAAGGTCTATCATTTGTGAATAAATATGGTTTCAAGAACAGTTTTTCGTACTATTGCATTGATTATCATAGAATAAAGGTAATCTAATTTAAATAAAAATTGATTGCCTTAAAAATTCAACCTAAATTTGCATTCCGAATTTTAAAATTAACGATAAGTGGATCAGAAATTTAAAAAACCTGCAACAAAGAGACCCGTTGAGCTAATGGCTCCTGCAGGAGGATTTGACTCAATGATGGCTGCCATTCAAGGTGGAGCCGACTCTATATATTTTGGGGTAGAGCAACTCAACATGAGAGCGCGTGCCTCTATGAACTTCACTCTTGATGATCTTGAGGAAGTTGCCCGTATTTGTAATGAAAACGGTGTAAGATCATATTTAACTCTGAATACAATTATCTACGAACATGATTTATCGATTATGCGTAGAGTTGTTGACCGTGTTAAGGAATCTGGTATTACAGCGATTATCGCTTC
This sequence comes from Flammeovirga agarivorans, assembly GCF_012641475.1. Classification (NCBI taxonomy): domain Bacteria; kingdom Pseudomonadati; phylum Bacteroidota; class Cytophagia; order Cytophagales; family Flammeovirgaceae; genus Flammeovirga; species Flammeovirga agarivorans. Next base: position 637,049 of record NZ_JABAIL010000005.1, on the reverse strand, counting down.
TGACCAAGCAGTAATTGCCTATGCTTTCAGAGTAGGTGTAGAAGTTCACATTTCTACTCAAGTAAATATTACAAATGCAGAGACAGTACGTTTCTACTCAACATTTGCAGATGTAATGGTACTTTCAAGAGAGCTTTCTATGGTTCAAATGAAGACTATTTGTGATACGATCAAAAATGAGAATATCACTGGTCCTTCTGGCGAATTAGTAGAAGTTGAAGTTTTTGCTCATGGTGCATTGTGTATGGCTGTTTCTGGTAAGTGTTACTTATCACTACATACACAAAACTCATCAGCCAATAGAGGTGCTTGTGTACAAAACTGCCGTAGAAAATATAAGGTAATCGATATCGAAGACGGACATGAGTTAGAAATCGATAACGAATATATCATGTCTCCTGAAGATTTATGTACTATCGACTTCCTTGATCAATTATTAGATACAGGAGTAAGAGTATTAAAAATCGAAGGACGTGGTAAAGGTCCTGAATATGTAAAAACAGTTGCTCAATGTTACAGAGAAGCAATTGACAGCTACTTTGATGGTACTTACACTAAAGAAAAAGGTGAGCAGTGGAAAGAGCGTATGACTGAAGTTTACAACCGTGGTTTCTGGGGTGGTTACTACCTTGGTCAAGAAATGGGTAAGTGGACTGACCAGCATGGTTCTAAAGCCAAAACTAGAAAAGTGTTCTTGGGTAACGGTCGTCGTTATTTCAAAAATATTCAAGTAGCTGAATTCCAACTGGAAACTCAAAAAGTAAAAGTAGGTGATAAACTATTAATCACTGGACCGACTACTGGAGTTGTTGAGACTGTGGTTGAAGAATTACATGTAAACGATGAAGGTAAGAAAGAAATGGCTGTAAAAGGCGATACTTTCAGTATCAAATTGGATACACAAATTCGTCCTTCTGATAAATTGTATAAACTAGTGGATGCAGAAACTGTAGAAGCTTAATTCGTTAAAAACGATCATGAGTAAAATTACAATTACGCATCAACGAAATAAATGCATTGGCTGTAACTATTGTGTGGAGTTTGCTCCAGACAGATGGGTGATGTCAAAAAGAGATGGGAAAGCTACTTTGGTTGGTGGAGTCAATAAAAAAGGGTTCTACACTACTAAGGTAAGTCCTATTGAACTAGACGAAAATGTAAAGGCTGCAGAAGCATGTCCTGTAAAAATCATAAAAGTCAAAGAGTTTTAGAACTGTTTTGATTTATATAAAGAGGTTGATATTTCGATAATATCAACCTCTTTTTTTTATTCGTTTAGAAATCAAATTTTGTCATCAGTTGAAATCTATTCGCTGTTCCCAAATTACTATTGGCTGTTCGCTGCGTACCTCTCATGTATTCAATACCTGTTGAAAAATACTTTAACGGTTGCCAAATTAAATTGATGTGTGAAATACCACCGGCTTTTAGTGCAAATGGATCTCTTGAATCAGGAATATCCATTAACCAACCGTAAGCATAAGAGAAATTAGAAGATAATTTGTCATTCCAATGATGGGTATACCCTACTAATGCAGAGAAAGACTGCATAGAAACTAACTGCCCATCTTGGGTTAAAACAGCATTGGCATTACTTCCAATAAAAGCTAAAATATTTTCACCAGAGCCAATACCATAGTTTACATTCCAAGAAACAGAATTTTTTCTATCAATTTGTCGCTTACCGCCAAAAATAACATCCAATTGTGGAGTAGAAGCATTCATTCCCTCTGGGCCTCCAGTCCAATTTAATTGAGCTGCACTTGCTCCGAAGAATAGCTTTGTGTTTTTCTTATGGTAAACAAATTTCATTGAGATGAGAGGTAATTGTGCTTGAGCAACACCATGTAATGAATTAGGGTTTTCAATACCCATATTTTCCAAGTATTCAATACTTGCTCCAAACATCCAATTCTGATTGATATTAGTCTCATATCTAATCTGATTTGATCTCCCTCCAAATAATGCATCACCTGCAGCAAAATCGATAATAAAAGGAAGAGTTTCTAAGAAAGTAAGATTCGTCCATGTTTGACCGAAGGTGAACCCACCTACTTTAATATAAGCATGTCTCATTCTAAACTGATTTCCTGTAGAAGAAAAGAAATCCCCTTCTACAAACATTTGGACAGGTGTATTATTGACTTTACTTCTTACATCAAGGTTGATCCTTGTCTCTTTAGAAAAGAAACTGATATAACCGGAACTACCATAATCCGCTTCTCCTTGAACAGGAATAGTTGACATGAGGAATTGAGTTTTATCTCTAGTTCCATTAACATCATAGACGAAATCATTTTTCATATATCCTCCAATTTTCATTCTTACCTTTCCATTCCCTGAAACGGACCAAGAACCTGGAAAAGAAGGATCTTTCCATTCTACTGTATCTTTATTTTTGTTTAGTTGATCAGACACGAAGCCTTGTGCATATATATCACCTGCGAATAGTAAACAGGCAATAATGAATAGTTGAATCTTTTTCATATTACTGTATTACATTAACGATTTGACGAACATACCTATGAACAGAATCATCTTGTCCATTTGTTGAAAAAAATACGATAACCAGATCTTTTTCAGGAGAAACATAAATACCTTGACCTTGTAATCCTGCTTTCCAAAAATCACCATTGGGCCAGACAGCATCCCATTGTCTTGAATTAGAAATCATGCTATCATCCCCTAATCGATCTATAAAAACAGGACCATCATATCCGTTCCTATAAAATTCCTTCGACCTTGTACCTTTTTGTATTTTCTCCAAAATCTCTGATGACACAACTTGCTCAGTAGCTATTTTATTCCAACTAGGCGTATACAACATACCCACTCGAGCCATGTCTCTTAATCTACTTGAAACGACACCATGTCCTAATGCTATACCATCAGGTGATAAGTGAATATTTAAAGAGGATTCAGCTCCTATTTTTGAATAAATCCTTTGATCTACAAATGCTGAAAATGGTTTTCCTGTCACAGACTCTACCAATAAAACTAGCATCTCAGTATTTGATGAACTGTATTCTAATTTCATCCCTGCCAGATTCTGATATTCTGCACTTTTTAGTACATCTTTTACTTTCTGATGCTCTCCTTTAAATGGTAAACCAAACTCTGCTAGAAATAACCTTGTCGCAATAGAATTTGAATCTGAACGTGTTAGATCATTCTCTTCTGAATTAAGCCCTGCTGTCATATCCATTATATCCTTCACTTTAATTTTACCATAAGCAGTATGCCTAAATTCATGGATATAATGTTCTATGGGTAATTCTTCATTTATTTTTCCATCTGAGATCAATAGATCAACGGCTAAACCTGGAATTATTTTAGCACATGACATCCAAACATGGTGGTCTTTTTCAGTCATCCCCTGATAATTCTCATAAACGATTTCACCTTTATGTACTACAAGAAACCCTTGCGCATAACTGTGAGGATGTACCATAAAATCATCTAAAGATATTTCTCCAAAGTGCTTTGTATTGGCTTTAACTTCTCCAATTTTAGTATCTAGGTTAATCCCTAGCTCCATTATTTCTTGTGTAGGTTCCAAGATGGATGTAGGAAATAATTCTGACGTTCTTAAGCCCCACCAAACTGCATCATCTCCACCTTTTAATAAATGAGACAGGTTATAATTTTCTCTAAATTTTTGAACTTGATTTTGAGTAAAACCATTTCTAAATTCTGAAATTGGAGTTCTATAATCTCCTTTTTGCTCATGAATATTAGCTCCTTGTGCGAACAGTTGAGAAATAGATATTCCTACTAACAATGAGGATAATAGTGTTTTTTTCATTTTGTAATTAAGATTGATTGATAGAACAAATATCCCACTCTAAACAACCAATCAATTGCACAAAAACTGATAGAAATTACACGTATTAATCAAATTACAGCAATTTGACTACACATTAATTACTGTATAAAAAAGCCCATTAAAATCAGTACGAATACCTCTTATAATGAGCGATTTACCTATCTAAACATTTAATCTATTTTATTTTCCAGCTACTTTTTTAGCTACTGCTCTCATAAAACCTGGAGCTTTGTCAGATCTTTCATTTGGTGTATTAGAAAATACAAAGGCACAGAAATCTCTATCGGCATCTACATAAATACCTTGGTGCATATTTCCATGTTTGAACATACCTCCATCTGCCCATACATGGTCCCATTGTGCAGAATTTCTTTCTCCTTTTTCACCTGTCCATTCTAAACTATATGCTTCTTTACTGCTTAGAAATTTTTTTTATGATTTTTCATTCTATTACTTTTTGACTTTTATTTTATTAAAGAGGCTTCTTATTTCCCTTGATACAAAAGTCAATAAATTGGTATAGAATGATTTACATAAAATAAAAATCTATTTACATGAAAAAATCAAAACGGTTAAGTTGATACTTTTTTGGGTTTCCTTACTTTAACGTTCCTCTTATACTAGAAGGAGCATAACCAAAATGCTTCTTAAATGTTCTACTCAAATGTCCTACATGGCTATAGCCTAAGTCACTAGCAATCTCTGTTAGACTTTTATCCGTATATTTTACTTGTCTGTAGGTCTCTTCCGTTCTATGCTGATTGAAATATTGAAGAATTGGTAATTGATAAACAGCTTTAAAGTTTCTATTGAGTTTAGACACACTCATACCTAGTTCCATACTAAGGTCATTTAAGTTGGGTGGTTCGGTGTAATCTGTTAGGATTTTATCCTTCAATAAAACCATACTACTAAAATCATCAGGATGGATCTTGATATTAGATTTTGTCATCAGATCATTCTCCATTTTTTCTTTTAAAGCTCCTAGAATATCTAAGGCTCTAGAGAAAAAAGAAAATTTCCGTTTCACTTTATTCTCATTCGATTTTACTAACTCATTGACATAACCTTCAATCTCAGGATCTAGTGTAAAGTAATGAAACCATGTCCCTTCAGTGCTAAGAAGCTTTTTCAGTTTTGATTCAAAACCTTCATCAAAAAAATTAAATACATCAAGAGGAAATCGAATTGTTACCCACTGACAATTGATCTGATATGGGTACTCGATATTAAATTGTTGATTAGCATTATAAATAAAAATGCCGTCATGATTAAACTTTCTAAACTTATCTTCTTTAGAGTAAGTACCAGAATAACCAATTCTTAAAATGATAAAGTGTTTATCGTCGTTGGGTTCATTAGAGAAAGTGACTTGTATATTACTATGAAAGTTTAGGTAACCAACATACATTCCATCCATGTATTTAAAGGATGTTATTTTTATGTTGAGGTCTTCATTATCTATTTCTAATTCTTCGCCATTCCAAGTACCCTCAAAATCATCTGCTAAGATCTCATAGCTATTATGAGGTGTATACTCACTAGATTCTATTTTATAATTCTTCATTTTCTTGGTATCTATTTCACCCAAGAAATTAATAAAAATAATTAGTTTATTGAATCGCTAACAAAAAAAGGGCAGGCTTAAAACTAAACCTGACCTTTATATTATCTAAACGGCTGCTGCAACATTTCCTTTTTTCGGTTCTGTTGCCTTTTCTTTGCCTGATGATTTTTTCTTTTTCAACTGGATCACTCCTGTTGCATCTAGTATTTTGATAACAATATATGTTGGATCGATTTCATGCCATCTAATACCTCCAAAATTTGGTCTAGAACCATGTGCATGGTGGTTATTATGGTATGACTCTCCCATCATTAGGAAATCAAAAGGTAAAAAGTTTGTCGATGTATCACTTACTTCAAAGTTTCTGTAACCATAGATATGTGCAAACCAGTTAATAATTGCTCCATGTACTGGTGCCATTAAGAAGTGGATTGGTAATAATAAAAAGATCCATGGAGATAAATCGAATGTAGAGTAACAGTATACATAAAATCCAATGTATGCAAAACTCCAACCCAAACGAGAGTACCAGCTACTTGCAATTTTATCAAATGAGTGCCATTCTGGAACATTCTTCGTGAATTTGGGATCTACCTCAACTTTACCTTTGCAAATATCAGTGTAAATATTTTTTGTTGTCCACATCATTGCAAATAACGATGGTGAATACTTCGGTGAATGAGGATCCTCTTCAGTATCCGCAAATGCATGGTGCATTCTGTGCATAATTCCATAACCATAGGCACTTAAATAGTTAGAGCCCTGGAAAATGTACGTAAGTACAAAGAATACTTTCTCCCACCCTTTAGACATTGTAAACATTTGATGTGCTGCATATCTATGCAAGAAAAATGTTTGGAAGAATAAAGAAGTGTACCAATGTATTATGAAAAATGCGATAATTACATACATAAATATAGTGTTTAAGGAACAGAAAGTCGTTTCAATTAATGAACTGATTCTACCCTAAAACAGTATAGGTTTCGTATTTGTGACAAAAAGGATGATTTTTTTCATCTTTCTTTCATAAATCACTCATAATTAGACACAAAAAAAACCTACTCCAATACTATTAGAGTAGGTCTTTCCTTTATTTTTTATCAAATCAATTATCTACCCATCATATCTTGATAGCTAGTTTGGAAAGTAGATTGAGCTACTTTTAAGTTGTTTTGATAAACTTCTTTCAACTTCATCAATTCAGTAAGACTCTTACCTTCAACATCTTCCTGACCACTTTCAACAGCTTTAATTCGTTCTGTAATATCACTTACATTAGATTTAAAAATTTGAGAAAGTTGTTGTAATGTAATCAAGCTTCTTCTTGCTACATTTTCAGTTCCTTTACCTGTTTGTGAATAGTAAGCTACATTCTCTGCATCTCTATTTACTAAAAGGTTGAAGATGGCATTCGCCTTTTCAATTTCTCCCAATCTATAATACAAGTCCATGTATTTCGGAGCATAGAAACTATAAGGAATTGTAGTATCTGGAACCATTTCTAAGATCCAGTCTAATACTTCCTTAGATTGCTTACGCTTTTCTGGAGAGTCTTCGATTAATGCATCATAGTAAAGTGTTTCAGCAAGACGATAAACGTTATTTCTAGTATTTGCACCAAACTTACGGTATTCGTCATCATAATAAACACTTTCATCTTGTAAACCTCTGAAAGCAAACTTCTTGATATTATCAAGCATCACTTCAGTGTTCACTTCACCTACTTCACCTCCAACACCATCAATTGGTACTGGCAACAATCTATATGTCATACCTTCAAGATATAAGTATCTTCTTAGGTCCATATTAATTGTATTCGCTGAAGTATTATTGAAATAGATTGGACGTTCCCAATTATTCGTTGAGATTAAATCCAATAATGCTAATTCATTTTTGAATGTATACGTTTTATTGCCTTTCAACTGCCAAGCCATCTTTGGTCTTACTAGAGCCTCTTTTCCTTTTGGAATAATACCGCTCTTAATTACAGCAGCACTATCAACATCCAAGATAAATGTTCTCGATAGATATTTAGTAGTAGATGATCCTCCTTGTAGTTGAACTTGAACTGCAGGATTGTTTTCATTTACATAATGTAAGAACGTAGTTAGGTTTACACCATTCTTTGCTCTATCATCTTCTACTAATGGTATATAATCGTTTTTACCTTCAATGTAATTCTCTGGTGATATCGATAATGGAAGAGGAGCAGATTCATATTGTTGCTCTCTCATCTGATCTAAATACCAACCTGTACTAAAGTAACTTAATACAGCTACACGAACGTCAGTTCTAAAACCTTCTACATTCTGAACATACCATAATGGGAAAGTATCATTATCTCCTCCTGTAAATAGAATAGCATTTGGAGCACATGAAGCTAAAGTATTCCTTGCTTGATCTACTGAATGCCAACGGTTAGATCTATCATGACCATCCCATCCATTAAATGCCATAATTACTGGCACAATGAAACTTATTGCAACACCTGCAATGGCTCCATTTTTACCCATCTTATTGGATAGCATTTCTGCTAATGCAAAAGCACCAAATCCAATCCACATGGCAAATGCATAGAAGGAGGCCGCATAAATATAATCACGTTCACGAGGTTCTACTGGAGGTGAGTTTAAGTAACCAACCAAGGCCACACCCATTGTAATAAATAGGATACCTACTACATAAAAATTCTTTTCATCCTTTTTGTATTGGAATACTACTCCCAATAATCCTAAAAGTAAAGGAAGGAAATAGAAATTGGATCTTGCTTTATTCTCCTCTAATAATTCAGGGAGTTTTTGCATATCATCCCATGGGTATAAGAAAGCTGCGTCTTTCTCATCACTTTCTCTACCAGCAAAGTTCCACATAAAATATCTTAGATACATATGTCCAATTTGGTATCTAAATAAGAACTTCAGGTTATCCACCATATTTGGTTTCTTTCCTGGCTCAATACCTGCCCATTGACGATATAGCTCTGCATGATGTGGTTGTCTAGAATACATTCTAGGTAACAGCATCATATCTTTTTTAGCATATACAGCTTTTGTCTTTTGATCATATACTTCATAATAATCCTGACCAGCTCTATTTGCTTCTCTATATTTGTCTCCGACAATCTCAGTATCTACATGTTCAGCATCATATGTTGGACCGTATAACAATGGTCTATCACCATATTGTTCACGTTTAAGATATGATACATAACCTAAAAGGTCATCGGGAGCATTTTCATTAATTGGAGTCAATTGGTTTGAACGAATAATAACCAATGTATAACTCATGTAGCCCACTAAAATGAAAGTCGTACCTAGAAGTAAGTTATTCAAGGTAATCATCTCATTCTTCTGAGTATAATATATACCGTAAGCTAAAGCAAAAACTAAAGTAAATGAGAAGAATAAACCACCTGTACCGAAAGATGCTCCAAATGTATTAACAAAAATGCGATCAATAAAGAAGGCAAATGATGGTAAACCAGGAATGATAATGATAATGATACCAAGAATAATAGCACCACCTGCGGCCATTGAAGCGATCGTACCTTTCCAAGTAATATTATTTGGATACTTTTTGTAGTAATAAATCATTGCTACAGCCGGTAAACAAAGTAAGTTTTCTAAGTGGACACCAATAGATAAACCAATGATATATGCAATCATGATTAACCATCTATTAGAAGACGCACTATCTTCGATATATTCCCATTTTAAGATAGCCCAGAATACCAATGCCGTAAACATTGAAGACATGGCATATACCTCTGCCTCTACTGCTGAGAACCAAAATGAATCTGAGAAAGTGTAGGCTAAAGCACCAACAAGGCCTGATCCAAATAAGATAATTTTATCTTTTGCACCGTATCCTTCTTTTTTAGGCTTAAGAATCTTCATACCTAACATTACTATCGTCCAGTATAAGAACAAAATAGTAAGTGCACTCATAAAGGCAGACTGGAAATTAATCCACCAGGCTACTTTTAATACATCACCAAAGGCTAAGAAAGAAAATAGTCTATTGATCAATAAGAATAATGGAGCACCTGGAGGGTGAGGAACCATTAACTTATAAGATACGGCAATAAATTCACCACAATCCCAGAAGGATGCAGTTTCTTCCATAGTAATAGTATAGACAGCTAGTGACACTAGAAAGGCTGTCCAACCAATCAAATTGTTTAGTCGCTTGAATTCGTTCATTCTTTTTGCTTTTTACAATGAGCGAAAATAGGGGAATTTCTGCAGTTGATAACACCTGCACACAGTTACCTATTCAAAATCGCTTGTTTCTTGGTCTAGTTTGAAGTTTTTTAACATACTTTATTAATAAATACCAATAGATTTTAAAAATCCAATGACATTTAAATCCGATAAATGATGTGCATGTAAGCCTGCCTTTTTAGCTCCTTCTACATGTTGAATAGAATCATCAATAAATAATGTTTTTGATTTATCAAGGTTATTTTCTGCGACAACCTTTTCAAAAATACTTGGATGAGGTTTCCTATCCGACATTTCATATGAATAGTATCCTTTTTCAAATAGACCTCTAAAGTCTCCAAAATCATTTCCTAAAGTATCTGCAACGATTTTATCAAAAGCCTGAATATGAATATCGTTAGTATTTGACAATAAGAATATTCTATAGTTTTTAGCCACTTCCTTTAACATCTCTACCCTTTCAACTGGTAAATCTAATAACATGGCATTCCAAGCTTCATCTATTTGATCATCTGTAATGGGTTCATTTAGTAGTTCTTTAATTCCTTTTCTAAATGCATCAGAAGAAATATTTCCTTTTTCGTATTCATCAAAAAGTTCAGTTTGTTCCTTTTGAGTGTAGAAAGGTTCTACTGGTTTTCCGATAATTTCTGAGAATTTTTCTAATGTATTTTCGTATCTTAAATTGAGAATTACTCCTCCCAAATCAAAAATGATCGTTTCGTAAGTCATTTTAATATATTAAAGTAAAATTATTGTCTATTTAAAATCAATATGTTAGAATTGAAACAATTCTATTTAACCCTTTAAAGATACCACTGTTTTCATATTTATGACTAATTATTTATTGACACTCTTATGTGTTTTAAGTTTTCTTATCCCTTTCACATCTATTGGCCAAAATAGTACAGGCGATGAAGAAGAAGTTTTAATGGAAAGCTATCCCAATGACCATGATTTTTACAACTTCTATATCTATGATAGTGTAGAGTATTCCCAGAGTACTCCTTACCACGCTTTACACACTCATTTAGATTTTCTGAAAGAAGATAATTACCATCCTAAAGTTGCTGCTCGCGTTTTTCCAACCAAAGTAGGAAACCTAGACTATCGTATCGAATTGGCCAATGAATTAAAACTAGTCTTTGCTGCAAAAGGAATTTATGTGAATACTCTAGATCTTCCATTAGAGAAGAATTATATAGAAAAAAACACACAGAAAAAGCGTTATATCATAGATAGCAAGATTCCCGATATCTACTTGATAAAAGTAGGTGATCGTTGGAGATATTCGAGCTATTCTGCTTTAAAGGTGAGGTCAATCTTTGAAGAAGTTTATCCTTCTTATTCTAGAGAGTTCATCAAATTTATTTCCTCTGTTCATAAAGGACAAAAATATGTCTTAGGGCTCAAAGTGTGGCAGTGGGGAGCAATTTTAGTGCTTCTACTTGCATTATATCTGACATATTACATCAGTCAATGGCTATTCTCGATTATAATTAGGGTCTTATTTTCTAAACAGGAAAACCCTAATATTATCCATTTACTGATAAAGAAATATAGTTCTCCTGTTGTTATTGCACTACTCTGTCTACTCTTCCATTTAGCATTACCATTACTGCTTTTAGATAGTTACATTATGTTAGGACTGTCTATTGCCGTAAAATTTGTTTTTGGACTTTGTATAGCCACTTTCCTGTTTAGAACCGCTGATATTTTAGTTGCTCAATTGATGTTTTCAAGAAAGCGTTTTTCAATTGACAGACATTTAGCACCAGTTCTAAGATCTTCATTTAGATTAGTCGCATTGATGTTGGGCATCCTAAGTATTTTAAAAGTAATGGGATACAATATCAATAACTTGGTTACTGGTATTTCTTTCGGAGGTTTAATTATTGCTTTTGCTGCTCAGGATACTGTTAAGAATTTCATTGGTTCAATTATGTTATTCACAGACAAACCTTTCAAAGTTGGCGATTCAATTATTGTCAAAGGTCAATCAGGAATTGTTGAAGAAATTGGGTTTAGAACGACCAAAATCAGAACCTTCGACAACTCTTTAGTGAGTCTACCCAATAACCTTGCTGCAGACAATGACATCAATAATATGGGAAAAAGGCATTTCAGAAGATTTAGAACTATGCTTTCGTTAGAATATGGATCCGACAGACATAAAGTAAAAGAGTTTATTCAACAAATTAGAACTGCTATTGATGAACATGAAATCACAAAAAAAGAAGGTTATCAAGTTAGATTATATCAATTTGCTCCTAGTTCGATAGACGTTTTACTCAATGTGTTTTTTGTGACTGACGATTATGACATCGAATTAAAATCAAGAGAAGAACTCATGTTTACCATCATGGAAATAGCTGATAAAGTAGGTGTCAATTTTGCCTTCCCTACACAAACTATTCACCTGAGTTCAGAAGACAAAGAAGTTTAGAAGTTCTGCTCTTCATTTACTTTAATGACAGTATTGAGTAAATGAAGAGTATTTTTTTATTTTTGCAAGTATATTTACTTCAAGAAGCTTTACGAAAAAAACGAACTTTTACGAACAATCATTTTACATGAATAAATTGCTGATTAGTTTCTTTTTATTACTGTTTTCATTCATAGCTCAAGCACAAGAACCTATCGAAAAGGACGATGCTAATGCTATTGAAAGTTACCCTAATGACCATAGTTTCTATCAATTTCTCACCTTGGATAGTATTGAATACTCTTTGAGTACTCCTTATCATTCTTTCCATACACATATTGATAATTTAGAGGACGATAGTTATTATCCAAAAATAGCTGCACAAGTATTTCCTCTTTCTGTAGGAACATTAGAAGAGCGTAAAAAAATGGCTATAGAACTCAAAATGATTTACTTAGCCAACAATATTTATATAAATAATATAGAACTTCCTCTAACAAAAGACTTTAAAGATCCCAAGACAAAAACGAAAAGGTTTCAGATCAGTTCTAAGATTCCAAGTATCTATTTAGAATATCAAAATGGTAGATGGAAGTATTCCAACTATTCTTGCAAAGCAATACACCAATTGTTTGTTGATACCTATCCCTCTTTTACCAGAAATGTCATTGTCTATACCTTTCAATTACAAAGATCTCAAGAAAAGTTTCTTGGCTTAAAAGTATGGCAATGGATGTCTTTCTTAGGATTTATCATCATCAGTTACATCTATTATTTCTTTAGTATTTGGTTTACAAAGCAGATTGTTCAGCGTCTATTACTTCGCATTAAACAAGAACAGTTGGCCAATATTATTATCCCAAAACTAAGACAACCAATCGCATGGGCTAGTATCATGTTGATTGCTTACTATTCTATCGCATTTTTACTATTACCCAACAATATATCATACATACTCACTTTACTTTTCAAAATCATTTTTGGAGTAAACTGTGGGATATTATTATATCAATTAGCAGATATCATCATTATTAGAATTGGTTCGTTTTCACAAAAGTCTGAAAGAATAGACACCAACCTACTACCAATTCTTAAAGTAATATTCAGGATTATTGCTATTTCCTTAGGGATCTTATTTATTCTGAATCTTCTTGGGTATGATATTACACACCTTATTACAGGTATTTCATTTGGTGGTGTAGCAATTGCTTTCGCCGCACAAGATGCCTTGAAAAATTTCATCGGTTCTGTGATGATTTTTGCAGATAAACCGTTCGAAGTGGGAGACTGGGTGAATGTAAGAGGACAAGAAGGCATAGTGGAAGAGATTGGGTTTAGAACAACTAGAATTAGAACATTTGCCAATTCCATTTTAAATATTCCTAATGGTTCTATGGCAGATAGTGATATTGATAACCTTGGAAAAAGACAGTTTAGAAGGTTTAAAACAAACCTTTCTATTCCTTACGGTACGCCTCCGGATCAGATAGAATTGTTTATCAAGTCCATAAAAAAGGCTGTAGAAGACCACCCTAAAACAAGAAAAGATTTCTATGAAGTAAGATTGAACAACTTTTCTAGCTCATCATTGGATATTCTTTTGTATATTTTCTTTATCACAAAAGATTGGAGCGAGGAATTACAGGCTAGGGAGTACCTGATGCTTAAGATTTTACGTATAGCTGAGCAAATAGGAATTGACTTTGCATTTCCTACGCAGACTATCCATATTGCTCAAAATCATGATAACGACATCCATATTGCTGATCAACAACAATGAATAACACAGATCAATCACCCAATCTAAACACCTCTACCAATACCTTTAAAATTTTTGAGGAAGCTTATCAATCAAGTGAATTACCAACATTTGGTTTGAATAAGGATGGGATTATTGTATTCTGGAATGAAGCAATGGTAAACTTATCTGATTTCTATCCAGAAGAAACGGTTGGAAAACATTACTCAGACTACTTACATATTTTCCATTTTGAGCAGAAATTTTCTCTCAATGGTTTAATGCAATCGTTACCTGCAAAAATTAAAGACCGAAAAGGACAAGTTTTGCAGTTAAAAATTGGAGGTGTTCCTGTTTTCAATGGTGATGTACAACACGCCTACATCAATGTTCAAAACATTACAAAAGAGACATTTCACGTTCAGGAATTAGTGAAGAACAATATTCTCATGAAAGAGCTCTTTAGTTCTTCTAGAGAAATGGTTGTTGTCTTTGACAGAAAAGGAAACATCAGTTTTGCCAGTGAACCTTTTAAAAACTTGGTAAAACTTTCAGATACTGAATTAAAGCAACATCGATTTATAGATTTAGTTCCATCCGAACAACAATCAAGATTATTGGTCGGGTTGAAAATGGCAGAGGAATCTGTTATCGAACACAAAATGGAACTAACGTTGGAAAATGATTCTCAGAAGAGAATTACTGACTGCCATATAAATTATCGTCCTGATTCTAAAAATTGCTACCGTCTTCACCTCTTCGATATTACTGACAAGAAACGTAAAGAAAGAGAACAAGAAGTAAGTATCACTTTTGCGAAACTGCTTCAACAGAATTTCAATATCAAAGAGCTTTATGAAAAAGTATTCCTAGCCATGAAAATGGTCGTGGATATGGATAGCTTTTTATTGATTAGAAGAAAAGTATCAGGTGTTGGAATGCACATTCCTTTCAGTAGCCATACAAGAGCAGGAAATAAAAGTGTTGAAATCCCTGCCGGAGATTTTGCATTAGCCATGGTAGATGTACTAAACAGACCGATGTTTATGTACAAAGAAGTGATTGAAAGGTTAGCAAAACAATACAATATAAAACTCAATCAGGTTCCCGAAATATGGATGGGACTCCCACTGATTACTAATAATCAGAAAATGGGTATGATTGTCGTTCAATCATTTACTGATAGAAAAGCATTTAGTAAACCAGACTTGAACCTTTTTGATTTAGCCACCGGTTTATTAGCTGCAGCGATTATAAGGGATCAAAGTCAATTGAAAGTACGTACACAAAGAGCTCAGTTAGAAGCAATCTTCGAAAGTGGAGCTCAAGCAATATGGACTTTCAATAAAAGTGGTACAATCACTAGGTTTAATCAACAGTTTTCTGATTACATCAAGCAATATTCGAATATTGAGTTGATGCAAGGGATGCTTTTAAAAAATATCATTCCGTTCACTCCAACTCTAGAGGACGATTGGGAAGGTATTCTAAAAAGAGTATTTGATGGTGAATCTGTAACATTCGAATACAAGTTCACTACTTTCACTGGCGATGAACAATGGCATTCTATCACATTAAATCCTGTTAGAATGCATAGTGGTGATGGTGAAATCATCCAAGAAATTGCCGGTGTAACTCAGAATATTACGCACAGAAAAAGAATGGAAATACACCTTGCGGATAGCGAGGAACTTTTCCGTAATATTTTTGAGACGCTACAAGATGTTTATTTCAGAACAGATTTAGAAGGTAAGTTCACCCTAATCTCTCCTTCAGTTAAGGACATGTTAGGTGAAGAGGCCATTGATGTTGTAGACAAACATGTCACAGAATATTATATCAGTGAATCTCACTTATCTCGACTAATGAAAGAACTTGCTGTTAGAGGTTTTGTAAAGAACTATGAAAGTACAGTAAGGAATAAAAAAGGAGAAGTAAGGTATATTCTATCCAACTTCCGTCTGATTTATAATAAAAATAAAGAGCCTATGGGAGTGGAAGGACTTGCAAGAGACATCACTCCTATTAAACAATCTGAGCATGAATTAAGAGAAGCAAAAGACTTAGCAGAAAAGTCGCTTGAAGTGAAAAGACAATTCTTATCCAATATGTCACATGAGATTAGAACTCCTATGAACGGTGTCATTGGTATGGTTGACTTATTAACAACAACCTCTCTTAGTACAGAACAGAAGAAATATGTTTCTACAATCAAACGTTCATCAGAGATTCTATTAAATATTCTGAATGACATCTTAGACCTTTCGAAAATAGAAGCTGGTAAGATGGAATTACGCCCTCTACCAATAGATATTCGAACTACAATTTCTAAGTTGATTGCTCTTTTCCATCAGAATGCTAAAAATAAAAATACTATTCTCAGTTCGAATGTAAGCGATACTGTTCCTCAAGTAATATTAGCAGATGAAACACGTCTTCTACAGATTTTATCTAATCTTACTTCGAATGCAATTAAGTTTACAGAAAATGGATCTGTAACAATTAATATCAACGGGGTTCAAAAATTTAATGGAATTTTCACCCTAATGTTTGATGTCATTGATACCGGGTGTGGTATCTCTGAGATAGGTCAAGAACGCCTCTTTAAACAGTTTAGTCAGGTAGAGGATTCTTACAATAGAACAAAAGGAGGAACAGGGCTAGGTCTCTCAATATCACAGGAGTTATGTAATATGATGAATGGTGATATTGGTGTAGAATCTGAGATAGGAAAAGGTAGTACATTCTGGTTTACCATAGAGATAAAAGAAGTAAATCATCTAACACCTACAAACTCCACAGAAGAAGTTCAGGAAATATTTTCTAACCAAATTGCTGTCCAACAGCCGAACATACTTGTCGTAGATGATAACAGTGTCAATGTAATGGTAGCAGAAAGCATCCTTAAAAAAGCAGGATGTAATACGACATCTGCCAATAGTGGAAATAGGGCCATTGAGATTCTAGAAGAAGGGAATACATTTGATATCATATTTATGGACATTCAGATGCCTAATATGAATGGAATGGAAACAACGAAAAAAATACATGAATTATTCCCTACTCTTCCTACACCAATTATTGCAATGACTGCATTTACTTTGGTAGAAGAGCAACAAGAATTTTTAAATGCCGGTATGGATGGATTCCTACCAAAACCTATTAAAGCTCATGACCTGTTACAAAAAGTAGAAGAGATTATCTCTAACGATAGCACTTCTATAAATAGTGGTGAACAAGTAGAATACGAAGAAATTCAAGAATCAGAATTAGCAGCAGTAGCAGAAGACAGTCCAAGAACAGATCAAGACGTTGATCTAAATGGTGCTGTAATTATTGACTATGCTATTTCTGCAGAGTTAGCTAAATATGGAGGAGTAGAGTTGATACAACTTTCTTTTGATGATTTTATCTCAGAAGGTGATCAACTAATACACGATTTGATAGAAGCAAAAAATAACCTGAACATTGAAGAAATAAGATCTGTGATGCATACCTTTAAAGGCACTGCAGCAACCATAGGTATTATGAAGTTGGCAGATAAAGCGAAACAATCTGAACAAAAACTTAAGAACAATGATCAAACAAATTTAATGTCTGATATCGATGATGTCTTCTCACTTTATGAAGAGTTTAAGATAACTTGGAATAAAAATTTAGGAGAATAACATAATCTTGAATAACTTCATATTAACAATTAAACGTTAATAATCCTTTCTTGTGTAACATAATTGCGGTTTAACCGTTTCGCTTTAAAAATAATAATCAATTACTATGAAAACATTTACTAAACTCGGAGGCGTTTTTACTCTTCTTTTTGTTTTAACCTTATTGTCATCAATTGAGAGCAAGGCCCAAGACCTTGAAACTAGAAAAAAGATATTGATCAGTAAAGATTGGACAATTACTGAGGTAAAGCGTGACAAGCTAACAGAACAAGAAGTATATGCTTTAGATGCAGGTAATCATTTACATTTTTCTATTGATAAGAAATTTGGTTTTAAGAACAATACCAATGAATATTTAGCAGGAAAATGGATCATGGGAAGCAAAAAAGAACTTTTATTAACACATGGTAAAGGTGATGGTTCCAACGATACTGCTTCATCAAGGTTCAAAATAGTAAAGATTTCTGAGAGTAAAATCATTTTGAAAAAACTGGATAAACCGAAGGGCAAATTCGTTTTACAATAAAAATCTATCAATCCTAAATTTATAAAATTTATACACAATGAAGTTCACTAGAACATTTACATTAGCTATCGCAATTCTATCTTTATTATTTGCTGGAGCTTGCTCTAGATCTGTTACAAGAGTTGATCCTAATCAGCAAATCGACATTAGTGGTAGATGGAATGATACTGACTCAAGACAAGTATCAAAAGATATGATCTCTGATGTAATGAGCCGTCCGTGGTTACCAAACTTTGAAAATTCAAAAAATAGAAAGCCTGTAGTGATTGTTGGAGGTGTTATCAATAAATCTCATGAACACATCGAGGCTGAAACTTTTATTAAAGATATCGAGCGTGAATTCGTTAACTCTGGTAAAGTAAGAGTTGTTGAAAATGATCAGTTCAGAGCTCAAATCAGAGCTGAGCAACAATCTCAACAAGTAAATGCTTCTGAGGAAACTCAAAAAAGAATCGCTCAAGAGTTAGGTGCTGACTTTATCATGTTCGGTACTATCAACTCTACAGTTGACCAATTGAAAAAAGAAAAATTGGTGAACTACAAAATCAACTTAGAGTTAGCTGATCTAGAATCTACTGAGAAGGTTTGGATTGGTGACAAAGAAATTAAGAAATACATCAAGAACTAATCTTGATTACCCTTAAAATTAGATATCTCCTTATTGTTTTCGAACAGTAAGGAGATTTCACTATTTATTTTTCTACCGTAATTCTGCCTCAATTAAAAAATAGATGAAGTATTACCTACGTATTCTTATTTGTGCAATCGTAGCATGTATTGTTGTGGCTTGTGCTCCTACTTTTTATGAAAAGACATTCGAGCTTAACAAGGCACTAGCAGAAGGGAACTACGATCAGGCAGCTGTTATTATGCAGCAGAGTGAAAAGAAAATGAGCTCTGGCCGTTTGGAATTCCTATACTATGTAAATGCCGGTATGGTCGCTTCATTGCAAGAGAATTTCGATCAAAGTAATCAGTATTTTCAAAAAGCTGATCTATTTGTAGAGGATCACAAAAAAAATGTATTTGAGGAAGGAGGGGCACTACTTCTCAATCCAAATCTAACTACTTATCCTGGAGAAGACCACGAAAAGCTAATGATCAACTATTTCAAGGCCTTAAACTACCTTGAAATGAGACAATACAATGAAGCTTTAGTAGAGTGTAAGCGTATGAACCTACGTCTTCAGCAACTTAGTGATAAATACAAATCAGATAAAAAATACAAGAAAGATGCTTTTATCCATGTAATGATGGGTATTATCTATGAAGCATTTAATGATCCAAACAATGCATTTATCGCTTACAGAAATGCATTGGACATTTACCAAAATGAATACGCTGCATTATTTAATACTCCAGTACCTCAACAGTTGAAATTGGACCTTGTAAGAACAGCCCAAGAAACTGGACTTTATGATGATGCTGCCAGATATTCAAAACAATTCAAATTAGAAGTTGGTAAAGATGAATCGTATGCCAACTTAGTACTACTTTGGAATAATGGTATGTCTCCTGTAAAAGATGAATGGGGAGTTAACTTTGCCGTCATCCAAGGTAAAAATGGCTGGGTTACTTTCGTTAATAAAGAGCTAGGAATGAGCTTCCCTTTCTACTGTGGTAACGATAAGCCTACTGTAACTTGGGTAAAAGCTGTATTCCCAAAATATGTTGAAAGAAAAAGCTTTTATAAAAGTGCCAAGTTATCAGATCAGGACCATACCTATCTGTTCTCTCATGCAGAAGATATTAATGCGATTTCATTTAAAGTTTTAGAAGAAAGAATGTTATTGGAGTTCTCTAAAACCTTATTACGAGTAGCAATGAAACAAAGTATTGCTGCAAAAGTATCACAAGAGAATGAAGGTTGGGGTGCTGCATTAAGTATTCTTGGTTCTGCTACTGAATCTGCGGATACTAGATCATGGCAATCGCTTCCAAAAGATATTTCTTACGTAAGAGTTCCACTAAAAGAAGGACAAACAAGTATTGATATTGAGCTTACCAACATCAAAGGTGGTAAGGAAAAAAGAACAATCGAGTTACCTAAATTTGTAAAAGGTGAAACAGTAGTATTACCTTATTACACATTGTCTTCTTTTGCTCCGCAAACAGCTTCTTACGGATTCTAATAATTTTGAGTTTTAACTAAAGGGAAATTTGAGGATTAAAAAAATCTTCATCTAATTTGTAGCTTAGACCACATCTAACAATCAAATGATAATTTCACCTTTACAAAGCTTAACAATATTTACGGTGTACGTAGTGTTTCTATTCTTGATCGCTTATTTGTCAAGTAGAAAAAGCACTACCTACACCTTTTTTAATGGTAATAAAAACTCTCCATGGTATGCAGTTGCTTATGGCATGATCGGAACGACTTTATCTGGAGTGACCTTTATTTCTTTACCTGGAATGGTGAAAGCTGCCAATTTCAGTTATTTACAAGTCTGTTTTGGTTATATACTAGGGTATTTTGTGATCGCTTACGTACTTATGCCCATCTATTACAGTAGAAACTTAATTTCTATCTATGGGTATTTAGAAGAAAGGTTTAATACAACAGCATATAAAACTGGATCGTCATTTTTCTTAGTCTCTAGAGCTTTACAAGCTGCTGGTAAACTATTTATTATGGCTACAGTTTTACAAACTTTTATTTATGAACCTCTTGGAATATCATATATAGTCAACACAGCTATTCTTCTCTTAATTATTAGTTTATATACTCTAAAAGGGGGAATTAAAACAGTAGTATGGACAGATACGGTTCAAACTACATTTATGTTAGCTGCTGCGATTATTACCATATCTATCATTTCTAATGTATTGGATTCCACTCCTATTGAATTGATGTATAAAGCACATGAGGAAACATCATATACTACCATCTTCAATTGGGATATCAACTCCCCTGGCTACTTCTGGAAACAATTCATTTCAGGTGCATTTCTTGCCATTGTGATGACAGGCTTAGATCAAGATATGATGCAAAAAAACCTTACAATTAAGACGCTAAAAAAAGCACAACTTAATATGGTTTCTTTTAGCTTTATTCTGTTTGTAACGTTTGCTCTATTTCTATGTTTAGGAGCCATTTTATACTTATATACGGATAGTATTCAATTTGAATTACCTAAAAAATCAGATCAATTATATCCTCTTATCGCCCAGCATAAATTAGGGATCCTAGGAGCAAGTATCTTCTTATTAGGTGTTATTGCCTCTGCATTTTCTAGTGCAGATTCAGCCATTACTTCATTAACTACAGCATTTTGTGTTGACTTTTTGAAGTTTGGGAAAGGAACACTTAGTGAAGAAAATATGACAAAAACGAAAAAGAATATACACTTCTTAATCGCTTTTATACTATTTGTTTTTGTTATTTCATTTGATGCTATGAATAACTCAAATGCGATGGATACAATTTTAAAATTAGCTTCTTTTACTTATGGTCCATTATTAGGCTTGTTCTCTTTTGGGATATTCATGAAGGAAAAATACCAACCAAGATGGATTCCTATTACTTGCTTAGTGGCCCCAATTCTTTGTTATCTTTTACAAACAAATTCTAGTAATTGGTTCAATGGTTATAAATTTGGTTATGAGATACTATTATTAAATGGACTTCTTACCTTCTTGGGCCTTTGGGTTTCATGCCTTATTAAACCTAATAAAAATGCTATAAATAGCTAATATTTGTAAATTGATACTCAATGGTTTGTCAAGAAGCAATTCTTAATCGTTTTATATATACATAGTAGAATTATACTTAACTTCTTAATAACGACAAACTATGAAATCACTCCATATTTTGATGAGTAGTATTGTCATTGGGCTCGTAACAACAAACTTATTCTTCTTAAAAGGTAATTTTTATAACCACTTTTCTTACAAAGTAAATAACGAATCCATACGGGTTTCTGGTATCAATTTGAACCTTTCTGAGGCTATCTCAGGAAAAGTTGGTGAGTTTGATAATGTGTTTATTAAAATTTCAAGTACCAATGAAATTAAACTACTTGATGTTTCTATAAATGAAGCAACGATTCATGCTGCTTCGCATGATGAATCAAATGCTAATCTTTATTTGATTGGGCTAACATTTCCATTAATAAATCATCAAAGGGCTACAATTATTAATCTTAAAAATTTAATCAATAAGAAAATACAAGAAGAAGGAAAGCATACTGTAACGCTTACTTTGAGAAATAAAAGTAATGAGAACAAAGAAACTGAAATCTATCAGAAAGAAATTGTAATCAATGCATATTAAAAAAAGCCATTTGAATTTAAACTCAAATGGCTTTTTTATGTATATAAGAACTTTTATTCTAACTCTTTTCCAAAGAATTCCAAAGTAGAACGGTATTCTTTATTTGGCTTTCTTGATCCACATAAAACCTGAATTGATGTTTCCTCTTTTGATGTATTAAATATCACAACATTCTTTTCAGATCTGTATATTGCTTTTTCCTGATCACTGTAAGACAAGATATATTGAGTATCAATTGCTTTCTCTAATGACGTGATTAATTGCTCAGGATTGTCTACTTTTTTTGTATTAATGGTTGATGAAATCCCAACATCATCACTTGAAGCAAAAGAGATGATTGACATTAATGACAATAGAACACCTAGAAATAGCTTAGAAAGATTTGTGATTATTTTCATCGTATTTAATTTTAATTCAATAGTTTATACGATAAAATGTTTCATCACAACTGTAAATACATCGTTAATTCCTCTTAAGAGAATTGCCAATATTCCTTAATACCTCTAAAGTTTTCAACTCTCCGAAGTTTTGTAATTGCATAGAATAAAACTTCACAAGTTTATCCATAATTTCTCTTCTAGTTACCAAAGGTAGAACGGGAGCTTCATGATAATCCAACTTAATCAACTGATCTATTTGTCCCTTTAATACTTCATCTACATGAGCAGATACCTCGGTTTCTATCAATAACATTTCAGCGGAATAAATACCTATACCTAAATGATGACTTAACCTCAACATAAACTGTAAAGTAAAACAGTTCCAATTACTAGACATCTTATCTAGAGATACCAAGCTATACCTTAGAAATTCATATAATTCATCACTACCTACTTCATCTGATCTTAATACTTTTTCAAGTAGTTCTGAAAGAAACGTAAGAATCATCGATTTTTGTGGTTGGATTTGGAAAGATAATAGAGCTTGATCAATACGGACTTCTTTCACCATCTGTAGATTCATATTTGGTCTTTCATACACCTGTAAATCCAAGATATTTAAAGGGTGATAGAAAGATGCTTTATTCGAACGTTTACTGTAAGCTCCTTTTATTATATAATCCCTTCTTCCAAATTCTTTAGTGTAAATATGTACGATCAAAGAAGACTCCTGATACCTCATATTACTTAAAACTATACCCTTTGTCGATGCAATCATAAGTTTCTTAACTAATTCTACTGATGAAGTTAACTACAAAATCCTAAATTTGTAACTCAACCCTTTAGAATCTAAAAAATGATCCCTCAAGAGACCGTAGAAGAAATAAAACGTACACTGGATATTGTAGAAGTTGTCGAAGATTTTGTCCCTTTAAAAAAGAAAGGTAAATCTTGGATTGGACTATGTCCTTTTCATGTAGATAATACGCCTTCAATGTATGTGACACCAAGCATGAATCTTTACAAGTGTTTTTCATGCGGTGCTTCTGGTGATGCTATTAAATTTGTTCAAGAAAAAGAGGGGAAATCCTATGTTGAAGCTTTAAAATACTTAGCAGCAAAATATGGGATCAAAATTGTTGAGAAAAAACGTTCACCTGAGGAAGAGGAAAAACATAAAAGGCGAGAAAGTATCTTCGTAACAATGAACTATGCTAAAGATTACTTCATGAGAATGATGCAAATTTCTGATGAAGGAAAATCTTTAGGTTTAGGATATTTCAAAAATAGAAAGTTCAATGGAGATACTATTAATACTTTTGATTTAGGTTACAGTCTAGACTCTTGGGACTCACTAGAAAAAGATGCCACTCAAAAGGGGTATACAATTGAAGCATTAGAACTAGCAGGGTTAAGATCTGAAAATGAAAAGGGGAGAAAATATGACCGTTTTAGAGGTCGGGTGATGTTTCCTATTCATGATCTTTCTGGTAGAGTTATCGCCTTTGGAGCAAGAACCCTTAAAAAGGATGGAAAACCTAAGTATTTAAACTCTCCTGAAACTGAAATTTACCATAAAAGTGATGCTCTATATGGTATTTATCAATCCAAAGATGCGATAAGAGTAAAAGATCGTTGCTACTTAGTTGAAGGTTATACCGATGTAATTTCTCTACATCAAGCAGGTATAAAAAATGTTGTCGCTTCTTCTGGAACAGCTCTGACAGAAGGACAAATAAAGCAGATCAAGCGATTCACCAATAATGTTACCGCAGTCTTTGATGGTGATGCGGCAGGTTTAAAGGCAGCAATTAGAGGTGTTGATATGCTCTTACAACAAGGGCTTAATGTTAGGGTCGTTCGTTTACCAGAAGGAGAAGACCCTGATAGTTACTGTGACACACTTGGAGGAGAAAAGTTTGCTGAATTTCTTAAGAAGGAAGAAACTGATTTTATCTTATTTGCGGCGAGACTATACAGCGAAGAAGCTAAAAATGATCCTTTAAATAAAGCTGAGAAGATACGTGAAGTACTTAAAAGTATTGCAGTTATTCCGGACACAATTCAACAAGAAATTTTTATTAAGGAATGTGCTGACGTATTTGATATTTCTGTCGAAAGCTTGATCAACAACTTAAACGAGATCAAACAGAGAGAAATTGAGCGTATTGAAAAAGAAAAGAATAGAGCAAGAAGACCATATGAAAATCCTACTGGTGGTTCGGTAGGAAATTCTGTAGCATCGATACCTCCTCCAATGAGCCCTTCTGATATTCCATCGGATATGCCACCTCCAATGGATATGCCTCCTCCGGCTATAGAACCAGATACTCATTTTTCTCCCGAATTTATAGATGCTCAACCTCCTACTCTTCCTCCATTAGGTGAAGAACATGAGAAAGCTAATAAAAAACAAGACTCATCTAATCCTAAAGGTAAGTTCGTTAAACTTGGCATTCATGAAGAGGAATTTATTCGTATCTTATTGTTATATGGCGACCAATATGTAGATGAGAATGTTGGATATATTTATGAATATCTTTTTAATGAATTAGGATCAATGATGTTGGAAGATGAATTCTGCCAACAAATTCTTGTTGATTATAAAAATGAAACTGCCATGGGAGAAATTCCATCACTACAACATTTTAAAGAAAGATATAGTAGTGAAAATGATCTAAGAAACTTAAATAGAATTACCAATACAGGTGGTCATCAACCTAGTGTGGAATGGTTCAAGCGCCATAGGATTGTAATACCAAATAAAGATGAGAATTTAGGTCGCTTAGCCTATAATTCTTTATTACACTACAAAATGACATACCTAACAGATCTAATTGATAAGTGTCATATAGGTCTAACAGAAGCTGAAAAGGCTATGGATGATGAGAAAATGATGGAAGCATTACACCTAATGACTCTATTAACTCAACAACGAAAAGATATTGCCAATCAATTGGGTATTACAATCAAGTTATAATTTAATATATTTATTTAATTTTGTTCTGATTATTTCCATAGTAAATTACTAGGGTATATCTTTGTAACTTATGTCCTAGTATTACGTCTATACTTTAGGAAAAGCAAATTCATACGAAAAACGATTATTTACATTACATATATCAAATGAGTAATTATCAACTTTCACATTTGGACGAATTGGAAGCAGAAGCGATCTACGTATTACGTGAAGTTTTTGCCCAATTTCAAAATCCTGCACTATTATTCTCAGGAGGTAAGGACTCAATTACAGTCGCACATTTAGCTAAGAAAGCATTCTATCCTGCGAAAATTCCTTTTACATTTTTGCATGTTGATACAGGTCACAATTTCCCGGAAACAATTCAATTCCGTGATGATTTAATCAAAGATTTAGGTGTTCGTCTTGCTGTTGGTTCTGTTCAAGAAGCAATCGATGATGGTAGAGTAGTTGAAGAAACTGGTGCAAATGCTAGTAGAAATAAACTTCAAATTACTGCCCTATTAGATACTATCGAAGACGAAGCATTTGATGTATGTATTGGTGGTGGACGTCGTGATGAAGAAAAAGCGAGAGCAAAAGAACGTTTCTTCTCACATAGAGATGAGTTTGGACAATGGGATCCAAAACGTCAACGCCCAGAATTATGGAACTTATTCAACGGTAAATACAGTCCTGGTGAGCACTTCAGAGCGTTCCCTATTTCTAATTGGACTGAATTTGATGTTTGGCAATATATCATGAGAGAAAACATTGAAATTCCATCATTGTATTTAGCTCATGAAAGAGAAGTGATTTGGAGAGACAACACTTGGTTGCCTGTATCTGAATACACTACACTTCGCGATGGTGAAAAAGTAGAAACAAAAAAGATTCGTTTTAGAACATTAGGTGATATTACAATCACTGGTGGTATCGAGTCTGAAGCAGACACAGTTGAAAAAGTAGTTGAAGAAGTATCAGCTATGCGTCAAACTGAAAGAGGTAACAGATCGGATGACAAACGTTCTGAAACATCTATGGAAGATCGTAAGAAAGAGGGTTATTTCTAGAATCAAACAAAACATCATCAAAAAGTGGAAATTTTAAGATTTACAACAGCCGGTTCTGTCGATGACGGAAAAAGTACATTGATTGGCCGTTTATTATATGATTCAAAATCAATTTTTGAAGACCAAATTGAGCAGGTTTCTGAAACATCAAAAAGAAAAGGTTTAGAGCATGTTGACCTTTCTTTATTAACTGATGGTTTAAAAGCAGAACGTGAACAAGGTATTACAATTGATGTAGCATACAGATACTTTGCTACACCAAAGCGTAAATTTATTATTGCAGATACTCCTGGTCATATTCAATACACTAGAAATATGGTAACAGGTGCATCTACTGCTAACCTTGCCTTAATTCTAGTTGATGCTCGTAACGGTTTAGTTGAGCAAACTCACCGTCATGCTATCATTGCTTCATTATTACAAATCCCTCACATGATTGTTTGTGTAAACAAGATGGACTTAGTGGATTATAGTGAAGAGAAATTTGAGCAAATCCAGAAAGATTTTAAAGAATTTGCTGCAAAATTAAACCTTAAAGATATTCGTTTTGTACCTATATCTGCATTAAAAGGTGATAACGTAGTAAATCGTTCTGAAAATACACCTTGGTATAGTGGAGAAACTCTTCTTCATACATTAGAAACAATTTATATTTCTAGTGATAACAATTATATCGACCCTCGTTTTGCGGTTCAAACAATCATTCGTCCTCATTCTGATGAGTTCCATGATTTCCGTGGTTATGCAGGTCGTATTTCTTCAGGTATCTTTAGACCTGGTGATGATATCTTAGCTTTACCTTCAGGGTTTTCTTCAAAGATTAAAGATATCTTTTTAGGAGAAGAAAAGGTAAAAGAGGCTTTCCCTCCTCAATCAGTAACAATCACATTAGAAGATGACATTGACATCTCTAGAGGTGATATGTTAGTTCGTCCAAACAACCAACCTCAACAAACTCAAGATCTTGATGTCATGTTATGTTGGATGGATGATCAACCTCCTAGACCAAGAGCAAAATACATCATTATGCACACTACCAATGAGGCTAGATGTATGATTAAAGACATTACATATAAAATGAATATCAATACTTTGAGTAGAATCGAAGGTGATAAATCATTAAATATGAATGATATTGCTAGAGTAAAAATTAGAACTACTAAACCTATTCTGGCTGATCCTTACAAATCAAACAGGGTAACTGGTTCAATCATCTTAGTTGATGAAGCGACACATAACACTGTTGCTGCAGGTATGATTAGAAGAGACAAATAATCTCAATATATTAATACTTAAAAGGTACTTTGAAGAAATTCAGAGTACCTTTTTTTATATGAAAATTTTCATAAACCAATACAAGATCTATTTTTTACAATTGATGTTTTCTAATATTTTATTGTAACCATTATCTAAATCTATCAAGGCTTAGCACCTTTTGTTAACCTTTTTAAATATTATTACGTAAAGAAAAATAACTTTCCCCAGAAACATTCTCATCTATAAATTATACGAAATGCACTACTCTTCTATTTGCTTAATTATCCCTATTTCTGATACCTTACCTGTACATTTTCCACTTTTCATTAAACAGTTATCACTTCAAAAAAATCTTGATGTATTATTAATTTCAAATTTTAATATCCCAATCCAACTACCTCAAAATATTAGTTCAGTAATTATTGACTTCAAGAATAATAAAGAGATACTTCACTACTTAAGTGAACAAAAGTCTTCATTCATTGAAAAGTACACTTATTGGATTTTAGGCAGTTGTAAGCTACTATATGGTCAGCTTAATTATTTTGTTCGTCAATTGCCAAAATACAATTCTTCTATTCTCTTAAAAGTCAATAAAGAAGAATTATTGATCACTCAAAATAACCATAAAAACAGATTAGATAAGATTCAAAAGAGTACGAGAATAAATCTAATTTTTGAAACAGAAGCGAAATCATTATTCTATTGTAACAATGGTAAAATAGTAGATTACCATAAGAGAATTCGTTACCCATTTATCAACTTGGAATCTTTATTCAAATTCAAGAATGTGAGATACTATGATAGTTCTTGGAAAAAAATCCCTGATACATTTTATGTTGATGACAGTGGTTTTTACAGCTCAAAAACATTTAAACATTATCACCGAAATAGATTAAAAAAGGAAATAATAGAGATAGGTTCATCTTGTAAACAATTTCTATCTAGCATGATAACCTCAAACAATAAAGAATATGCTTAGCATTAATTGCGGTAGATCTATTTATAATTTAACAGAAATTATAGCTTGGCAAGTTATTTGATTTCTATATAAGTTATTTATAGACATATTCTTCGTCTTTGGTTTGACCACAAGATTTCTACCTAATGAATAAATATTTTTTAACTGTTAAAGGTCTGTTATGCGGACTCCTATTTTTTGTTTCATTACAAAATGTATTCTCTCAGACCGCCACAGTTCAGTACGACCCTGAATATTATCATCTAATTGATAGATATGAGATCAAAATGAAAGATTTCGGTAAAATCTATTCAAACATTAAACCTTACGGTCGCCAAGATATTGCCAACTTCGTTGAAAATTTTGATTCAACATACACAGGAACATTATCTGAAGCAGATAAATATCAATTGTCTTACTTAGCATTAGATAACTGGCAGTATATGTCTGATACTACTATTGCAGACGTAAAAAAGCCTTTCCTTAAATACTTTTATAGAAGTAAAATTGATTTTGTTAATGTAGACGAAAAAGACTTCGAAGTACATATTAACCCTGTTTTATATCTAAGTACAGGAGATGACAATTTGAATACATCTCGTCCATTAGTTAATCAGAGAGGTGCAGTTATGTACGGATCTATTGCCAATAAAGTAGGATTCTACTTCCAGGCTAGCGACAACATGGAAAGACTACCTTTTTATGTTCAACAATACTCAGATACTCATAATGGAACTATCCCAGGTCAACAATGGTATAAAGACAATGGAGGTGGTAAATATGAATACTTCAATGCACAAGGTTATGTAAACTTTATGCTTGTAGATAAATATATCCAAGCAGAATTTGGTAGAGGAAAGAACTTTATTGGTAATGGTTATAGATCATTGTTCTTATCTACACATGCTAATGACTATACATATTTAAAACTTAATACAAGAGTTTGGCATTTAGAGTACACAAACATCTTTGCACAAATGAATGCAAGTAATGTAGCTGTTGCTCCAGGATACCCACTTCCTAAAAAATATAGTGCAATGCATCACTTAGGGTGGAATGTGACTAAAAACTTTAATATTGGTGTATTTGAACAAGTTATCTTTAGTAGAGCTGATTCTACAGGAAATGGCTCTTTTGACCTTTCATACCTCAACCCACTAATCTTTTATAGATCAATTGAGCATGGTTTAGGTGATGTTGATAATGTTCAATTAGGTTTTGATGCCAAATGGAATATCTGGAATAGAGTACAACTTTACACTCAAATAATGATTGATGATATGAGTGTTGCAAACTTTGGAAAAGGGTTCTATGGTAATAAATTTGCCTACCAGTTCGGTGCTAAATATATTGATGCATTTGGTTTACCTAACCTCGATTTACAAGGTGAAATGAACGTGATTGATCCATATACTTATTCTCATAAAAATGAAAAAGGGATCACAAATGGTCAGTTATATGGTAACCAAGCTCATTATTATCAAGAGTTAGCACATCCTAATGGTGCCAACCTTTATGAATTAATAGGAATTGTAAGATATCGTCCTCACTTCTTGCCAAAACTTTCTGCCGTTGTTAAAGGTATTTGGAGAGAGCAAGGAATGAACACTTATGACGAAAATGGTAATCCTCTTGTTAATTATGGTTCGAATATATTCCTTGACTATAATACTGCCCCAGGTTCTCCTGACTCTTATGGCAACTCATTATTACAAGGTGAAAAAGTATCAACACTCTATATTGATGCAATCTTAACTTATTCTCCATTCCATAATATATTTGTGGATTTAAGAGGCACTTTCAGAAAAGTAAGTAGTGATGACAATGCCAGTTATAACCAAGATGAAAATTACATTGGTGCAGCTGTACGTTGGAACATTGGAAATAGACACTACGATTTCTAATACATCACATAGTACATATAACAATATATACTTTAAGGTTCTTGATAAAAAAATCAAGAACCTTTTTTGTAACATTAAATTCACATAACAGATTGTAGAATCCGTAGAAATGACTATAATATTTCTATTTTTTTAATTTATTCATTTAAATATGAACTTAATGTTAACTAAACATGAATAATATCCGTATATTAGAAGTAGATAATACATTTCTACTTAATACATGAAAAAATACACGGCCATATTATACTTTACATTATTCACTCTATTTGGAGGAAGCGCCGTGTATGCTCAAGATATTCTTGTTTCTAAGCAACAGTCAAAATCTATGTTAGAGTATTACACTTTAAATCAGTTTAAAGAAGCTTGGAAAATTGATCGATATAATCTTTTCTTTTCTCCAGAAGAGAACATTAAAGGAAAAGAATTTAAAGAGTTAAAAGACGAAGTAGAGAATTGGATAACATATTGGAAAACAGAACAGGCTTCTACAAATAAGTCTATCGTTAAAAAGTTATTCAACAAAACACGTCAACAGTTTTTCAAAAATTACAGTGAGTGTAGTACTTTCTCTAATATGTTGGAAACAGGAACGTATGACTGTTTAACTGGAACTTTATTGTTTGCTCATGTCTTTGAAGAACTAGGCTACGAGTATAAAATAAAGCAATTAAATAGTCATGTTTATATTCTATTACAAGATCCGATTTTAGGTGAAACATTAATCGAGTCAACAGATGTATATGGATATATCAATAATGAGAGAGATATTAATGAAAAGATAAAATCTTACGAATCTCGTTTACAAAATTCATTACTATATGAGAAGTATGGTATGAACTTAAATGAAGATTTATCAATCATAGACATTGCAGGTTTACAATACTATAATCAAGCAGTATATGCTTACAGAAATAGTAATATGCCTGAGGCCCAATTATCATTATATAAAGCTTCAATTGTTACTGATTCTCCAAGGATAATTTATTTACAAGCGTTCCTTGAAGATCAATACGGAGAAGTTCAAATTGCCAAATAACATTATTTACTAACCATCGAAATAAAAAAGGGACTTTTTTCATATTTGAAAAAAGTCCCTTTTCGTTTATTACAGATAAATCTGTTTAGTCTACTACTTTAATTAAGCAATAGTTCTTCTTACCTTTTTGAGCAAGAATATATTTATCTTGAAGTAACTCAACTTCTTTAGGAAGTTCACTACCTTGTAATTTTGCTTTATTAATAGAAATACCACCGCCTTTGATCATACGCTTTGCCTCACCTTTTGAAGCAAAAAGTTGATTATTTGTTCCAGCAGATAGTAAATCAGCCATTTCAGCCATTCCCTCTAAATCAGCTTTCGAAATTTCAGACTGCATAACGCCTTCAAATACTTGAAGAAGTGTACGTTCGTCTAGAGATTTTAACTGTTCAGTTACATTTTTACCAAAAAGAATATTTGAAGCTGCTATAGCAGTATCTAATTCAGCTTGTCCATGAACTGCTTTAGTTACTTCTTCAGCTAATCTTTTTTGTAAAATACGAGTATGAGGAGCCTCGTCATGATCAGCAATTAGTTGATCAATTTCTTCTTTCTCAATGAAAGTAAAGATCTTGATATATCTTTTTGCATCATCATCAGCAACATTTAACCAGAATTGGTAGAATTGGTAAGGAGATGTTTTTTCTGGATCTAACCATACTGCACCACTTTCAGTCTTACCGAATTTCGTTCCATCAGATTTAGTAATCAATGGACAAGTTGCAGCATAAGCCGTTCCTTGTGCCTTACGACGGATTAACTCAGTACCAGTTACAATATTTCCCCATTGGTCTGAACCACCAAATTGTAAACGACAGTTTTTCGTTTTATATAAATGATAGAAATCCCATCCTTGTAACAATTGGTATGTAAATTCAGTGAATGAGATACCTGAACCTGTTGCTAAACGCTTCTTTACAGATTCTTTACCCATCATATAATTTACAGTAAGGTGTTTACCTGCTTCACGAGCGAAGTCGATAAAACTAAAGTCTTGGAACCAATCATAGTTGTTTAGAATCTCAGCTGAGTTTTCACCACAATCAAAATCCAAAAACTTTTCCAACTGTCCTTTCATTCCTGCAATATTCTTTTGGATAGCGTCATTATCCAAAAGTTGTCTTTCTGCATCTTTAAAAGAAGGATCACCAATCATACCTGTTGCACCACCTACAATAGCTAATGGCTTGTGCCCTGCCTTTTGTAAATGTCTTAGCAACATTACAGATACCATATGACCAATATGAAGAGAGTCTGCAGTAGGGTCAAAACCTACATATGCTGTCGTCATCTCTTTGTTTAATTGATCTTCAGTACCTGGCATGATATCGTGCAGCATTCCTCTCCACTGCAACTCCTCGATAAGATTTGTTTTTATATCTGCCATTTTTCTGTTGTTTCAAATTTGAATGCGCAATTTACAAGGAAATCATCAAATCATTATTTAAAGATGCTTAAGATTTTATCTTTAGACGTTGTCCTACCTTTAAATTATTACTTTTTAGTCCATTCAATTGCTTAATCTCATTTACGCTAATGCCTAAATTCTGAGATATCTTCCATAATGTATCTCCACTTTTTACTGTATAATATTTCGTATTATCAGTTCCAGTTGAAGTAGTTTTTGTATTTAAAACACTACTTGGTGAAGGTGGAATTGTCAACTTTTGTCCTGCTTGAATGCTTGAAGATTTCAAACCGTTGGCTCTTTTTATATCGTTGACATACACTCTGTACATTTTTGCTATTTCAACTAAGTTCTCTCCTTTTTTTACTGTATGAGACCTAGTTTTAGATGAAGGTCCATAAGTACTACTAGAAGCACTTGAGGTCGACTTTTTATTGGTTGAAGATGCAGTCGTCACTTTTACAGACGAATATACCTTTAACTTTTGTCCTTTATAGATTGTTGAACCTTTGATATTGTTCCACTTTCTTAGGTTAGAAGCTGTCGTATTATATTGTTCGGCTATTCCACCTAAAGTTTCTCCACTTCTTACTGTATGATACTGTAATTCTCCTTTAGGTGAAGTCGATTGAACAGATATTGATGTAGTCTTTGTAGATGCTGAAGTATTAGACTGAGCAGGGGCAGAATATTTCCCTTTCTTTATCAAGAGCTTTTGCCCTTTATATATCGTAGAACCAGAGATATTATTTAGATTTTTAATATCAGCTACATATACTCTATATTTTTTTGCAATCGTCCCTAAAGTTTCACCACTTCTTACTGTATGGTAAATACTTGCTCCACTAGTTTTAGTTGTCGAAGACTTTTTAGTTGTTGAAGATGTACTAGTTTGAGGACCCGGACTGTAAGCATTACCATATATCTTTAACTTTTGACCAGGGTAAATTGTATTACTTCTAAGGTTATTCCAAGCTTTCAAACTTGACAGAGAAACACGGTTTTTACTAGCTATCAATCCCAAAGACTCACCTCTTCTTACATAGTGATAATAAAATCCATCTCCTACATTTGCTCCTTTACCAGTGTACTTCACTTTTGTCAGAATGCTATCTTGATGTTCCAAGTAATAATCAAATCTTGCTTCTGGAATCTTAATTCTGAAGTTTTTGACATAATTAGGAGCATAACCAAATCGTAATGACGGGTTCAATTGTACCAAATCCTCTCTACACACTGTTAATTCTTCCGCCAACTTACCCAAATCAATAGATTGGCTAACAAAAATATCTTCAGCAGGAATCTCATACATTGGCATTTCCTGTACTAAGTTATATTCTTCAGCATAGGTTAATACATAAGCCATTGCCACATATTGAGGAAGGTATGAGCGAGTTTCTCTTGGTAGTTTTCTGTAAATATCCCAAAACTTCTTCTTTCCAGACCTTCTTTGTGCTTTTCTAATATTACCTGGACCACAGTTATATGCTGCAATAGCTAATTCCCAATCACCATGATAATTTCTTAAAAACTTCAGATAACGGGCTGCTGCTCTTGTTGCTTTTTCAGGATCCATCCTATCATCGATCTGATAACTCTGCTTTAATCCATACGCTCTACCAGTTCTTGGCATAAACTGCCATAAACCTTTTGCTCCTACTCTTGATAATGCTACAGGTTTTAAGGCAGATTCAATAACAGCTAAATACTTTAATTCTACAGGAACTCCTTCTTCTGCCAATACTCTTTCAAACATTGGAAAAAATATATTTTGTCTTTGAAGGATGCCTAAAGTGTATTCTCTATTTCTTACAGCAAAATAATCGATAAATAAACGTACCCTTTCATGATATTCTAATGGAATAACATTCTCCATTGCTTTTAGTCTTTCCATGACTAAACTATCAGATACATTCGGAACATAGTCGTACGACTTATCAGTAACATCTATCAGAATTGCTGATGTTGTATCAAATTCATCATAATTTTCAAACCATGGTGCATATGGAGCAGCTTCTACTACTTCTAAAGTATCAGACGGCAACAAATACCCTTCGGGTAATGCTACAGTATAAATACTATCTTGCCATGTCATCATTGCATCACCTTCATCTTGGGCAATGGCATTAGAAGAAATAAAAGTTATAATAAATACGAGAAGGGTGTAAACCTTAAAGCTCTTCAACTGCATTTTCGGTTAAAATAATTAGGGAAAAAGATAGCATATCTTAGATAATGAAATGAATCGAATAATCAGACGATGACGCTACGACAAATATAATATGATTTAATAATTAAGGATTAAGAATTGGAAATTATGTTGCCCCGATTAGCATTTTTTCTGATTATCATTTACTTCCTCTTCTGGCTTTACTTATCTTTCACAATCACGTTACTAAAACAACAAATTCTCACTTCAATTTTAATCATTATGTATATCGACTTAGAAGTAAAAACAGCATTAATAGTTCATGGGTTTGATGAAAACAACCAAGAGATTGTAGAAAGAGTTCAAGAAACAGATTATGTCAGAAAACTGATATCAATTGATAGAATTCAATCCATCAGTAAACAATATTTATTGGTCACTTCATCACATGGACGAATGATGTATTGGGAATACAACTGCTCAATAGATGAATTAAAGCAGCTTTTACATAGAAATAGTTTAATGATCAATTAAAAAAAGGTACTATGATAGTTTCATAGTACCTTCTCAATATATTTTTGTCAATCCTTTTAGTTTAGTGAGCTTAAGTACTCAGAAAAGGCTAACATTTTATCTTCTTCAAATCGGTTGGCCATCACTTGCAAACCAATTGTAAGACCATCTTTATCTGTTCCGTTTGGAATAGAGATCGCTGGTAAACCTGCTAATGAAGCATGTACAGTATATAAATCTCCAAGGTATAACTCCAATAGGTTATTCTCTCCGTATTTACCAATTTCAAAAGATGGAGCTGAAGTTGTTGGCATTAAGATAAAATCATAATCAGAAAGAATCTTCTCTGTCGTTTCTTTGATCATTCTTCTTACCTTTTGAGCTTTTGAGAAGTATGCATCATAATAACTAGCAGACAGTACAAATGTACCCAACATAATTCTTCTCTTTACTTCATCACCAAAACCTTCTGATCTAGATTTTTTATATAAAGCCTCTAAATCTTTAGGGTTATCTGTTCTATAACCATATCGTACTCCATCGAAGCGTTCTAAGTTAGTACTTGCTTCTGCTGTGGTTAAGATATAATATGTTGGTAAAAGATAATCTAGTAATGGAAATTCTATTGCTTCTACTTCATGACCTTCAGCTCTTAGTGCTTCAATCTTGGCAAAAGTTTTTTCACTGATATCTTTATTTAGATGCTCACTTTCAACCGTTTCTTTGATGTAAGCTATCTTTAACTTCTCTGTTGATTTTTTTGATACAGATGCAGAGTATGCAGGTACAGGTCTTTGTGATACTGTAGCATCATTTTCATCCTCTCCAGCAATAATTTCCAATACTAAAGCAGCATCAGGTACATTATTGGAAATAATTCCAATTGTATCAAATGATGAAGCATAAGCAATAAGTCCCCATCTAGAAATTCTAGAGTATGTCGGCTTTAATCCAACAGTCCCTGTAAATGCTGCTGGCTGTCTTACTGAACCACCTGTATCTGATCCTAATGACACAAGACAGTGATCATCTGAAACTGCTACTGCTGATGCTCCAGAAGAACCTCCTGGAACTCTTGTTTCATCAATGTTATTTTTTACTACACCAAATGCTGAATTTTCATTTGAAGATCCCATTGCAAACTCATCACAGCTTTGGCGACCGATAATAATTGCATCTTCTGCTAATAAACGATTTGTTGCTGTAGCTGAAAAAGGAGATACATATCCATCTAACATATTTGATGAAGCCTGCAAGCCATGGTCTTTGTAAGCAATAACATCTTTAAGACCAACAACCATACCTGCTAATCTTCCCGCTTTTCCTTCTGAGATTTTCTGGTCTACTAACTTTGCTTGAGCCAAAGCTTCTTCTGGGTAAACCTCGTTCCAAACATTTAAATGTTTTTTCTCTTCAATTCGAGCCAAATATGATTCCACCAATGCCACACAAGAAGTTTTACCTTCAGCAATCGCCTTTTTTATATCTTCAAATGATTTATACATATTGTTTCGTTTGTCAAGTCTAAAAAAAAGGATATCGTTCGAAGTATTTCTCTGAAACAGTAGTCAGAATATCAAGCAACACTTCATAAAAAAAGAAGTTTATCCTCATCTATATGACAAAGATAAACTTC
This sequence comes from Flammeovirga agarivorans, assembly GCF_012641475.1. Lineage (NCBI taxonomy): Bacteria > Pseudomonadati > Bacteroidota > Cytophagia > Cytophagales > Flammeovirgaceae > Flammeovirga > Flammeovirga agarivorans. The sequence continues at coordinate 599,518 of NZ_JABAIL010000005.1, read as the reverse complement.
TCTACTTTATTACGAAATATTTAACGAAAAATACATTTCATTAAAAATATATCAAGACAAATGAAGAATGATTAATTTTCTTCTTTTTTCTTCTCCTCTTCCTTGATACCTTTCTCAATCTCTTCTGAGATTTGATTTTTAGCATCTTTGAATTCTCTAATACCAGAACCCAACCCACGAGCTAATTCAGGGATTCTCTTAGCACCGAATAATAAAAGTACTACTAAACCGATGATTACCCATTCGAAACCTCCTGGCATACCGAATAACAAAATTGTACTCAATTCCATGGTTGTAAATTTATTGTTTGTTACGTTATTGCAAAGGTACTCAATTAATTACTAAATTCAATTGACTCCTTCAACTTCTTTATACTGCATTTGATAAAGTTTAGAATAGAAGCCTTTTTTCTTTAATAACTCATCATGTGTACCTGACTCTTTAATTTCTCCTTTATCTAGAACGATAATGTTATCAGCATTTCTTATTGTCGCTAAACGGTGTGCGATAGCAATACTCGTTCTTCCTTTCATCATAGAATTAATTGCATTTTGAATTAGCTGTTCTGTTTCTGAATCTACAGAGGATGTTGCCTCATCCAAAATGATAATTTTAGGGTCATACACCATGGTTCTTACAAAAGATAATAATTGTCTTTGTCCTACCGAAAGCGTTGAACCTCTTTCCATTACTTTGTAATCTAATTTTCCAGGAAGTTTCTCAATAAAAGATCTCGCTCCTACCAATTCCGCTGCCTCTAAAATCTGATCATCTGTAATTTTAGTGTCTCCGAGTGTAATATTTTCCCTAATCGATGATGAGAAAAGGAATACATCCTGTAAAACTACACCAATATGTTTTCTAAGATTATATAAATCATAATCTTTAACATTTCTATTGTTAATACAGATAGTTCCTTTATTTATTTCGTAAAATCTAGAGATTAAATTAATAATCGAAGACTTTCCAGCTCCTGTAGCTCCTACTAAAGCAACAGTCTCCCCATGATTTACTTTAAATGAAATATCTTTCAATACGTAGTCTTCCTCTTTATAAGCAAACCACACATCCTTAAATTCTACAAAACCATCGATATGATCTGTCTCATAAGTACCTTCATTACTAATAAAATCCTTATCGTCTAATAGTTTTAATATTCTATCAGAAGATACAATACCCATTTGTAATGTATTAAATCTATCAGCAATCATTCGAATAGGTCTGAAGAATAAGTTGATGTACATGATAAAAGCGATTAATGTACCCAACGTAGCATACCCATCTAAAACACTATGTGCACCCCACCATACTAATAAACCTGTTCCTGAAGCAGCAATTACTTCTGCTACCGGGTAATAGATAGAGTAGTATAAAACTGTACTGATGTTCGCATCTCTATGTTCCTTATTGATCTTCTTGAACTCTTCCTGTTCTCTTTTTTCAGCAGAAAATAATTGTACTACATTCATCCCTGTAATATGTTCTTGAACAAATGTATTTAGGTTAGAAACTGCATTTCTAACATCATTAAAAGCTACTTTAATTTTTTCTTTGAAAACGTAAGTAGAGAATAAAAGAATTGGTAAAACTGATAAACTTATAAGGGTTAATCTCCAATCCGTATACAACATTACTAGGAAAATGAAGATTAGCTGAAGAATATCACCTAACATTGCTGCCACTCCATTGGTAAATACTTCGGATAATGTTTCAATATCAGAAACAGCCCTTGTTACCAATCTACCTATTGGGGTATTATCATAAAACTTTAGTTTCAGTTTAAGAATATGCTCATACAACATCACTCGCATATCTTTTACAATATGTTGCCCTAACCAACCTGATAAGTAGGTATGGCAAAACTGTACTAACGCTTGTAGTAACTGCACAGCAATCAGAATAACGATCATCTGATTTAAGCCGGGCATATCATTTTCTACAATGTAATTATCTATTGTGTACTGAATTAGGTAAGGTCTTGAAGGAGCTAACACACCTAACGAAACCGTTAGAACTACTAATAATATAAAATACTTAAGATGTGGTTTGACAAAGATCATCATCCTTGAGAGTACTTCTTTGTCAAATATTTGTCCTTTATTATTTTCTTTATCCACTGATTAATGAGTTACTGATGAAAGTGACATCACAAATTAATTGATTCACTCGGATAATAAAATCTCTTTTGTTGGTTAAAAAGAGAAACAATCGCTTTCGAATGAGTACAATGTATCTCCTAGAAATACAAAAATGCATCTATTGTTTGAATTTTTTAGAATACTCACTATTAAATCGTATTAATACTCCACACAATTATATTTGATTATTCCCTCTAATACCTTAGAAATCGTAATTAAAACCATTTTTTCAAAAAAAAATCAATTTTTTATTTTTCAAAACAATATTTTACAAAATCATTAATTAATAATCATAACATCTTATAAATAATTTAAAAATCACTCAGATTGATATAATATTTTGTAATTACTTAAAATTTAAACTCATTAAGTCCCTATTGCATTACTGTTTTGAAAATGTAAATTGCCATCGACTTTTATAGTTAAATTGATCAGCATTAATCAAAAGACAAGACAACAATAAATAAATGGAAGATATCTCAGTTTTCGAGCAAGTCTCAGGAATGGGACACGAACAAGTGGTTTATTGCCATGAAAAATCTACTGGATTAAAAGCTATCATTGCTATCCATAATACTGTATTAGGACCTGCTTTAGGTGGTACAAGAATGTGGATGTACGAAAATGAAGCACAAGCGACAAACGACGCTCTCCGCTTGTCAAGAGGTATGACTTTTAAAAACTCTATCGCTGGATTAAATCTTGGTGGAGGTAAAGCCGTAATTATCGGTGACGCAAGAAAACATAAATCAGAAGCGATGTTGAGAGCTTATGGTCGTTTCTTGAAAAACTTAAATGGAAAGTACATCACTGCCGAAGATGTTGGAATGAATGCAGGTGATATGGAACATATTGCTGCTGAAACATCTTATGTAAGTGGTATGCCTGAAACAAGAGGTGGTCTAGGTGATCCATCACCATTCACTGCATATACTACTTATATGGGGATGAAAGCCGCTGCTAAAAAACAATTCGGCACAGATAGCCTTGCTGGTAAAAAAGTATCGATCCAAGGTGCTGGCCACGTAGGTGAATATATCATTCAATATCTAAAGAAAGAAGGTTGTGAAATTTATGTTTCTGACTTCTATGAAGATAGAGTAAAAGATGTTGTTAATAAATATGGCATTAATGGAGTAGGGTTAGATGAAATCTATGATTTAGATGTGGATATCTATTCTCCTTGTGCATTAGGTGCAACTGTAAACGATGAAACACTTGAGAAATTGAAGTGTTCTATCATCGCTGGATGTGCCAACAACCAACTAGCTGATGAAAAAGTTCATGGTGATTTAGCAAAATCTAAAGGGATTTTATATGCTCCCGACTTTTTAATCAACTCTGGTGGTGTAATCAACGTATATGCTGAAGTGATCAAAACTTCTAAAGAATGGTCTTGGAACAAATGTGAGTTTGTCTATGATCAGACATTAAAAGTTTTTGAACAATCTGAAGCTACAGGCAAGAATGCTCAAGAAGTTGCAATTGACATCGCTCAGCAACGAATTAATGAGGTTGCCTCTATAAAAAGCACTTACTAACGTACCAATTCAGGTAAAACTATATAAACGAAAAGGACTCTTATTGAGTCCTTTTTTTATTGTGCTAAATATTTTTTCCAGTTCTTATCAGCTTGCTTTTCTAACCTTTCAGCTCCTTCTTCTTCCCAATCTTCTAGAGTATTCGAAAAGAACTTATTATAAAAAAGGAAAAGTCTCCCATTCTGAATTTTATAAGTTTCATAATTTACATCTATCTTATCCCCTTTTACTCCCATGGCATATGCACACCATCCTCCATATGCAGGAGAATATTTCTGAGGACTTGCTTTAAAAGCTTCTAAATGCTTTTGTGAAACAAAATAATAATGGGCTCCTTGATAAACAGTAGTAATATGTCGATCTCCTTTCTCAACTTTATTTTCAAAATAGCTTACTGGATCATAGCCTCCAACGGCAACATCACCTTTCTCTAAGTTTAAATCACTCTTTATTTGTGAATATGATACTTGGCTTACTAATAATATTGAAAATAGACTAAGCAGAAATATTATATACTTTTTCATTGTTAATTCTTGGGTGTTATTGTGAATAACTTTTGATTTTTATTAAGTATACTGTATTTCTTTATAAAAAGTTATTCACATTTACACTATCTATTCACAAGTCATGTGAATAACATAGATAAGTATAAAGAAAATAAAGCCAACAATTATCACTAACTGTTGGCTAAATATTGATTTATAAACAAAGTCTGATTTTACAAAACAGCTTGTTTATCATAGTATTCTTGAACATCAGTAAGGATGTTTAATACCTCCTCATGTGTCATTGCTTCTACAAGTCTTGTTCTAAAAGGCTTAAAGTGAGTAATTCCTTTGAAATAAGCTGTATAATGACGTCTCATTTCAAAAATACCTGTTCTGTCACCTTTCCATTCTACAGAAAAATCTAGATGACGACGTAACGTATCAATTCTTTCCTGTAAAGTTGGTGCATCTAAGATTTCTCCTGTTTCCATAAAATGTTTGATTTCACGGAATACCCAAGGATAACCAATAGAAGCTCTACCAATCATGATACCATCAACCTCATATTTATTTTTGTATTCTAAGGCTTTTTGAGGAGAATCAATATCTCCATTACCAAAAATAGGAATATGGATATCTGGGTGGTTTTTCACTTCAGCGATTTTGGTCCAATCTGCCACTCCTTTATACATTTGTTGGCGCGTACGACCGTGAATAGTCAAAGCCTGAACACCAACATCCTGTAATCTTTTAGCGACTTCAACAATACGAATTGTTTTATCGTCCCAGCCTAATCTAGTTTTAACTGTTACAGGTTTTTGTACCTGCTTAACGATTTCTTCAGTCATGCTTTGCATTTTATCGATATCCAATAAAATACCAGCACCTGCACCTTTTCCTGCTACTTTTTTCACAGGACAGCCATAATTAATATCAATAATCTCTGGATTAGCTTCTTCTGCAATTGCAGCTGCTTCTCTCATTGAGTCAATTTTTTCACCAAAAATCTGAATACCAATTGGACGTTCATAGTCATAGATATCTAATTTCTGACGGCTTTTGGCAGCATCACGAATTAATCCTTCAGCAGAAATAAATTCTGTGTACATTAAATCAGCACCATTTTCTTTACATACAGCACGGAATGGAGGATCACTTACATCTTCCATAGGAGCCAGTAACAAGGGAAAATCTTTTATTTCTAAGTCGCCAATTTTTACCACGATATTAAAGCATTTTAAAGGTTTAGCAAACAATGTAGTTTCTACTCTTAAAGAAAAAAGTATCTTTGCTACATATTAGAGAACTACATAAAAACGATATAGGTTCTTAAAATCCTAATAATTAGATATTTATATAACATCTATTAGGAAAAACCTATTTTCAGTTGGAATGCAAAGTTATAAAAAGTAGATGACAGACCATACATTTCAATCCACTCCATTTGAATACTTTAAAAAGTTTCTTCTGGTAATACTATCCGTAGTGTGTTTTACATTTGTAGGACAGTTCGTAATTGTTGCATTATTATTACCATTACATCATTATGAAATTTCAGAGGTTTTTTCAAGTTTAGGTAACTATGAAAGTCGCTTCGAGGTATTATTATCCCAAGCAATTTCTGCTATCTTTACATTTATATTAGGACCTGTAGTATTTGGATGGAAATACGATCTTACTTTCACCAAAAACTTAAGAAGACCATCTACAAATACACAACAATATTTACTGGCAATGCTTGTAATGGCGGCATTCCTACCTTTAGGATCAGCTATTTTAGTATGGAACCAACATATTGAGTTTCCCCCTACCTTCCAAGCTTTAGAAGCTTCGTTTAAGGCATCGGAAATGCATTTAGCAGAAGTTACCGCTTTCTTAGTTGACTTCCAGAGTATATGGGAGTTCCTTTTTGGGTTTATTGTTATTGCTCTTTTAGCGGGTATCGGAGAAGAAATACTCTTTAGAGGTTATATTCAAAGGTACTTAGAAGGAATGTTCAATAATGTTCATGTGGGAATTTGGCTATCAGCCATACTTTTTTCTGCTATACATATGCAATTTTATGGATTCTTTGTAAGAATGTTCTTGGGAGTATTGTTAGGATATTTATTTTTGTGGTCAGGTAGAAGTTTATACCCTTCTATTTTAGCACATATAACGAATAATGCTATAACTGTAATCAGCGTTTACGTAAATAAGGATGAATTATTACCTGAAATGAAAGACCCTTTTTCAGCAGAAGCACCAGAATGGTATATAATAATAATTACAACTCTGATCGCTTTTGGTATACTTTTTTACTATCGTAAACTGAAAAATCTAAAAACATCTTAAAGTCTTTATTATGGTCAATTGGGAAAAGGTTTATACAACGGAACAAGTATACAAAGCTGAAATCGTAAAAGCGACATTAGAAGAAAGAGGTATTAACGCCGTTATTTTAGATAAAAGAGACTCCTCATATAATAACTTTGGTTATAGAGAAGTCTACGTAGATAAGGCCAATATGGAAAAGGCCACTTTAATTATTAAACAAGATGTTGAATTTGAATAACCGCTCTGAACTTACACAAAGAGTCATCGTAGGTGCACTTGGAGGTGTTGGAATGATTGGAGCTATTTACTTTGGGGTTTGGACATACTTTGGTCTATTCTTGATCATTAGTGTTGCAACAATCCTTGAGTTTTATAAACTGCTTAGACTAGAAGAACACTTACCACTTAGAACGTACGGTACTTGCTTAGGTATCCTAATTTATTGTCTTACATTTTTTATGGAACTAAATATAATATCCACCAAATGGATGTATTTGGTCTTTGTAGGATTTACCTCTGCATATCTCATAAAATTATACAATAAGGAGGACAAACAGCCTTTTAAAAACCTAGCATATACTTTCCTCGGAGTAATGTATTGCTCTGTTCCATTTGCTCTAATACATACTTATGTATTTTTTGATACTCAGTACCATTATGAAATCTTAATTGGTGCCATGTTGATTTTATGGGCAAATGATTCAGGTGCCTATTTCTCAGGCAAAACATTCGGGCGTAGAAAGCTGTTTGAAAGAATATCTCCTAAGAAAACATGGGAAGGTAGTATCGGTGGAGCTGCTTTAGCTGTCACTGTAAGTTTAGTCTTCTCACATTTCTTTAATTCTTTAGAAGCATGGAGATGGGTAACTATCGCAATCATTATTGTAGTAACAGGTACCTATGGTGATTTAGTAGAATCGCTATTCAAGCGAAGCATGAGTATTAAAGACTCAGGAACCACTTTGCCTGGACATGGAGGCTTCTTAGACCGTTTTGATGGATTATTATTGTCAGCACCTTTTATAGCTGCATTCCTCAGGATCTTCCCTCCTAACTTCTAAAAAACAAGAAGAGCGTATCATTAAAGTGATACGCTCTTCTTGTTTATAATATTATCTCTTGTACTTTACTTTATCTAGGTACAATGCTTCAACTTCTGCTCTAGCCCAAGGCGTCCTCCTCAGAAACTTTAGACTTGATTTTACGGATGGATCATTTCTAAAACAATTTATCCTTACTTTATTTCCCAGTTCTTCCCAACCATAATAGTCTACAAGGAACTCAACAATCTCAGCAAGCTTTACACCATGTAAAGGATCCTTGTTTTGTTTATTTTCTTCCATTTTCAATAATTTGATATTTAAACAAAGGTAGGGTAAAATCTAAGCTTATTTAAATCATAATTTATTAAATTGATAATCAATATAATATAAAATAAGATTCATTTTTATTGAAATTTATCAATTATCCATTTGGAAGTAATGGAAACTTCCCACATATTTGCACCCGCTAACACAGAAAGATAGCACACAGAGAGTTGGCAGAGTGGTCGAATGCGGTGGTCTTGAAAACCATTGTACCGCGAGGTACCGGGGGTTCGAATCCCTCACTCTCTGCTAACAAAAGCATCAAATCGAAAGGTTTGATGCTTTTTTATTTTTATATGAATTCTTCTAAAAAGAAAAATTTACATTCTTTTATAAAAAAAACACTCAAAGTATTTGGAAGTAACGAAAACTTCTCACATATTTGCACCCGCTAACACAGAAAGATAGCACACAGAGAGTTGGCAGAGTGGTCGAATGCGGTGGTCTTGAAAACCATTGTACCGCGAGGTACCGGGGGTTCGAATCCCTCACTCTCTGCTAACAAAAAGCATCAAATCGAAAGGTTTGATGCTTTTTTTATATCATTTGCTTTTAACTAATTCTACTCCAATTCGTCACTGACTTTCTTACCAGCATAGATTGCTGTTGCTTAATAATAGCATGTTCTTCCTTTACTAAGTCAGGGTCTTCATCTAATATATTCTCTGCAATATTTCGAACTTTTTGCAATAACGCCGAGTCTTGTCCAATATCTGCATGTCTCAAATCTAACACTCCACTCTGTTGTGTGCCTTCAATATCTCCTGGTCCTCTTAATTTTAAGTCCGCATCAGCTATCTTAAATCCGTCTGTAGTATCTACCATCGTTTGTATACGTACTTTTCCATCTTTTGATAGCTTGTCTCCAGTCATCAATACACAATACGATTGTTCAGCTCCTCTACCTACTCTTCCTCTTAACTGGTGCAATTGTGCCAAGCCAAATTTCTCAGCGTTCTCGATCACCATAATACTTGCATTAGGAACATTCACTCCTACTTCAATTACGGTAGTAGCCACCATTATTTGAGTTTTCCCTTCAGCAAACCTTTGCATCTCGGCATCTTTATCAGCCGGCTTCATTCTACCATGAACAATACTTACTTTATAGTCTGGAAAAGCTCTTGAAACACTTTCATACCCTTCCTCAAGGTTTTTATAATCGAGTGTTTCGGATTCTTCAATTAGAGGATAAACAATATAAGCCTGTCTTCCCAACTCTATCTGTTCTCTCATAAAACCAAAAACTCTTAATCTGCCTTTATCAAACTTATGCCAAGTAATAATAGGTTTTCTACCAGCAGGAAGTTCATCGATGATCGACACTTCAAGATCTCCATAAACTGTCATCGCTAAAGTTCTAGGAATTGGTGTTGCTGTCATTACAAGCATATGAGGCTTCTCCTTACTAGTCTTTTTCCAAAGAGCAGCTCTCTGCGCTACACCAAAGCGATGTTGTTCATCAATGACACATAAACCAAGATTATAGAAATCTACCTTATCTTCAATTAGAGCATGCGTGCCTACAATTATTTTTAAGCTTCCATCTCTAAGCGTCTCATCTATCCTCCTCCTATCTTTAGTCTTTGATGAACCTGTGAGCAATTCGATGGTTACACCCATGTCATCTGCAAATGGTTTTAATCCATTATAGTGTTGTTGTGCTAAGATTTCAGTAGGAGCCATTAATGCTGACTGAGCATCATTATCCAAAGCCATCAACATACACATAAATGCAACAATAGTTTTACCAGACCCCACATCTCCTTGTAGTAATCGATTCATTTGATATCCTTTTCTCATATCATCATAAATCTCTCTTACCACTCTTTTTTGGGCACCTGTTAAGTCAAAAGGAAGGTGTTCTTTATAAAAAATATTAAACGTTGGAATTTTATCAAAAATCTGTCCTCGGTACTTATCTGTTCTTTTACCAACTTTAGACGCTATAATTTTCATCTGAAGAAAGAATAATTCTTCAAACTTCAGTCGATCTTTAGCCTGTTGTAAAGTTTGAGGATTCTTAGGAAAATGGGTCCATGCCACCGCTAAACCTTTTGAAATAAGGTTATTTTCCTTGATTAAGTATTCAGGTAAAGTTTCAGAAATATCATGATAGACTTTTTCCAATAAAGTACGAGTAAGTTTAGCTAGTGCTCTACTATCAAAACTTTTCGCTTTCATTTTTTCTGTGGTATGATACACAGGCTGTAAACCTCCCGACTTCGCTTGTGATACACCTTGATCATATTCATCCATTTCTGGATGAGCAATCGATAATTTATAACCGTAGCGTTGTGGTTTACCATATACGATATACCAACTCCCTACTTTTAACTTTCGCTCTATCCATTTTGCACCTTTAAACCAGACAAGTTCCATTTCACCTGTTTCATCAGATACAATACCCATCAATCGTTTGGCCCTGCCGTCACCCACACTATTTAAAGAGGTCAATCTGCCAATCATCTGTACATAAGCAGTATCATCAAAGACTTCACCTATTTTATAAAACTTAGTTCTGTCTTCATGACGAAAAGGGTATTGTTCTAATAAATCACCAAAGGTATATACCCCTAGTTCTTTATTCAGAATTTCTGCTCTAACAGCTCCAACCCCTTTTAAAAACTCAATTTTGGTATCAAAAACAGTACTCACTTGAATCGATAACTTTATTATGCCAAATTAATTGATAGACTATGGCTCGAAATTAGTAGAAATCTATCGAAAACTATTAAATTTAAATAAAGGGTTTCTAAATTAATTCATTATTCTACACACATTAATATGCGACAAGTTATTGTCATTCTAATATTACTCATCAACTTTTTTAGTCTTTCTGCTTATGCTCAATCGTCTGAGGATCGTCTTGATGCGTGGAGGGAGAAAATTAATAGCACTTCCTTTTATCGAATGGAAGTAAGAGAAAGAGGAATTTATAGAATAACTAGTTCAGACCTTCAAACTGCAGGATATCCAGTAAACTCTACAAGTGCTTCAGTTGTTAGGATGTATCGTCGAGGAGAAGAAATTGCTATTCGAGTGGTCGCTACATCTAATGATAGAATTGACTATTTAGAATTCTATGGTGAGAGAAATGATGGAGAGACAGATCAAGATTTATTTAGAAATGAAAATGACTTTATTAACCCATACGAGCCAGTATATTCAAGAACTGCAGTTTACTTCTTATCTGCTGGTGCTGTAATTTCTGAAACAACTCCTCCTTTAAGAATGACGCCTGTCAATGTAGACCCGACAGGAGCTGAAAATATAGTTAACCATTGGTATACTGAAACCTATAGAGGAGAACCAGTTGGAGGAAGTGCAGAAGACACTGATAATTTTGGAGGATTACGACGTTCTTTTAGTAGAGGTGAAGCTACAGATGGAAATCGTAATAAATTTAGTTCGACTTTTAGAGGACCAAGATCATGGACAGCATACAATGAAGGGCAAACAAGAGGGCAAATGTCGTATCAGTTGAATACTACAGACCTCGCTTCTACTTTCAGCAACGCTACATTAAGCGTTCGCATCATCAACTTTGCTTACCGCAATGCAAATCTATCCATCCGAGTAGGAGTTGATAATACTAGTGCCACAGAAAAAGAAAGTCAAAGTATTACACGATATGAAGCCGGAGACGAACTGAACATGAATCTAACGTCTTCTGATTTTAATTCTTCTAACGGAAGCACCTCTTTAGTTTTTGTAGATTCAAACAACGGAACAGGTACCAATCAGGATCAAGTTGCTGCTGCATATATTAATTTAACCTACCCTCAAGTTCATGCAAACATTGACCCTACAAATGACAGGAAGTTCACTTTAGATCCTAATAAGAAGTTTAGATTATCAATTGGACAGAATAATGAAGGTAGATTTTTTGATGTTACAGATATAGAAAATCCTATTTCACTTAGTACTTCAGTCGTCTCTGGTAGAACAGAGGCAATCGTAGATAGTTCTCCATCTTCAATAGATATTTATTACAGTGCTCAATTTAAATCTCCTTCAAATCTTCAAATAGCCAATTTTGAATTCACTAATAACACTTTAAACTATAATTATCTCATCGTTACTCATTCAGACTTAATGAGTGGTGCTACAAGTTATTCTAATTATAGAAAATCTAATGCAGGCGGTAGTAACTCCGTTTACTTAGCAGATATCAACAAACTATTTAATACATTCTCTTGGGGAGAAGAAAATCCTTTAGCTATCCGAAACTGTATTAAATTACTTCATAATGAAAACTTAGAGTTTGTATTGCTTCTAGGAAAAGGCCTCGACTTAAACTACGATCCCTACGAAAATAATTATGATGAAACTCCTAATGGTACAAGAGGCTATAATTACATACCTGCATTTGGATATCCTGGCTCTGATGTAGCTTACTCTATGGGATTAGATGACGGCACAGGAAATATCACAGAGGTACCTGCAATTCTAATAGGAAGAATGAGTGCAATAAACAATGATCAGTTACTTGACTATTTAGCTAAAGTACAAGAACATGATGCATTGGATTTTGATGATTTATGGAGAAAAGATGCTCTACACTTAAGTGGAGGTTCTAATGCTCGAGATCAAGAATCATTTAAGGCTATAGTAAATAGTTATAAAGATGTTTTCGTGGACACCTTAGAAGGTGGTGTTGTACAAACAATAAGCAGAGAAACTGACGGATCTATTGAATTTATTGATGTCTCGGATATTGTCAATGAAGGTATTACTTTGATGGCTTTTTATGGACATGCCTCTGCCGATTATGCTGATATTGACATTGGAGAAGCTAGTGACCCAACAAAAGGATATGCTAACAAAGGCAGGTATCCATTCATTTTGATGAGTGGTTGTGGTGGTGGTAACTACCTTACTAATAGTAAATCTTGGGGGGAAGATTGGATTGAAACTCCAGATAAAGGTGCTGTAGGTTTTATGGCTAAATCAGGATTTGGTGAACGAAATGCTCTTAGAGATTTCGGTACATCTTTTTATGCTGAAACATTCCAAAACCAAATTGGTAATCATATTGGTAGACACATTAATAAGACACAAGAAAATTTTCTCCGCAATGCTACCTTTAATTCAGCCCTTACATATTCAACTATGGAACAATATGAGTTACAAGGAGACCCTTACATCTTTATTTCACCTGAAAAAGTTGATTTTGCATTAGAGACAGATCATATAACTATCATTCCTCAGTCTGGATCTCTAAATGCTGCTGATGATTACTTCACTTTGAATATCAATATCAAAAATTTTGGAAAAACATTTAGTGATAACGTTTATATCCAAGTAGAAAGAAAATATTCTAACGGACAGTTATCCGCTAATGTCAATGTGAGTGAGGCTATTAGTGCTCCATACAATAATCAAGATGTATTAATACAGGTATTAAATAGTGCTGACGACAAAACCTTAGGTTTTGGTACAAATGAAATTATTGTTTCCATTGGCGACTCTGTAAATGCAGATGGAAGAGTCATTTCAACATTAGATGAATTAACTTTAAATAATAATACAGCTACCGTAAATGCTCAATTCTTTTCTGATAAAGTCAATTTTATCTTTCCACAAGATGAGTCTGTCATTCATGACAATTCTATTCAACTTTACGCATATGACTACAGCTTAGCTAAAGAAGAACAAAACGTTCAATTTCAGATAGCTGCTGACAGTGCATTTAGTAGTTTAATTGCTGAAGAAACGATAAAAGGAGAGCAATTATTTAACTGGTCACTTCCACTAAATAACTCCAGTGACACTACTGTATATTATGCTAGAGTTAGATCATTAAATAGCGACAGTAATAGAAATTGGGACGTTCTTTCCTTTACAAAAATCACAAACAGTAGTGGATATGGATGGATGCAAAGCTCAATTTACCAAATGCAAAACAATAGCATCAGTGGAGTCACTTTAACTGGTAATGAAACAGATCTACGATGGGAATATCCTCAAAATGATGCCCAAATTTCGGTAAAGGCTGGCGGAGCAACATACAATAATGGCGAAACTTATGAGGTTTCACTTGATGGCACTACTTATCTATTTGAAGGAACTTGTATCAGAAGCGGAAACGGTGGAGATAAACTATTGTTCTTAGTATTTGATCAATTTACTGGTGAATTTAAAGGAGCTCAAGCTAGATCTTGGGATCCATTACAATGTGGAGAAGGAAATCCTCCCGTTGCTGTATTATTTAATTCATCAGATATTAGAGGTGGTAATATTTGCTGTGGTGATCCATTAACTAGAAATGGCCCTTACTCACTGTTCATAGACCCCGAGTATAAATTCGAATCTATTGCTCAAGGAGACTATGTATTAACAATTATGGCAGGAAGTTTTGATTTCCAAGAGTCTCTACCTAATCCAGGTACAGGGCAAAGGGCTGCATATCATTCACACCTTCAAGGGTTCAGTGAAATAGGATTAGATACTTTGGATATGCAAGCTAATTTAACACAAAAAGGCCTCGCATTTATTGGTTGGAGTCAATTCCAAATACCAAACAGTGGCCAGACATTTTACGGAACATCTACTGATCAATTATTAACTGAAAGCTTTAGTATACAAAGAGATGTAAACACAGCAAGAATCACCACTTTACCGATTGGACCTTCATCACAATTCTCAAGATTATGGTTTAATGTAGATACAGATAATAATGATGTTATTAAAACTACATTATATGGTGTTCAAAGAGATCCAAATTCTACTAACATCACTTTCGACTCATTATTTCAATTTGATGGAGTATCTCCTTCGAATGGATTTGACCTTGGGCTTATTGCAAGCATCCGAAACTATGATGAAATAAGTCTTAGTATGGAATTAACCGATAATAGTGCAAATCCAAGTGTGGCCCAGTTAAAAAATTGGAGAGTTGCTTATGAACCATCAGCTGAGGGTGTACTTATACAAACATCTGAAGAAACTAAAGACGTTGTTCAACAAGGAGAAAGTTTCTCCTACAGTTATGATTTTCATAATATTAGTACAAGAGCTTTTCAAGATAGCGTTTTAATCACTTTCATTTATCAGCCTGTTAACGCTCAGTTTCAAAGTTTCACAGATAGCTTATTAATTGCTCCATTACCTCCAAATTCAACAAGAAGTATTTCATTAAGTCCTGATTCATGGAGTAAAAACGACATCACAAAAAGACTATCAGGAGAAACAGAAATCACTACCTATGTCAACTCAGATAGAGCGATCAATGAATTACATTACAATAATAATTCATCAGTAGAACGTATTCTTATTCAAAGTGATTCAACCAACCCGCTTATTGAAGTACTGTTCGACGGTCAAAGAATTATCAATGGCGATTTCGTGTCTCCTAGTGCAAATATTAATGTTAGTTTAATTGATGAAAATGATTATTTATCATTGAAGGATAATTATACACAAGACTCTGAAAATGATACTACATCATTATTAACTATCTTTTTACAACAAGAAGGAGATGATGAAAACCCCACCTTACTAGATGTAAATAATGCTGATATTGAAAGCTTCAATAATAAAAACCAAATTGTCTCTTCTTTTGATATTAATGAAGTTGCTCCCGTAAAATACCTTGATGATGACGGTACTTTATCTTCTGGCCGATATACTATTGAAGTATTAGGACAAGATGCTACTGGTAATAACTCTGGTTATGATCGAACTGATGAGAGGGCTAACAAGTTAAGAGTGGAGTTTGAGGTAAATAAAGAAGCTGCTATCACTAATTTCTATCCATATCCAAATCCTTTTTCTGATAATGTAAGGTTTGTTTTCCAAATCACCGGGACCGAAGTCCCTGATCAAATTAAAATTCAAATTATGACAGTAACAGGTCGCGTTGTAAAAGAAATTTTCCAAGATGAATTAGGCCCGATACGTATAGGAACCAATATTTCTGAATATGCTTGGGATGGAAGAGATGAATTTGGAGATCAACTGGCTAATGGTGTTTACCTATATAGAGTAATTATTCCTCAGAAAGCTAATCAAACTTTCAAACATAGAGAAACAAGTAAAGACAACCTATTTAAACATAATATTGGAAAGCTTTACCTATTAAAATAATAAATAGGGTCGCTTCATAATTCTGAAAATAATATTGAGTTCTTGATTGCTCTTACAAACGAATATATCGATAATAAAGTCGGTATCAGTATCAATAGTTTGCGATCAATTTTCCATTTAACACCTAGAACTGAGATAGACTCTAAGACCAAAATTAATAGAAGTGGAATTATGGGGGTTAGAAACCTCATTATTTCTTGTTGATCATTACCTGCTTTTTTTAAAAAAATACTAAGTATTATTAAAGCTGTATTAGTCATCCATATAAATAATGTTGGTATATAGATGTTACCTATCGCTTTAACAAATAGGGGTATGAGTACCAGACAAGAAATTAGAACACCAAGAACAGGATAAGGTAAAATTGAAGGAAAAAAGTTTTTTTGAACTACATCAAAATAATTGAAAATGACATCACTAAATAAACCAAAAGAAAGCTCTATTCCCTCCCTTCTTGATAGACCTGCATTAGTTATTAAAAACCAACCTGTAAATGAAAATAAACCAAGACTTTCAAATAGGATAAGTCGATAATTATTCAAAAAAAAGATAGTGACTGCTATAATTGAAAGAATAATAAATAGACCTGATATTCTTTGTAAAGGTAGAAGTATCGACAATAAACCGATCAGAAATAAATAGGCTACCTTCTGTGTCTTTACATACTTAAAAACATAATATATAATTGTGGAAACTAAAAATAGAAATAGACTTTCTGACCAAAGAAATTTTGCACACAATAATAAACCAACATTTGTTGATAATAATAATGCAAATACCCATTGGTTTAATTTATCAGGTTCATAAAAAGAAGAATAGAAGTTATTCCAATATAGTATTGATATAACAACCATGAGATACTGAAAAAGTAATAAAGATGAATAACTCTTTATACCTGAAATTACCACAAACTCTAAAGGTGGCCACATTGCAAAAGACGGTTCATTGAGAAAGGAAATAATACCATAACTTTGAATATATTCTGCTCCTTTTATATAAATCTTTGAATCATAATCTATTCCCAACCCTGTTTTTACAGCAATAAAAAATAAGACAGAAAATACTATTATTGATAAAATAGGTATTAGTAATTTATCCTTAACTACCATTCTATTCATTTGCAAAATTCTTAAACGTAGTAAATTTTAAATTATATTTTTTCGATAAGACAAAAACCGATTCTAAATATTTAATATTAATGTTATATGCCTTTGGGTTTTCTTCTTTCGTTGGTGTGTGTGCATACAAATAAATGATTTTATGCTCATCAACAACCTTCTGAAATGCCAGGTCTAACATCTCAATACTCACTTTTGCATTTGCATCAATCTCTAATGCTGATTTTCTAAAATCCCAACTATTTTGTGATGAGTATATATCTAATTTAGTTAAATCATCCTCTCCAAATCTAGGTGTGACATTTCTTGTATACTCAAACCCTTTTAGATAAAGAAGAAAATCTGTAAACCAATACTTAGAACCATACGGATAGGCAAATGATATGGGGTTAAACCCTAAACTTTTTAAACTATCCAACCCTGGGTTTATTTCATTTTCAATATAATCTATATATGAGTTTTCTTTGATGTAATACTCTGAAACAACATGAATATTACCGTGATACCCTATCTCATGACCTTCTTCTTCTAGTTCTCTTAATTTTACAATATCTGAAACAGATAAGGAATCTATTTGTGTGATAAAAAAAGTTACTTTTACATCATATTTTTGAAAGAGATCTTTTATGTTATACCACGAATCAATAGACCTATCATCAAATGATAAATTAATGCTAGGAGTCTGTTGTATTGTACAGCCTGAAAGAATAAAAAATATCAAAAAGGAATTCAGCAATAACTTCATAAATCATTTAGCCATATTTTGAATATCAAAAATGAATCTTATTAACTACAAAACAAAACAAATTAAACTTACTCCCTTTCTTATTGGAATGTTGGTTTTAGTTTTAACACTAATAATCATTTTCCATCAATTTATACTGACGCCCAATACTTATCTAATGTATGACCATGGTGATGATGGGCTAAAAAATTATTACTTATTCGCTTGGCTTGCAAAATATGGTAATTCCAATGGTTTAAACTTTCCATTTGGAGAGATTGTTCTGCTATCTGATTCGGTTCCTTTTATTGGAAGCATAATCTACTTTCTAAAATACCTAGGGTTTGATATTACTAATTATTCTATTGCCATATTACATATCATACTATTTGGTTGTTATCCAATTAGTTATTTATACACATACAAAACCTTAGAATTTTTTAATAAAAACGCTATTATTAATTCAATAGGAGCACTCGTCATTGTATTAGGATGCCCAGTAAATAGTAGAATTCTAATTCATTTTGGATTATTCTTTATCATTTTAACCCCTTGCTTGTTATACTTAATCATAAAGGCTACCCAAAATAATAAACAAACGATTACCTTAAGTTCTATTTTCTTTTTAAATCTCATTGGATTTTACTTACATGGATATACCGGAACTCTATGGGCTGGAACTACTATTTTTATATTTCTATGCTTTTCAATCGCCTTCAAAAAAAATAGATATAAATACCTTTCTTATTCTTTTCTTGGCGTAATTCCAACAGTCATTTACACTCTATCTATTTCTTTACTTGACAATCATCTTTGGAGATCAGCACATACCACAATTCTATATGACTTTAGAATTTTCTTCAAAAACATCTTCCACAAATTGTATTTTGAAGATATTTATATCCATGATAGCTTACAGTTTAATTACTATTTCTGGTGTATAATAATTCTAACTTTTTACATTTTAGTTAAGAGTATAAAACGCCAATTAAAAGTAAAACACTTATTTATATATATCTCCTTCTATACAGTTGGAGCAATATTCCTATTATATGGATTAACTTTTTTCATTCGTATAAAAACGCTCCTAGTTCTTATACCTCAATTAGAACAGATTAGAGATCTATTACGCTTCGGGTGGGTGTCATTTTTTTTATTTTTAATTCCATCTTTAAGTCTGATCACAAACAAAGTAAACAACAAGATTTTAGCTCCTATTTTAATATTCGGATTCTTTGAGGCCATAAACTATCAACACAATATTTATGAACACTCAGAAAAAAACATCAATATTTTCCAAACATCTGAAAAAAACCTTCATATAAATAGTAATGAACATTATGCTACTATCTATGGATTCAATGATCGTTCTTCATACCATGAAATAATAAAGAACGTATACAATATCTCTTACCATTATCATATTCCTTGTATTAATACCTACCTTTCTAGAAGAAGTAAAGAAGAGATTTTCTTACAATTACAGTTATTAATACCAACACTTGAGAGATCTGATGAGCTCTTTTCAAAGATAGATTTAGATAAAAAAATACTTATTTACTCTTTGGATAAAGATATGCGGTGGAGGAACATTGAAGTAATCAGTTCAAATCTCTATAGTTTAAAACTGCGAGACTTTATTTCACCTTTAACAAGTATCAATGAATTACGTAAAAACGCTAAGTTAAACCTTCAGCCTTCTGACTTAAAACTTTCGTTAAGTAATCCAAATAATATTATAGTGGATTATCTAGGCAAACAAAATATTATAAGATTCAAACCTGATTCATTATCTACTACAGAAGAATATCAGCTTACTTTTTGGTCATATAATTATCATCAAGACAGTCTAGGAAACAATCGTATACAAATCACTCAAAACAATAAAGTTATAGGTCAAACATATTACATAGATCAATACGATGTCATTGCAAGAAAATGGGGCCGAGTCAATGTTCCTTTTAAAATCATCTCTTATGATTCTGTTGAGTTAAATATTATGAACCCCATTAAAAGTTCCCCTTACTACTATGATAAAGTATTTGATATTCCATTTGAAAAGAAAAAAAGAGTACAACCATTAATTTTCTCTGAGTTCAACATCTATGAAAATGATTAAAAACAAAAAAAGACAACCAGTGCATCACTGATTGTCTTTTTTGTTTAGTGGTATATTCTTGTTACAGTCTTACACCTAGGATTGTGATATCGTCACGTTGTGGAATCTCACCCATGTGCTCTGTAAGTGCTTTTTCTAATGCAGATTTCTGCTCTAACATTGGTTTCTCAGCATTAGCAAATAATAAATCAGTTAACTGAATTTTACCAAACTTACGACCATTTTTGTTGTTCTGATCTTGAAGACCATCTGTTGTTAGATAAATTGTAGTACCTGGATCAACATTAATTACAGTGTTTGTAAAGCTGACTTTTGATGATTTTCTTCTATGAACACCACCAATCGATTTGTTATCACCTTTATATTCTAATAATTCTGTTCCACCTGGTTCTTTTACGTATAGAGGACGTTTTGCACCAGAGAATACTACTTTAGTTGCTCCAGCAACTGTTTTCTCTACCATACATAAACAAACATCCATACCGTCATCATTACTCTTGTTCTCTTGGTGAAGGGCATCAATTACACCTTCATTTAGCATATCAAGAATCTTTGATGGTTCAAATACTTGCTTCTGGTTAATAATCTCATTCAATAATGTATTACCAATCATTGACATGAAACCACCTGGTACACCATGACCTGTACAATCTAGTGCGGCAATAAATGTTCTTTCTGCTACATCAGATTTAGAGAAAGATGTTTTATTAATTTTCTCTTCTACTTTAGAGAACCAATAGAAGTCACCAGATACAATATCTTTAGGGCGGAAGTAAACAAAGTTCTCTAATAGACCCGTTTGAATCTTAGCATTAGATGGTAGAATGGCTCTTTGAATTGTTTGAGCATATCTAATACTATCTGTAATACTCTTGTTCTTATTTTCAATCTCTTGATATGCATTTGCGTTAGTTAAGGCAATCGCACAATAAGAGGCTAAAGTTCTTAAGATGTTCAATTCGTTACGAGAATAAGCAAATTTATCGTAACTCTGAACAGTTAAAACACCTAGATTTTTCTCAGTAACTAGTGGTAAGTATACTAATGAATTCGGTCTAGCGGATGTTTTAAATTCAGGTTCTTGTCGTAAGAAGTTATTGATTTCAGATTCATAATCATTGATTACAATCTCTTCACTAGACTTATAACACAAAGTAGATAAACTATTTTGTTTATTGATATCATAACTGAACAATGGTAATGTTAAACCATTTTCTAGGAAGTTAATGTATTCAATTTTCTCATATTTTTCTCTGTAAATACCAATACCAAATACCGCCGCATCCATTAGTGTATTTACATAAGCATAAGCCGTCCAGTTGATAGATTCAAGATCTAAAATCGCTGTAATTTTCTGACCAAATTCCGATAAGACTTGGATATTATCATACGCCTTTTCGATTTGTGTCTTAGCTGAAACAAGCTCATCTCTTTGCTTCTCAATCTCAACGTTTTGACCTAAAATTTCTTCGTTCTTCGCTGCAAGCTTAAAGTTTTTCTTACGGTTTTGGAAGTAACCTGAGATAATCAAACCTAACACAACGAAAAGCAAACCGAACATACCAAAATATACACGCTGCATATTTTCTTTTTCCCTCAGTTTGTTTTCCTGAAGTTCTTTTGCTCTTTCTAAAAGCTCTAATTCTTGTTGCTTTTGAAGGGCCACGGCATCCGTTTGTTGGATTTTCAACTCGTTAAGCTTTTTAGTTCTCTGAAGTTGATCAATCTCTTTCGCCTTTTTCTCAGATTCTAGTGCCGACATTGTAAGTCTAAGCTCTTGCTTTTGTTGCTGTTGCTCTAACTCTTTTTGTCTTAACTCTGTTTCTTTAATGTATTGCTCACGTTGTAGAAGTTCAAGATCCTGTGCTTTACGAGCATTTTCTTCTTCTAAACGTCTCATGGTTGCTTCGTTTACTTTTTGGTTCATGATCAGAAGGTCAATTTCTTTTTCCTTCTGCTCTGCAGCAATACGAGCATTTGCAATTTTCTGATATTGTAACTTCTCATTTCGGATAATACTATCTTTCAATGAAATCAGACGATTCATTACATTCAATGCTTTTTTGTAATCATCTGTTTTCTTATAGATATCACCGATTTGTTTTAAGTTTCTTTCGATTTGATTGTAATCGCCAGCCTCTCTAGCATATCTAATACTGTTGTTATAGTTTTTGATAGCTTCTGAGTAGTTACCCTTACCAGTATATACTGATGCGATATAAGTATAAGCTTGGGCAATTGGGCCTGGCTGACCTTGCTTCATACGAATTTTCAATACGTCATTATAGGCTCTTAAAGCATCACTATAACGCATATTACTATTCGATAAAGTACCAATATTGAAAAGTAAGGTTGTATTTTGGGATTCAGGACGGCCGTACTTTCTGTTAATTTCTAAGGCTCTTTTAAAATAAGTTAGGGCTTTATCCCTTTTACCTAATTTCTCATAACATACACCAATATCGTTTAGAGGTACGTGTTTTCCTTCCTCATCACCAAGTCTCTCTTTATTGGCTAAGATTTCTTCGTTGATATTTTTTGCCTCTTCATAATTACCTCTTTTCATTTCGATAGAAGCAATCTTACCTAAAGTAGTATTGTAAGCTTGTAAATCATTTGTATCATGATAATACTGCTCTCTTTCTTTTAGGTATTCAGCACTCAAACGGAAGTAGTATAAAGCTTGATCAAAATTATCGAGACGCAAGTATGAGTTACCCAAAAGGTGCCAAATCTCTTTTTGACGCTTTTTGTCATTCATTCTTGTTGCAACTCTCAATGCTTTTAACTCATATTCGATTGCATTTTCGTAGATACCCCAATCTTGGTATAAGAAACATATTTCACCATATGCCTCATACAAAGGAATATCTTCATTTACATTTTCATAGATTTTGATCGAGTTAATACCGTATTCAATAGCGGTATCAAAGTCACGCTTTAGTTTGTACATCGTAGAGTACATCAATAAAGCGTCAGCTTCTCCTAATTTGTAGTCAACTTGCTGCGAAATCTTTAACGCTTGATCAGCAGTTTCTTTCATTGCATTGAAATTACTCTGATCGAGTTCCAACCTAGCGAGTTCGATAAGTTTATCAACTTTTCGTTTACCGTTAGGCATTCCTTTTAATTCGGACTTTAACTCATTAATATTTTGAGCTTGGGTTAATGTAGATAACGTAAGAAGCCAAAATAATACAAAAAATGAACTGATAATTTTTTTCAATAACATAAGCTTAGCCAGTCTTGAACTTAAGGTAGTTCATACTAATATAATCCCAAAAAATGGAGTAACAACCTGAAAATCAGATTCATTTCACCCTATACCTACAATGTAAGCAAAGATATATAATCATTCCAATTATTTATAGCATTATTATATGCAAATATCGTGACGAAAATTCTCGATCAACTAAAAAAAGTACTACTTCGCCAATTCTTCCATCAATGGTTCAAGAGCTTTGCGAACCTCTTTTCCTTTACACCCAAAGTTGTTAACGATGACCGTAAACACCAGAGTATCATTGTTTACAGTCTTCACATACCCTGCATAACTTTTGACTCTTCGCATGGACCCACTCTTGCCAATCACTCTACCTTTAGCTTGATTGTAACGACAGAAATATTTTAAAGTACCTGATGTACCTGTTACGGCTAAAGAATTATAAAAAGTATCAAAATAATCTGTTGATCGAATATTTTCTAACAATGTAACCATATGATTCGCTGAAAAAGCATCAAATGGTGAGAGCCCACTGCCATCTTCTAAAAATAAACCTTCATCGGACAATTCTAAATCTTCAAGGTTTCGAATTAATGAAGCAGTGATACTGTCAGGTAAAATAGAGTTTGTCTCCATTATACTAACGGTCTTTGCTATCGCTTCCGCATATAGGTTGACACTTTTTTTGTTAGTTTTATCAATAATCTGCGATAATGTAGGTGAAAACGCAGAACAAAGTGGTAAACTTTTTTCAAGCTCTTCTGAATTATACACCACTTTCAATTGATTTTCATCTACTTTCACTCCATGACTGGCCAGTGTATCTGCCAACATCCATATCGTATGATACTCCGGATTCGTTACTCCTCCTTTCACTCTAAAATTACTTCTATTAGGCGGTAACGTACCTCTTATAATGTGGCTATCCGAATAAGGCGATGAAAATATAAAAGAATTATCTCCAGTACCTTTTTCACCTGCCAACACCTCACTTTCTACAGTTAAATATGGAGTAATCGGTTTTATCTCATTGATAGTAGATTTAGAACCTGTACTTCCAGTCTTCAGGTAAACTCCATAGATATTGTCATTAATATTTAGAGAAGAAACACCTGCTCCATAATAATTACCTAAATCTTCCCACACCCATTTTGGTGGTGTAGTTACTCTACCATATAATGAAGCATCTGCAATTATCGCCCCCTTTATCTCCTTTAAATCAGGTAGTTTACTAACGATAACACTATCAAGATTTCTCAGTGTTAGGGTTGGGTCTCCAGCTCCATGAATGATCAAGTCTCCATCTAGCACACCATCAACAATTTCTCCTGTATAACTAACTTTTGTTTCGTATTTATAATCTTCTCCTAACACTTTCAAGCCTACACTTGTAGAAAACAATTTGGTAATAGATGCCGGAGTTAATGAAGTAGTCGATTGATACTCGTAATCTATATTCTTTTTCTCGAGTGATTTTACTTTAAATGAAACAGAAGCTCCTCTCATCCAATCATGAGCTAAAAACTCTTTGAACACCTTGTCTATACTATGTTGTTTTTGTTGTGCAAGAATTGGATTTTTTGTGATACACCCGGCCACAAAGAACAAAAAACAAAAGATAACTCGAATAGGTTTTAAATTTATCGTAATAGACATGAGGATTATTTCGTTTATAAATCAAATTCTCGGTAAATTTGAAAATACAATTTTATATATTGTCCATAATGATAATTAATTTATCATCAGAATAGAAAATTTTAAATACCAAATCGTTTGATAGAAAAAGTCATTCCATTAGAAGATGTTGCTTTAGTTGATTTCTTAGGCGTTGACAACAGTAACATTAAAGAGTTAGCTACTGCATTTCCAAATAGTAAAATTATTGCTAGAGGAAGTGAAATTCGTATTCAAGGTGCTAGTGCAGAGATTATCAAAGTGCACAAAGCAATTAACGAGCTTCTATTACATTACAGGAAGTTTGGTAAAGTTACCGTAGACAATATCCTTGATTATGTCGAGATGAATGCCGATCTACAGGATGCTGATATTAAAGACGAAATTCTTCTTTATGGTGCAAAAGGTATTGCTATTCGTCCCAAAACAAGTAATCAACAGAAATTAGTTGATGCTGTAAAGAAAAATGATCTTGTATTCGCTTTAGGGCCAGCAGGTACAGGTAAAACATATGTTGCCACAGCTCTTGCTGTAAAAGCACTTAAAAATAAACAAGTTAAGCGTATCATTATATCTCGACCTGCAGTTGAAGCTGGGGAAAGTTTAGGTTTCCTTCCTGGAGATTTAAAAGATAAGGTCGACCCTTATTTAAGACCTATATATGATGCCTTAGATGACATGATCCCATCAGAAAAGCTAAAGTTCTATATGGAAAATCGAGTAATTGAAATTGCTCCTTTAGCTTACATGAGAGGTAGAACATTAAGTAATGCATTTGTACTTTTGGATGAAGCTCAAAATACGACTGAAATGCAGATGAAGATGCTACTCACTCGTTTGGGTTTAGATTCAAAGATGATTATCACTGGTGATGTTTCACAAATTGACCTTCCTCCTAGACAAAAATCTGGTTTAGTAACTGCTTCTAGAATATTAGAAAACGTTCAAGGAATTAAAGTTTTACACTTATCTCAAAAAGATGTAGTAAGACACAGGTTAGTGAAAAACATTATCTCTGCTTACAAAAAGTTTGATGACAAAAAGAAAGTAGAGAAAGAAGCTATCAAAAAAGATGAAAATAAATAAGGGAGTAAAAGTCACTTTACTTCTTATATCTATAGCATGGCTCCTAAAGATTCTTGAATGGTCTTTAGGAGTCGATCTTTATCATTTAGGTATATATCCAAGAAATCGGTTAGGTACGTTTGGTATTTTATTTCATCCATTTATCCATGGAGGCTTCAAACACCTATTTAGTAATACGGTCTCTTTTGCTATTCTTTGCTTTTCCCTCTACTTTTTTATTCCAAAAGTTGCCACAAAAGTTCTTTGGAAGTTAAGTATTTACAGTGGTATCCTAGTATGGATCTTCGCTCGACCATCCTTTCACATTGGAGCAAGTGGTGTTATTTATGGAATTGCTTCATTTCTATTTTTTATTGGTCTTTTTCAAAAAAATCCCGGCTCACTGATTATCTCGTTATGTATCGCTGTATTAAATCATGGGATGTTAGTAGGATTGGTACCCCAAGAAGATGGCATTTCTTGGGAGTCACATCTATCAGGTAGTATTGTAGGGTTCTTTTTAGCCTACTATTATCGTAAGGTAGAAACGACATTTTCTCAGCAGAAACAAGTAGAAGTTGATGAAGACATCAGTTATGAAGGATACAGAAACCTAGAAAATGAGCATTTCAAGTACCATTACCACCCAAAAGATGATAATTAACATTGTCACAGATATGGATTCACATTAAATTCGCTTAGGTGATTAAAACTAAACACACTATCAATGATACTTACCATTTTTAGACGATTCCGACTTCACCGGGAGAGTGAACCATACCAATGGTTTAAGAAAGTCTGCCTTTACACACTCGGAATTAATATACTGTTTGCTATTCTTTTTAAATATGTAGAGAGTGTTTCTTGGAATGAAGCCATATGGCAAACATGGCAAACAGCAACCACAGTAGGTTATGGAAATGCTCCTGCAGAAACTTTAGCAGGCAGAATAATTACTATGGTACTTAGTACAATAAGTATCGCCTTCGTAGGTGCTCTATTCAGTGCCGCATTTGATTACAAAGAATACTACAAAACACAAAAAAAACTTGGCTTTATGAACAATCCCTACAAAGACGGTTATGTAATCTTTCATTTTCCTGGAACAACAGTAGCTAAACGTTTTATCCATGAATTAAGAGAAGTTGAAAAAAATGTAGGTATCTGCTTTGTCGATGATAATATTTCAGAATTACCAGACGAAATCCAAAACCTTCCAAACATACATTTTGTAAAAGGATGCCCACTACAAAGAGAAACATATTACAGCTCGGGAGTAAAATCTAATAAAACAGTAATTGTATTCCCTACAGATTACGATCAGAGAACTGCAGATGGTAGTACCAAAACAACTATTGATCTTTTAGAGAGATTTATTGATCATAAAAAGACACGTATATTATATGTATTGGTAGATATGAATAATGGATGGATGTTTGAAAACAATAATGCTACTTATGTGAATGCAGACTTATCTGTACTAGCTATTGTTCAAGAATGTCAGGATCCATATTCAGCACTTGTGATAGAAGATCTTCTTTACAACTCTCAAGGAGCCAACCCTATGACTGTAGAAGTCAATAAAATAGCAGGGCTTAGTTGGAAACAATTACAAATAGGTTTAATTGATTGTTTAGATGGAACTGAACATCAATGTAACTTGTTGTCACTGATAAGAAACGGGCAAAGTAATTCTTGTCCAAAATCCACTGAAATACTTGAAAAAGGCGATTTATTATCAATTTCGACCTTTAATGGCTTCCCTTGGACTAGTGTAGAAGAGCAAATTTTAGCGCTACAATCTTGATAGTCAATAAGAATCATTTAGAAATATCCTTCAATATTTTTTCAAATCACTTTCGTTTTATGCAAAACTTATTTATATTTGCGGTCCGAAATCATGAATTGAATTTGAAAATACCTTATAAACAAGGAGAATATAATGATCGAAATTAAAGTAAAAGACAACGAGTCAATCGACCGTGCTCTTAAGCGTTTCAAGAAGAAATTTGAAAGAACAAAAGTACTACGTACTCTACGTGCTCGTGCTTACTATGAAAAAGAGTCAGTAGCTAACAGAAAGAAAGCTATTAAAACTGCTTACAAAATCAAAATGAGAACTGAAGCTGGTGCTTAATCTCTTTTGACGTTCTTTGAAAAGCCTATCAATGAAAAATTGATAGGCTTTTTGCGTTTTATACTTTCAATTTTTCAATAAAAACCTTAATTTGTTAACTATAAAATAACTTATGATTTCCAATTTATGACGAAAGCCCTCACATCATTTTTAAATTACTTAGAGTTTGAAAAGAAAGTGAGCAAGCATACACTTACTGCTTATTCTACTGACCTATTACAATTTCAAAGTTTTTTGATTCAGGAAGATCAAAATGCAGCACTTGTAACAGCCAATAAGGCTGAAATACGCTTGTGGGTGGCCTCATTAATGGATACAAAAAAAAGTACTAGAAGTATCAACCGTAAGATCGCATCGCTTAAGAGCTTCTATAAGCACCTTAGAAAGCATGAACTTATTACTATTGACCCTTCTAAGTCGATCCACTCTATAAAAACGCCTAGCAGGATTCCACAACATGTGAAAGCCAGTGAAATGGATGGGCTTTTTAAAAATGAAACTTTTGACGATTCTTTTACAGGTGTAAGAGATAAGCTGATTTTGGAGTTTCTTTATGGAACCGGAACGAGAGCTTCTGAGTTATTAGGAATAGAGGTACAAGATTTAGACTTCAACAGCCAAAGTATTAAAGTGCTTGGCAAAAGAAATAAAGAAAGAATTATACCTCTGCACACTATATTAGTTCAACAACTCAAAAATTATCTTAGCTATAGAAAAGCGTTTGACACTTCACAATTATTCGTTACCGAGACTGGTACCCCCTTGAAATACCATCAGCTTTACACTTTAGTAAAGCGCTATTTGAGTACAAACACAACTGTCAGCAGAAAAAGTCCACATATTTTAAGGCACTCATTTGCTACAACCATGTTAGAGAATGGTGCATCCTTAAATGATATCAAAGAACTCTTAGGGCACACCAATCTTTCTGCTACTCAGATATATACACATTCTTCTCTAAAAAGAATGAAAAATGTGCATGCACAAGCTCATCCTAGAGCCCAGAAAAAAAGTTAGATTTAGTTTAAAAATATCTCAATTTATTACAACTAAGTTCAAAAAAAACCGTTAAATTATAGTATAAAACAAACGGTCAATTAAAAACTTTAGGCAATATTTTGAATTTCAATCAATTGTAAAAAATAGGTATTTAATGGCATCTTATTAAAGGAAATATTTTTCACAACACATTAAACTGTTAGAAATATGAAACTCGACATCCAATCAATACATTTTACAGCAGATCAAAAGTTAATTGAATTCATCCAACAAAAGGTGGATAAATTGGAAACTTTTTACGATAGATTTACAGCGGGAGAAGTATACTTAAAAGTAGAAAAGAACGGTGACAATAGTCGAGACAATAAAGTTGTGGAAATCAAACTACACCTACCAAAAGATACCCTGGTAGCTAAAAAACATGGTACTTCTTTTGAGGCAGCTGTAGACGAAGCAACAGAGTCTTTACGTCGTCAGGTAAAGAAACATAAAGAAAAATTATTAGATAAATCAGGCGCTTAGTCTGTAAGGACCTATTTTACAACTGAGCCTAAAGAAATATAAATAAAGATGCTAAAGCGAGAATAAAGTAAAATTTATTCTCGCTTTTTTTTATAAATAATTTTTCAAATATTCATCATCAAATTATAATGATAATTAAGGAATAAATTACAGACATTTTATAAATAAAAAACCTCCACACCCTGAAAGTCAAGATGGGAGGCTCAGTAAACGAGGATATAAATAATTTCTTTGAAGAATAACCAACGAGTATAGCTAAAATTTCTACCTCTCGTTTACTGATTTATTATCATAGATAAGTTGCCTTTTTCTATCGGCATATTCAATATTATAAATTAATCATGAGTGAACATAATCCTTTAAGAGGATTTAGATTTATCTAATATTTGTTTACCTTTCAACAACTTAAATTACAATTATTTACGACTTTCTGGCTTATACTTAGAGCGTTGCAATATTTTTCTTGCGTCTTTTTCAGCCATTAATTGTGGTAGTGTCACCTCAGGATTAGATCGCATATAACTCTGTACAATCCTCCAACCCAACCATCTACCTAAACGGCCAGGGCTATCACCTGAAATTTCAGA
Source organism: Flammeovirga agarivorans (assembly GCF_012641475.1). Lineage (NCBI taxonomy): Bacteria > Pseudomonadati > Bacteroidota > Cytophagia > Cytophagales > Flammeovirgaceae > Flammeovirga > Flammeovirga agarivorans. The sequence continues at coordinate 569,409 of NZ_JABAIL010000005.1, read as the reverse complement.
AGTAACAGGACGATCATCTACATAACGTTTCACTGTCATTCTTTCGGATTTATATAGTAGTTCATTCTCTACGAAATGTCCCCATATAAAACCTTCATTATATTCTACTTCTTTTAATTGCCTTAAAGAGTAGCCCACCTTTACTGTATCCGGTGTAAATGGCATAACATCGTCTACAAATTCGTAGGCTTTCCCCCATGCAATCATATGTGATAAAACAGTTCTATCGTTTGCATTTACATTATTAAACCTATTAGACAGCATCTGAACAGTAAATGGTACTAGATATTCCGGTGTATAACGTTTTAAGATGTAGCCAGGCACTTCAGGAACTCTATAAGTAGCTGTTTCTCCTTCAAAATAATCTAATCCTACTACGATTGCATCTCCAAAATCCAATACATCTCCACCAAAACCCCAGTTCGCAAAACCTGATACTGATGTATATATGACTGGTTCTTTAAAATCTGGATAATAATATTTGATATACTTAAAAGCAGACTCAAACTGTTTTTTATATCCTTCAAAGTCTCCAAAAACACGGTCTGCGTCCATTTTTAATGTATCATTCTCTGGTTTAGAAAGAAAGTCAAAAATAGCATCCACTAATATTTGACGGTTTGGATACAATCCTGCTTGTAAGAAATATTTCTTTTCTATTTCCGGGTTTTCAATCAAGTAAGAAACAATTTGATCTTTTGTCTTTAGTTGAAAAATTTCCTGTTCTAATCTTCTTACTTCTACATTCACTTTGATGTTAGAAACATCTGGAATTTCTTTTTGATTTTCGGTATCATCACACTGTGTAAACATCATTAGACAAAGAACCGAAAGCAGGTATAGTTTGAATGTTCTCATGAAAAGTTGATTGTAGATTTAATTTTAAGATGGAATGATATGAATGTATCATCACAAAACTAGAAAAAAGTAATTCAAATATTATACAAAAAAACCTCTTACATATACATGCAAGAGGTTTTTTATCCGTTAAAAATTGATTATCCCGCAAAAGCGAAGAACACCAACCAAACGATCACCAATACACTCAATAGTATCGGTAATGAATATCTTACAATGTAACCAAAGAATGATGGCATTTCAACACCTGATTGCTCAGCAATTGATTTTACCATAAAGTTAGGTCCATTACCAATATACGTCATTGCTCCAAAGAATACTGCCGCTACAGAGATTGCTGTTAATTCCAACACAGCTTCTGCATTTGGCTGACCTTGTACAATTCCGTTTGTAAAGTCTAATACTTGTTGAACACTGCCAATATCTGCCCCTTTAGATGCCATTGCAGCAGTTAAAAAGTTAAGATAAGTTGGAGCATTATCTAATATACCTGATAAAGCACCTGTTGCCCAATACAATGAGTTATGGTTAATTAATGCTGCTCCTGCCTCAGATGCTGCAAAACCACCTACCAACTCCAATGCTGGCATCATGGTACCGAAAATACCAATAAAGATAAATGCTACTTCACGAATTGGCTCGAAATTAAATTCGTTTCCTTTAATCGCATCTTGATCAGCCAATTTGAAAGATAAATAAGCAACAGTTAACATGATTAACTCTCTAATAAAAGAGAATAATGTTGCTCCTTCATGATGTTCTAAATCACTTAAAAAGCCAATTGAGAAACCTTCATGAGTCTGAAGAATACCTGGTAACCAATCAATTTTTGAAGGATCAAAAAATACAGCTGCAACTAAAATTGCTAACCATCCAAAGTTTTTTGAACCTGTGATTGTTATCTTATTAGAGTATTCTTTCTTGTCATCTTCATCAAATAATAAGTTTGTCTTATTGATAAAACGCTTATCGAAGAAGAAGAAAATTACACACAAGACGATAATTGCAAAGACCCACATTGGTAATGAATGTACCAAAGTCCATTCAAAAGGTACACCTTTTAGGAAACCTAAGAATAATGGCGGATCACCAATTGGTGTTAATGCACCACCAACGTTACTTACAATAAAGATGAAGAATACAACATGGTAAGGCTGTAAACGCTCTTGATTTAATCTCATAAATGGACGAATCAATAACATTGAAGCACCTGTTGTACCAATAATATTAGAAATTACAGCTCCAATCGCTAGGATAATTGCATTAACCATTGGTGTACCCTTACGATCTACTTTGATCATAATACCGCCAGAGGCAATGTATAAACCAGATAAAAGTGCTATAAATTGGAAGTATTCGAAAAATGCGTGGATAGGCCCGTGCGTATTATGCAAGCCAAAAATATAGTATCCAACCACTACTGCAGCTAAGCCAACAGCCACTTTCGGATAGTTATGGTGCCAAAACTTTTCATAGAAAAGCGGACCGGTAGCAATCATGATTAACAGTGTGGCAAACGGAATAACCGACCAAGGTGCAGCCTCAGGATGTCCTCCGCCACCAGACGCCAATACAGGCGAAACTCCTACTGTAAGCCCTACTATAAGCGTTACCACTAGAAGTAGTAATTTTTTTTTCATAATTATAATTTAATCTTTCAAAACCGAAAACAAAGTGACCTCAATGATACTCTTGCCCGCACTACTTTAACTTGTGAAGTTGATTGTGCTAATCTTTAAGAAAGTCCTCGTTGAAATTTAAATACACACTATTGTTTGTTCTGTTATATTTTTTTCGTTTCGCTATTTTAGGAAATAAACCATTTTAAAAACAATGATTAAATTCAACATCTGTTTATATATCGAACTCTTAAGAGTTATTTAACAAATCTTTAGTCGATTTTATCATTTCGTAAATAGCATTCAAGTTAATCGCATCTTATCACATTATATTGATTTTCATTTAAAATTGATTGAAATACAACATTCCCTTCCTCATTTATATATAATAGAATATTTAATTTTGCTTGTTGTATATATTGCTTAGCTAAAAACAAAGGTTGCTCCAATGACCCAATATTTTCTATTGATTGAAACTCTGGATAAATAACATCTCCTACATTGGAAACATATGCACCATACCTACCGTCATTTTTATATAAAATCCAGTATTTAGAAGGTGACTTTGTTATTACCTCATAAGAATCGCAAATCATTTTAATATCGTTTGATTGCACATCCAATAATTTTAGTTTCTCATCTTCTAAGACAAATACACTTGTAGAATCTAGATTCAGTAGCTTAATATCTTCATAATAAAAACGAGCTTGTTCATAATTAGAAAGCGAGAAAACTCCTTCAAACCCCTTATATTTTCCTAACCATAAAGCGTTTCCTTCTTTTTGTAAAGTTGTTCGTTGTAATTGTTCCTCATATCTAGGTGTAATTTTTAGTCCAGTTTTAATATTATATATACCAAATTTCCCTTTACCTTTTAAGTGATAATAGGTTCCATCAGCAACTATTTGAGTATATCCTTCTTGCAGGATTCTTTTACCATTGGTTCCATATAAATAATATAATGAACCATATTTAGCAATGACAATTCCGTTTGCATCTACTTTCAAATCCGAAAACTGTGGAGTCATAATCTGATTTCCTCCTTGATCCAACAAAGCAAATTTCTTGTTTCTCCTACTAATTGCCGCAATATAAGGAAGAACTAATGAGTCTTGTGTTACATAAGTTACATTCCATTGCGAGTATCTTTCGAGATCCAAAATATTTCCATCTTTGAAAAGTACTTTTTCCTTTTTATCAGTTTGTTGAATTAAATTTGGATACATTTTATCGAAGAATACTGTATCCGCTTGCCCTAAAAATATCTTTTCTCCTTTCCAATTGTAGGCTACCCATTGATCTTTCCAACGAGAAGTAACTCCTGCTTTTGAAAATTCTGGCAGTAATAGAGAATCTATTAAAAGTTCATTATCATAATTAATCACCTGATACAAGGTGTCACTTCTCACTGACCAACCTAGTTTATTATCTAAATCTTCAATTTGATCATAATCCTGAGAATATTTTTTCCCATTAGGAGTATAAATTGCCCACTTAGAATTCTCTTTTAAACCAAACCATTGATCTTCTAATTGCTTATACCCTTCAAAGATAAATTCCTCATCATCAGTATTAATTTTACTTCCAAAGACATCACTTTCAGTATATTTAGCCCAACGCCCTTTTTTCATTACTAAAATGGTATTCTCTGAAATATGGATTAACTGTCCTGCCTCTATCGGAAACTTCAACTCTCCAGTAACAGAAACAATACCCCATCTCGCCTGTTTTCTAACACCAAACAACCTTCTACTTAATGGGACTATTTGGTCATAGATTGGAGAAATCCATTCTCCTTCACCAAGAGCATAAACACCTACTTTATTATTTTTTTCAATGGCATATACTCCTACTAAAAGTGGTTTGATTTTATCGTAATTGAACGGTAAAACGATGGAATTGTTACGGTCTACTAAACCTTTTTTCCCATCTTTTTCTACCTCTAAAAAGAGGTCTGAAGTCCCATGACAATTGTATGCTTTTTTAACTCCCGAGATGGCTTCAGTAAAGACTACATTACCACGATCATTAATAAACGAGAGAGAATCCTCCTGGAATACAGGGTAATACAATTGCTTTTGCTTTAGCATTAATGCCTGAAAATAGGCTTTCTCTTCCCAGTTTCTATAAGTATTAAGAACACTATCTTTGTCTTCACTTAATAACCAAATCTGAGTAATTGCACTATCGGCATAAATTGTCTCTGGATAATCTCTAACAAAGTGAGAATAATCGACAATAGATTTATCTTCTGTAATCAACTCATAAAGTTGTTTTTCTACTTTATGGATATGTTGATTTTTTGGATGCTCCTTTAAAAAATCACTCAATGCTTTTTCGTCAGCATCTTTTGTTTTGGAATGATAAATAAGATTTTCGTAATAATTTTGGGCTTCTTCCGCTTGCCTTGCTTCTGGGTAACTTCTTATAAATAGGTGGTAAGATTCGTAGGTATGTTCTTGTTTTGCCTTTTCATATCCTAAACTATCTCGTAATGATATTGCTTCCGGCACCCATTCTGAGTGAGGAAACTTCTCCAAGTAAGTGATAAAGTCCTCTTCTTTAAGGTTTTCAACACATTCATTGAAAGCATACTTTTCAACATTTTGTTTCCAATATTGTATTGAATCATTGTTTACGTATAACTTCTCCCATTCTGCCCTTTGGGTTGGCGAAGAATCATTCCATAAATTATCTGCTTTATCTAAAAAAGCGTATGCAGTATCTAAATTATATGCAGCCTCATTACTCACATAATAAAGTCCCCATATATAGTTTAAAGATATATTTCGATCTATCTGATCTGACTCTTTTTCTAATTTCTTGACAATCTTCTCGTACTCTCCTTTATCCGCCAATTTCCAAAATTGCTTTGAGGATTGGGCATAGGAATAATTAAGTATCAAGTTTATAATAAATAGCAGTACTAATCTCCTCATATTTCGCGTACCTATTGATTCAAATCGTAATTGAATAAAAATAGCTTGTTCTCTTCAATAAAGTTTGTTTTGTCTCTGGGTTGCAATATCATCAACTTAAAGAACATTTTTATCAAACTTTTCAAAAATCAAAAGAAGTAATTCATTATTTATGTTGAGAATTCAACTCTACCGTTAACTTTGTAGTGAAAATTTCATGTCTGATTACTTTACAAAGGCAGGAAAAAGATTTATAACTCATATTTGTTAATGTCAAAGTCAAGATTCCCATATTTTGTCGCCAAACGATACTTTCTATCTCAACGTAACATCAAGAGCATTCCTTTAATGCTACTCGTTTTGGTGGTTCAAATGACTTTTGGATTAATTATTTTCTTAGGAAAAGCTATTGGAGTGCTTTTTACTTTTTCTCCTAAAAAGATCCGAAAAACATATAAAGGGATGGCTGAACAGTTCATTAAGCAGAACTTTATTCAGACTTTATCCAATATTGCAATGGTCGGCGTTGGCTTTGGTACCGCAGCTTTAGTGATTGTACTTTCTTTATTTAACGGAATGGAAAGGACGCTTACAGGTATGTTTAATAGACACAATCCTGAGTTAAAAATTGAATCTAATGTAGGTAAATCTTTTCCATACGAATGGACATTAAGAAATAAAATTGAAGAAGTTGAAGGCGTCGAGGCAATTACAGAAGTTATTGAAGACAAAGTCCTTATTCTATACAACAACAAACAAAAAGTAGTAACAATGAAAGGTGTGAGTGAGAACTTTGCCACTCAAACACAAATTGATACTACCGTAGTTTTAGGTACTAATAACCTATATAACAATGACACTCGATATGCTTTGGTCGGCTCTGGAGTTTACCAAGAATTAGGCTTACGATTAAGAGACAGTATGTATCCGCTACAATTCTGGTACCCTAAGAGAAAAGGTAAAGCATCTTTAAATCCTGAAAAAGCATTTAATAAAAAGATTATTCAAGCAGGAGGTGTATTTGTAGCCGAGCCTCAATTTGATCAATCAACAGTGATTGTGCCTATAAAATTTGCCAACTCATTATTGAATTATGGGCAATTAAGAACTGGCTTAGAAATTAAAGTGAAAGAAGGTTTTAAGGCGACAACCGTTAAAAATAATTTAATGGAAGTTTTAGGAGATAACTTCATCATTAAAACAAGACCCGAACAACAGTCTCAAGTATTAAGAGCTTTGAAGATTGAAAAATTCTTCACTTATGGAACTTTTGCATTGATTTTAGGCATTGCCTCTTTCAATGTGTTTTTTGCTCTTGCCATGCTTTCTATTGAGAAAAACCATGATATGAATATTCTCAAATCAATGGGTGCTACAGACGGCATGATCAAGAGGATATTCATTTATGAGGGTGGCCTAGTCGCTTTATCAGGTGCTAATTTTGGTCTTATTTCAGGATATTTATTCTGCTTTGCCCAAGAAAAATTTCAATGGATAAGTACTGGTGCAAACAATGGAATTCTTGATGCTTACCCTGTTGAAACTCGATGGCAAGACTTCTTAGTGATATGTCTTACCGTTTCTGCAATCACTATTTTTGCATCGATTATCCCTGCCAGAAATGCTGCAAAAAATGCCAGAAGATAGAATTACAATATTCTTGTAATGATAGATTCTTATTAAATCATTAAATTTGCGAGGTGATTTATTTGATTTTCACACAGAAAACAACTGATCACTAACAATATCACAAAATGATACAACAACAAGCAATCATAATATCATGAGTCTTAAAGAACAAATAAAATCTTCTGTTAAAGAAAATATTGAAGAGATTGTAAATATCAGACATCATCTTCATGCTAACCCAGAATTGTCGTACCAAGAGTATGAAACTTCGAAGTTTGTAGCAGAGAAGTTAAAGAGTTATGGTATTGAAACACAATCAGGTGTTGCTGAAACAGGCGTTGTTGGCCTGATTAAGGGTAAAAACCCTGATAAAAAAGTGATTGCTTTAAGAGCAGATATGGATGCTCTTCCTATCGTTGAGGCAAACGACGTACCTTATAAATCAAAAAATGAAGGTGTTATGCATGCGTGTGGTCATGATGTACATACTACTTCATTATTAGGTGCTGCTAAAATATTACAATCATTAAATGATCAATTCGAAGGTACTATTAAGCTAATCTTCCAACCGGGTGAAGAAAAATTACCTGGAGGAGCATCTTTAATGATCAAAGATGGAGCATTAAAAAATCCATCCCCTTCAAAAATTATTGGACAACATGTAATGCCTTTCATTGACGCTGGAAAAGTAGGCTTCAGAGAAGGCATGTATATGGCAAGTGCTGACGAGATTTACTTTACTGTAAAAGGTCAGGGAGGTCATGCGGCTATGCCAGAGAAAAATATTGACCCAGTTGTTATCACATCGCATATCATTGTTGCTTTACAACAAATTGTAAGTAGATATGCAGCTCCAAAAATTCCATCAGTTTTATCTTTTGGTGATGTTAGAGCTATTGGTGCAACTAACGTCATTCCTAATGAAGTGAAAGTTCAAGGTACATTCAGAACGATGAACGAAGAATGGAGAGCGGAAGCACATGAAAGAATCACCAAGATTGCAACTGGAATTGCAGAAGGTATGGGTGGTTCTGTTGAGATGGATATTCATAAAGGTTACCCTTTCTTAGTTAACGAACCAGAACTTACTCGTAGAAATAAGAAAGCAGCAATTGAATATCTTGGTGAAGAAAATGTAGTTGATCTAGATATTTGGTTAGCGGCAGAAGACTTCTCTTATTATTCTCAAGAAATGGACGCTTGTTTCTACCGTTTGGGAACTAGAAACGAGGCAAAAGGAATTACTTCCTCTGTTCATACTCCTACCTTTGATATCGATGAAGATGCTCTTGAAATTGGAGTGGGATTAATGGCTTGGTTAGCTGTAAACGAGCTAGAATCACAAGCTTAGACAAGCTACAATATAAAATATACTTGAAGCAGATAGCTATACGTTATCTGCTTCTTTTCTTAAAAAACTGTCATATTTTCGTCTGATTTTGATGTTATTTGACTTATTTTCTTCCTATTTCTACTTTTTGTCAGTAAAATCGCGACAAAATGACCTATAAAATCGGTTGGCAACATTGTTGATTGAACGGCAGTGTATATTTCAACTAGAAAAAATACCAAAATGGCAGAAAATAAAGGAAACGAAAATATTGAAAATAAAGAAGAGCAAGTAACTGAGGATCAAACTGAAGCTACAAGCTCTGAAGAATCTACAACAGAAGGTGAAGAACTAACTGAAGTAGAAAAATTGACTCAGGAATTAGGAGAAATGAAGGACAAATACCTTCGTTTATATTCTGAGTTCGACAACTTCCGTAAGCGTACATTAAAAGAGAAATCTGAACTAACAAAAACAGCAAGCGAGAAGGTGTTATCTGCAATTATCCCTACTATCGATGATTTAGAAAGAGCTATTGCAAATACTAAATCTGACAGTGACGAGGTAAAACCTGTACTGGACGGTGTAGTGATGATTAAAGACAAAATGTTAAAAACTTTGGAAGGTCAAGGTTTAAAACAAATGGAAGATGCTACCGGTAAAGAGTTAAACACTGATTACCATGATGCAATCACTCAAATCCCTGCTCCAACTGAAGAGTTTAAGGATAAAATTGTTGATGTTGTTGAAAAAGGATACACATTAAACGATAAAGTTATTCGTTTTGCGAAGGTTGTTGTAGGACAATAAGAAACACCAATAATGTCTAAAAGAGATTTTTACGAAGTACTTGGCGTATCGAAAGATGCTTCCAGTGGAGAAATTAAGAAAGCTTATCGTAAAGTTGCGATAAAATATCACCCAGATAAAAACCCTGGTGATAGTGAAGCTGAAGAGAAATTCAAGGAAGCTGCTGAGGCTTATGAAGTTTTAAGTGATGACCAAAAACGTGGTCAATATGACCGCTTTGGACACCAAGCATTCGACGGATCAGGTGGATTCGGCGGCGGCGGAGGTGGAATGAATATGGATGACATATTCAGTCACTTTGGCGATATCTTTGGTGGTGGCGGTAGCCCATTTGGCGACTTCTTCGGAGGTGGCGGTGGTGGTCGCCGTCAGCGTAAAGGTTCTAACTTACGTATCAAATTAAAGTTGACACTACAGGAAATGGCAAAAGGTGTGGAGAAAAAAGTCCGCATCAAACGTTATACGTCTTGTGATACTTGTAATGGTACAGGAGCCAAAAATGGTACTGACCTAGACACATGTCAAACTTGTCATGGTAGTGGTCAAGTACAAAAAGTAGTCAACACAATGTTAGGTCAAATGGTATCTAATACTACTTGTCCTACTTGTAATGGTGAAGGTAAAATCATCAAGCACAAGTGTGATAATTGTGGTGGCGAAGGTAGAGTATATACTGAAGAAGAAGTATCGATCAATATCCCTCCAGGAGTTGATGACGGTATGCAACTTTCAATGAGAGGTAAAGGTAACATGCCTAAAGGTGGTGGTGTTGCCGGTGACTTATTAATCGTCATCGAAGCGATTGAAGACGAGCACTTACATAGAGATGGTGAAAACATCCACTATGAGCTTCATTTAAGTTTTGCTGATGCCGCATTAGGTACTACAGTAGAAGTTCCTACATTAACTGGCAACGTAAAAGTTCCAATAGATGCAGGTACACAAAGTGGCAAAGTACTTCGTTTAAGAGGTAAAGGTATCCGCGACATTAACGGATATGGTGTTGGTGATCAATTGATTCATGTCTCTGTTTTCACACCTGTGAAACTTTCTTCTGAAGAAAAAGACATCTTGAAGAAATTAAGAGAATCGAAGAATTTCAACCCTACTTCAGAACATAAAGAAGAAAAGCGTAAAAGCTTCTTCTCTAGAATGAAAGACTTCTTCGCTCAATAATAGAGGGAAGTAATTCATATATAAAGCATTGTTCTTATGATGAGAATCGTCAAGAACAATGCTTTTTTTTCTTAAAGCTTATATCTACAAAATCGAATATTGTATCTTTACGATATTCAAATTTATCAGGTTAACTCATTCCACAATGCTAGTTCACGAAACACAAATAAGAATTAATTATGCTGACACCGACCAAATGGGCTTTGTCTATTATGGTCATTATGCCAAATTTTATGAAATTGGCAGAACAGAAGCATTACGTTCTTTAGGCATGAGTTACAAAGAAATGGAAGCGGATGGCGTAATGTTACCCGTTTTAGAAAACTTTTCTAAATACATAAAACCTGCTAAATACGATGATATGATAACGATTCGTACCAAGCTAATTGAAAAACCAACAGTTAAAATTCAGTTTGAATACGAATTGTTTAATCAGGAAGGTGAGTTACTCAATACAGGCAAAACAAAATTGGCTTTTATGAGTAAATCAACATATAAACCATGCAGAGCTCCTCAAAGATTTATGGAGGTAATTGCTCCGTATTTTGTTGAACCAACGGCAAAGAAAGTTGACTAAAAAAGATCTTCATAAGAAATTAGAGGATAACGAACTTTATAAAAAGATAATTGAGAAACTATCTACATCTAGAGTTCCCCACACTGAAGTCTCATTCTATACTTTTGGTATAGCTTTGATACATAGAGTGGATCAGAATGACCTACTTCAAAGGGGACAGGCTATTGCTTTTAGTTTTAGTTTAGCCATGTTACCGTTTATCATCTTTTTCTCTACTTTAATATCTTACATTCCTTTCGAATCTATAGACATGATGTTTAAGATTTTTAGAGAGGAAATGTTACCCGAATATGTTTATCAAGCTATAGAAGGACCCATTCAAGACCTATCAGGAAGGTCTAGAGGTGGATTATTATCTTTTGGTTTTATTGGTGCAACCTATGTTGCTACCACTGGGATGAGAACTCTGATGAATGCTTTCAATAGCTGTTACCATCTCGAAGACAAAAGATCATTATGGAAACAGTTTCAAGTCGCTTTAAACTTGACATTTTTATTTATCATCACACTATGCTTGTCTTCCTTTTTATTGATTAGTGGAAAACATTTATTGGAATACCTTCATGATAGTGGATACCTCAATAATGAGATTACCCTATATATGCTGTTATCCTTAAGGTTTTTGATCGTTGTAGGTATCTTTTTCTTTAATATCACTTTGATATTTAGATATGCTCCAAGTGAAATTTTAGGAAATAGAGTATTTACTCCGGGTTCAATAGTCGCAACAATCTTGTCAATAATCGTTTCAATATTGTTTGAAATTTATCTAGACACATTTAATTCTTATGATATTCTTTATGGCTCTCTTGGAGCAATTATGGGATTAATGGGTTGGATTTTTACTATTGCTATGATCTTATTAATTGGTTTTCAAATCAATACAACCATAGAAGAAGCACAAATATGGTCTGAGGCTAATCCTCCCGAAGAGTTCAGGTAAAATTCATTTACGATTATTTGTATTTTTTCTTGATCAAGTTGTTGGAAATTTAAATTCAACCTTGCATATTTGCACTCGTCAAAATGACACAGAGAGTTGGCAGAGTGGTCGAATGCGGTGGTCTTGAAAACCATTGTACCGCGAGGTACCGGGGGTTCGAATCCCTCACTCTCTGCCAGGAAACCTTCAGAAGAAATTCTGAAGGTTTTTTTTATGCCCGAATCTAAAATTGTATATTATATCAGAAATAAATAATTCTCCGGTTTTAAAGAAAAAACTAGCTTTTTCTGCATCCCTTTGACATTTATTTACGTATAAAAAAGTAAGTGTCAAATTAAATTATTAACAGATCAACAACATGTCAAAAAAATTAGTACGTTCTACTCGAAATGCCGTTTTCTCAGGAGTTTGTAGCGGTTTATCCAAATATTTTAATATCGATGTATCATTAGTTCGTTTGGGCTTTGTCGGTGCATTTGTTTTCGGTCTTGGATCTCCAGGATTGATCTATTTGGTTATGGCTTTAGTTATGCCAAAAGAAGATCAGTTCTACTATTAATAAAAGAGCATTGCTCGTAAAAATAAAGCGGTGAGTTTTTCGAAACTCACCGCTTTATTTTTTTATTTAATTAGACATCGACTAATCACTAATTTCTGTATTTCTGAAGTTCCCTCTCCAATCGTACATAATTTAGCATCGCGATAATATTTTTCTACGGGATAATCTTTCGTAAAACCATATCCACCAAATATCTGAACTGCTTCATTGGACGTCCTTACTGCAACTTCTGAAGAGTAATACTTAGCCATTGCTGATGCTTTATTGATATCTTCTCCTCGTATTTTTTTCTCTACAGCTTCTTTAATCAATAAATAAGAAGCTTCTACCTCAGTAGCCATATCAGCCAACTTAAAAGAGATACCTTGAAAAGACGCAATAGGCTTTCCAAATTGCTCTCGTTCCTTTGCATACTCAATAGAACACTTCAAAGCACCTTTGGCGATACCATAGCCTAAAGCTGCAATTGAAATTCTACCTCCATCCAATATTTTAAGTGCTTGAACAAAACCTTCTCCGACTTTACCTAAAACGTTTTCTTTTGGGACTTTACAGTCTGTGAAAATCATTTCAGTAGTTTCAGAGGTTCTCATTCCTAACTTTTTCTCTTTACGACCTCCTGCAAAGCCTTCAGTTCCTCTTTCTACAACAAAAGCGGTCATAGCATGCTTATCTCCCTTCTCTCCGGTTCTTGCCATTACAACAGCTACATTTCCACTTTTACCGTGTGTAATAAAGTTTTTTGCTCCATTTAATACCCAGTGGTCATCCTTTTCGACAGCTACTGTCATCATGTTTCCCGCATCAGAACCCGTATTAGGTTCGGTTAGTCCCCATGCTCCGATCCATTCTCCAGAAGCTAATTTTGGTAACCACTTCTGTTTTTGGTCTTCATTGCCAAACATAAGAATATGATTAGTACAAAGAGAATTATGGGCAGCCATAGATAAAGCAATACCAGGGTCAAAATAAGCTAATTCTGCAATAGCAGTTACATATTCATGATATCCTAAACCTGTACCTCCGTACTGATCAGGAACCAAAATACCCATTAAGCCTAATTCTCCTAATTGCTTAAAAACTTCGACTGGGAAATGTTCTTCTTCATCCCACTTTTCTCTAAAAGGTGCGATGTGTTTCTCGCCAAACATCTGTACGGATTCGGCGATCATCTTTTGTGTTTCAATTGTGTGTTGTACCATGTGTGTTTAAAGTTGGTATAGTTAGTATGATGTGTATAAATTATTCAAATCAGCAAAACAGAGAATAGTCATTCGCTTATTGGGTTACATCATATCAGGTTTTTCGGGACTGAGAGAATAAATTATTGATTTATACCTCATTAGTTATTATAAAAAACGAACGTTTCTTTTAATTTGTTTATTAATCTAATACAATTTCGAACTGAAAGCAATAGAACTGTGTACAAAAACCGAATCTTTTTCCTTTATTTTATTTCGCTATCACTCACATTATCAGGGCAAAATATAAAGTCTGTAAAGAAAAACATAAAACAATTGTGTAGTCCTAAGTTACATGGCAGAGGTTATGTTTTTGAAGGCGACAAAAAAGCAGCAGAATATATTGCAGAGAAATTTGAGGATATTGAACTAGAAAGAAATGAAAAAAATAGCTACTACCAGAATTTTCCTCTTACAGTTAATACCTTTCCGAACAATGTAGAGTTAGTCATTAACGATATAAAATTAGAGGTAGGCGTTGATTACATTCCTGCGACAGACTCTGGTTCTGGAACTAGCAATGGAGAACTATTCTTTATGGATGATGCTATTTTTATGCATGAAGAAGCACTTAAAGAATTTACAAAAAAAGATTTAAGTAATAGTATCGTTGTATATGACCAAGAACAGGAGAAGAAAAGAATGCAATGGAGTCGACCACTAATGGAAAAAATTCTTCAAGCGAAAGCATCTATTATTCTTTTTGATGACAAACTCACCTTTGGTGTTGCTAGGTGGCAAATGCCAAAGCCTAGATTTTATGTGTTAAGAAATAAAATGCCTGAAGTCGTCAATTCATGTCATTTTACCATTCAGTCCCAACTTAAAGAAAATTATATCAGTCAGAACGTAATTGGGAAGATAAAAGGAACTGAAACCCCTAAAGAGTTTATCTTCTTTACAGCTCATTACGATCACTTAGGTGCTATTGGAAAACAAAAATATTTCGCTGGTGCGAATGATAATGCATCGGGAGTCGCCATGTTGTTAGAAATTGCGAAATACTACAAATCAAACCCTCCTAAATCATCTGTCGTTTTTATAGCATTTGGCGCTGAAGAAGCAGGATTAATTGGCTCAAGATACTATGTAGAAAACCCAACTGTAGCATTGGAGAAAATTAAGTTTCTTGTAAATCTCGATCTATTTGGAACAGGAGAAGAGGGCATGATGGCTGTTAATGGTAAAGTATATACGGATCAATATGAACTTTTATCTAACATCAATACTAAAAATCACTATTTATCAGCTGTAAAGTCTAGAGGAAAAGCGGCTAATTCTGACCATTACTACTTTTCTGAAAATGGTGTACCTAGTTTCTTTTTCTATTTAATGGGAAAATCATGGACACATTATCATGATATCTATGATGATCAACCTCTTCCTCTCAGTGACTTTTCTAATGCCTTTCAATTGATCACAGATTTTGGTGATGCTTTGATGAACTAGTATTCAACACATTATGTCACTAAAACTTATCATAAGGCAGAAAATAACCACATTTTGAGCTGATGATTATGAGAAGTTTACAACTTTCATGATATCTTCTGAATAAGTTCCATTACCTTTGCAGAATTGTGGACCTCGTGCATGGCTAAATATGTACTTGGTTCTCTTCCAAGACAAATTAAATACAATGTACGACGACAAGAAAAAGAAACATTTCAGAAGATCGCCACGTCCTAAAACGAATGCCGAGGACATTATGTACGGTATTCAGCCGATCTTTGAAGCTTTAGAAGCAGGGAAAGAATTCGAAAAATTATTTATTCAAAGAGACTCTTCAAACGAATCTATTGCAGCGATTCATAAAATGGCCAACAAAGCCGGAATCGTAGTTTCTAGAGTGCCTCAAGAAAAGTTACAACGAATTACTTCTAAGAATCACCAAGGAGTTATCGGTTTTGTTCCTGCTATCGATTATGTCGATCCTCACAATGTAATTGCTACTGCATACGAAGAAGGCAAAGTACCTTTAGTCTTAATTTTAGATAGAGTTACTGATGTTAGAAACTTTGGTGCAATTGCAAGAACGGCTGAATGTGCAGGTGTTGACCTTATTGTAATTCCTAAAAAAGGATCTGCTCAAATTGGTAGTGATGCTGTAAGAACATCTGCAGGTGCCTTATCACATATTCCTGTAGCTAGAGTTGATAATCTAACTCAGACAGTGCTAGAGATTCAGGAAAGTGGCCTTCAAGTTGTTTCTTGTACCGAAAAAGGTTCTAAAGATTTATACTACGTAGAATTAGACGTTCCTACTGCAATTGTTATGGGATCAGAAGAAGATGGTATTAATAGCGATTTAATTCATCTTTCTGATAAATTGGTTAAAATCCCAATGAAAGGAAAAGTAAGTTCGTTAAATGTTGGTGTTGCTGCAGGAATTATCATTTTTGAGGCAAACAGACAACGTATGATGAACGGACAATAATAGATTTTTCTATCTTTGCAGTAATTCAAGAACAACAAACATTAAAATATGCAGTTCACTGAAAATTGTAATAACATCTTTGCACAAAGCATCGATACATATCATATAAAAGACCATGTGGATACTCCAATCGAAAACCCATTCGAGAAAGAAGATATCCAACATTTATTATACTTGAAAAACTGGATTGACACTGTACAGTGGCATTTAGAGGACATCATCAGAGATCCTAATATCAATCCAGATGAAGCATTAAAAATCAAAAGACGTATTGATGCTTCTAACCAAGAAAGAACAGATGTGGTTGAGTTTATTGATAGCTGGTTCTTGGATAAATACAAAGAGGTAAAGGTCGTTGATGGTGCTAAAATCAACACTGAAAGTCCTGCTTGGGCCATTGACCGTTTATCTATCCTTGCATTGAAAATCTACCATATGCAAGAAGAAGTAAACCGTCCAAATGCTTCTGCAGATCATAAAGCAGCTTGTCAAACTAAATTGGATATTCTTTTAGAGCAACGAGTAGACTTATCTACTGCCATCGAAGAACTCATCCAAGACATTGAAACAGGCAAAAAATACATGAAGGTGTACAAGCAAATGAAAATGTACAATGATCCTTCATTGAACCCTGTATTGTACAAAGAAGGAAAGTAATCCTTTAATGATATAGATAAAGAAGTTGTTTCAGATACCAATAGTATGGTTTTGAAACAACTTCTTTTTTGATTAAACTCACAGAGAAAGCGTTTATTTTTGATTATAAAGATAGATCAGTAAATAAAATATGTCGAAAAAAATTCTTGCCTTTAGATTTTCAGCCATGGGCGATGTAGCCATGACGGTACCTGTACTCAAAGAAGTATTAGAGCAAAACCCTGATACTGAAATTGTAATGGTATCTCGTCCTTTTTTAAAACCATTTTTTGAAAATATCCCAAGGTTATCTTTTGTTGGAGCAGATTTAAATGGTGAACATAATGGCTTTAAAGGATTAAGAAAGTTATATAAAATGCTAAAAGGTATGGGGCCTTTTACTGCAGTTGCTGACATTCATTCTGTGCTTCGTACATTCATTCTTGATGCAATGTTTCAGGCGACTGGCACAAAAGTCGTTCGCTTAGACAAAGGCAGAAAAGCAAAGAAACAACTAATCAAACAGAGTGGTAAAGTTCTATCTCCTTTAAAACCTATGCCTGAAAGGTATGCCGATGTATTTAGAAAAATTGGTCTATCTGTAAGTTTATCAAATCAATTACCTCAAAAAACTTCTCCTGCATTAAAACAAGCAGAGTTAGAATTACTAGGTGGTAAAAATCAACCCTGGATTGGTATCGCTCCTTTTGCACAGCATAAAGGAAAAATATGGGGCGAGAAAAAAGCGACAGTCTTAAGTAAGATGCTTCAAGAAAAACTGAATGCAAAAATCCTATTTTTTGGAGGACCTGGCCAAGAAGCAGAAATATTGGACAAATGTGTGGAAGAAGTTCCCAATAGTGTAAACCTTGCCGGTAATATTAAGTTAAAGGAAGAGTTAGAAATCATTGAGCATTTAGATGTGATGATAAGTATGGACTCTGCCAATATGCACATGGCCTCTTTAAGAGGAACTACATGCGTTTCTGTATGGGGAGCAACACATCATTATGCTGGTTTCTTAGGATATGGACAATCAGAAAATAATATAGCTGAAGTATCAGTCAATGAATTAGAATGTAGACCATGTTCTGTTTTTGGTAACAAACCATGCCTCAGAGAAGATTACGCTTGCTTAGAAGGTGTAACACCTGAAATGGTATATAATAAAATCGCCAACGTGATTGAATAATTTATCATATGTCTTTAATTAATGTCCTCGACCTTATCGGAACCTTTGTATTTGCTATCTCTGGTACTTTAGCTGCTAGGGAAAAGAAATTGGATATCTTCGGAGCTATTTTCGTAGCAAGTGTTACCGCTATTGGTGGAGGTACAACCAGAGACAGTATTTTAGGTGCCACACCAGTTTTCTGGATCATGGATCCCAACTATTTAATTATTATAACAGTTGCTGTTGCATTTTCAGTCCTATTCAAAAAAATAGTTGCTCAACTTAGAACAACCCTTTTTCTATTTGATACGCTTGGTATTGGTGTATTCACATTTATAGGAACTCAAAAAGCCATGTTATTAGGTGTTCCTCCTGTAATTTGTATTGTAATGGGAACTTTTACAGCTGTTTTAGGAGGAGTTATTCGAGATACATTATGTAATGACGTCCCTTTAATTTTTAGAGAAGAGATCTACGCTACAGCTTGTCTAGTTGGTGGTTCTGTATTCGTTATCCTACATCAATTCAATATTGATGATACCATTTGTACATGGACATGTATTACGACAGTGATTGGCATACGTTTATTAGCCATTAAATATCATCTTACACTACCTAAACTGGATTAAGCTGATCGTTTCTATATAACCTGATCCAATTCCAACACCCATAAATTGCAAGGAATAAAAAGACCACAAATTCCAACGAAATAAATAATATGCCTTTTTGATAGTATAAAACACAGCTTACAATATCAATAAGAATCCAAAGCACCCAAGACTCTACAATTCTTCTCGCCATAAATACTGTAGCCACTAAACTCATACCTGTTGTAAAAGCATCTATGTACGGAAATGCAGCCGGATGTTTAAAAAATTCGCTCGCCCAAACATGCAAATTGCTTGATAAATAACCTATCAAAACCGTCAAAAAAGCAATAGTAAAAATCGTTACAACTCTTTGATTATTTGACAGTACAGTTAGGTTTGATGTGGTATCACTTTGTTTATTCCAATACAACCATCCATAAACATTCGTCGCAAAGAAAAATAGCTGTAAAAACATATCAGAATAAAGATATACCTGATAGAAAATGATAAATGATGCGGTGACATTCAATAAGCCTGTAGGCCAGGTAAGCACATTATTTTTAGAGGCATAATAAACACAAGCCACTCCCATCAAAGTACCAAAAAGCTCGATATAACTTAATGGATAATCAAAAATTTCAATAAAAATATAATCCAGATCAAATAGGTCTAACATGATGGTTTTAAAGATATTGCAACAGTTATAGATCAATTTTCTAAGAAACTACTAAGATAGTGTATTGTACAATGTTTCATCATTTTAGCTAAAAATATTAGGGAAAACATATGAACATTTGTTAATTTGTTAGAAAGATTAAATGAAAGCACTCTCATGAAAAGCTATTAACATTAAGTTTAGTTACATTTGTGCTATCAAGAATAAAAACATTTGTCTATATAGACATCAATAATATATAATTTATGGAAACTATCTTACTAGGTGTAGGCGTTTTAGGTCTATTCTTCATTTTGATGTCAGTGAAGCTGATTTTCAAAAAAGATGGAAAGTTTGAAGGAACTTGTGCATCTCAGAGTCCATTTTTAAATCCTGAAGGAAAATCTTGCAGCTACTGTGGTAAAGATCCTAGTCAGTGTAAAAATAAGCAGGCTAGTGCATAAGGCTTCTTAAAGTGATTAAATTAAAAGTCTCTACTTCAATTTTTATGGAGTAGAGACTTTTTTTATTTGTCGAATCAACCGATTGCGGTAAAAATATTCTGTTATTTATCTGATTTCATAACGATTGTCATACTAAAACTTGCCTCTACATTTATATATTTGTTAGTAAAGTATGAAACAACAATCTTAAATAGAGCATTATTTATATGTCAACAAAAATTGCTAAACCTGATTTATCGTTCTGGCAAATTTGGAACCTCAGTTTTGGTTTCTTAGGTGTACAGTTCGGTTTTGCCCTTCAAAATGGTAATGTCAGTAGAATTCTACAAGCTTTAGGTGCAGATGTACACGACTTAGGTTATTTCTGGCTAGCTGCCCCTATTGCGGGTATTATCATTCAACCTATTATTGGTGGAGCATCAGACAGTACATGGACTAAATTAGGACGTCGTATACCGTTTATTATTGGTGGAGCCATAGCTGCTACTTTGGCAATGTTTTTAATGCCAAACTCAGAGTTCTTTGTCGCATTAATGCCTCCAATGCTTTTTGGTGCAACTATGCTTCTTATTATGGATGCTTCATTCAATATCACTTTCCAGCCATTTAGAGCATTAGTTGGTGATATGGTCAATGATAATCAAAGAGATTTAGGTTATTCAGTACAATCATTTTTAATTAATACAGGTGCCGTTGTTGGTTCTGCTTTACCATTTATCTTAACTATGATTGGTGTTGCCAACGAACCTGCTGAAGGACAAAAAGTAGCTGACTCAGTTGTTTGGTCATTCTATATTGGCGGAGCTACATTGATGGTAACAGTACTTTGGACTGCTTTAAGAACAAAAGAGTATCCTCCAGAAGAGTATGCTGCATATAATAATATCGATTTCGAGGCACAGAAGGCTGAAAAAGAAGCTGCAAAAGATAAAAATGCAATTTCTGAGTTCTTCAAAACATTAAGCTCATCACCTAAAGTGATGTACCAATTGGCTGCAGTCCAATTATGTTCATGGGTAGCATTTTACTTTATGTGGGTATATTCTACTCCAGCTATTGCACAACATATCTGGCACACTGCTCCTGGAGATGTGACTTCAGCAGACTATAACGATGCAGGTAACTGGGTAGGTTTAATGTTTGCGATGTACAGTTTAGCAGCTGCTATCTTCTCTGTGGTTATGCCTAGCTTTATCAAAGCAACAAATAGAAAAACAGTATATGCTACTGCTTTAATCCTTGGTGGTTTAGGACTTATCAGTATCTACTTTATTCAAGATAAATATCTATTATTTGCTTCTATGGCAGGTGTTGGTATTGCATGGGCTGCAATTTTGGCAATGCCATTCAGTATCTTATCTGAAAACTTACCAGCAGAGAAAATGGGTATCTACATGGGTATTTTCAATATCACAATTGCAGGTCCACAAATTTTTGCCGGATTGTTTGGTGGTACTATTGCTTCAACGTTCTTCAACGGAAATGCAGTAGGCCTATTAACAATGGCTGGAGTTATTCTTTTAATTGGAGCTCTTTGCGTTGGATTAATCAGTGATCAGAAAAAATCATAATTTGATTTAAAGGTAAATCCCTTAAAAATATATTATCTTAAGACTACTTTGTGTCAACGAAGTAGTCTTTTTTTATTGATACTTATTCTATGCATATTGATCATTACCTCCAAGGTTTCTTAACTATTTTCTCTTTAGTGAACCCTGTCATCTGTGCTCAGATATTTAACCATATTGAATCCGGAAAGTCTTTCAAAGATAAATTGACAGACTTAACCAAGGTGATTCTTATTGTAGGGATTATCCTAGCAGGTGCTGCATTTTTTGGAGCTCGACTATTACATGCTTTCGGAATATCACTTGATGCCTTTCAGGTAGCAGGAGGAATTGTTCTTACATGGATGGGGTTTGGTATGTTAAGCAAACAAACAGGACCATCTAAAAAAGATACTGTCACTCCACATTCTGAAGAAGAAAGAGACATTATACGTCTTATTCTATTTGCCGCATCACCAGGAACAATTACGGGTACTATCACCCTTGCCATTAACCAATCTGATGACGCCGTTCCTATGATCGCTCTTATTTCAATTGCAGCCGTATTGGCGCTGACATGGATTATTATTGCCATTCGAACAAGAAATGCCAGCGATACTCCTTCTATGCTTAATCAGGTAACAACTAGATTCATGGGGTTAATCGTATTGTCTATGGGAATTCAGTTTGCTTTAGTGGGTATTCTAGATTTTATTCAAAATTACCCACATCAATAGTTATTAATCTGAGAATGATAACGGTTTGGCACACAATTTACACCATTATATTTTTTAGAATAAAGCTCGATTCGATGTATTATTTTGATGGATTTGAGCGTTATAGTTTTGTTAAATTCAGAAGAAACCACCCTACGGTTTCCATTTTTTTGACCTTAATCATCCCTATACTGGGCTACAAATAAAATGATTGATAAGTACTTTAAGCAATTTTCTATTAAGCAACTTATCTTTTGGATTGGTGGTATTGTCATCGGTGCCATTCTCTTCACTGTGCTAACATTGGTTGGTCTATATACCAATGAAAGTCTAGAAGTGGATGTATCAGCCCGAAATGCAATGCTCTCACAAAGGATTGTCCTGCTATCTAACATTTATGTCAATACAGGCGATCAAAATGCTCTTCAAGACCTAGAAAGTGCTTTAAACTTATACGACGGTTCATTATTGGTCATGAAACATGGAGGTACTGTACCAGAAATGGAAAGTAAAAAAATCAGACCTGCTAGTGATAGAGTTGATGATTATATCGAACGAATAGAAGAAGTATGGAAACCTTTCAGAAGTAATATTAGAACTATCCTTGAAGAGCCTCTAAAAACCTCTAATTATTCATTCAACATGAATATCGATTTAGAATTGGCTAAATCTGATAGTATTGGTTTGTTAACTCACTTCGAACAAGAAAATGCAACGGTAAGAAATAGTCTTTCTTATTTAGAGAAAAACTCAGGTACTATGCTTAAGGTAAATCAAGACCTTGTAAAAGCATATGTAAACGACTCAGAGGAAGTTGAATATCAACTAATAAGATTTATACTAATTGCCATTTTTCTTATTTGTGTGGTCGTTATTCTTATTTCTATACTTTTAAACCGTTTGATTATTTCTCCATTACAAGAATTGTCAGCAAAGAGTAATGATATTGCCAACGGTAATCTTGAAGTGGAATTTAATGATAACGGTACTATGGAAATGTCTCGTATGAGGCAATCATTGATTAGTATGAGAAAGAAGCTTCAAGATATTTCTGTCTATGTAATGGAATTTAGTAAAGGAAACTACGAAGTTGAATTCGAAAATATCAACGAAGACCAATATAAAGATGACCCATTTATCCATTCACTGATGGATACAAAGAAAAGGTTACAGCAAAACTCTGAAGAAAGAAGCGAAAGGGAATGGGTAAATGAAGGATCTGCTAATCTCAATAAACTGATACGTATCCATAGCAATGATGCAAAAGAACTTGGTAGAGCATTAGTAAAAGAACTTGCCCGTTTTATGGACTGTTCTCATGCTGCTTTCTATATCCACAAAAAAGATCCAATCACACAGGATGAGTTTATGGAATTGGCTGCTTTATATGCCTTCGATACATTCAAAGAATTTGATGAAAAGAAAGTAAAACTAGGTGAAGGGCTTATCGGAGAAATTTGGCAAGAAGCTCAACCGATTTATCTTACAGAAATTCCTGAAAATTATATCACAATACGCTCAGGTCTTGGTGATGCTCCTCCAAATTCCTTAACTATCTATCCATTCAAGTCACATGGTGAGGTAGAAGTAATTATCGAATTGGCATCTTTCAATCCACTTCAATCAAAATCATTACAATTATTAAATGAGATAGGTGGAGCCATAGCAACCTCTGTAGTTACTTCTGAGAATACTTCTAACGTAAGTAAACTATATAACGACAGTAAGCGCCTCACAGATGAATTAAGGACAAATGAGGAGGAAATGAAGCAAAATATGGAAGAGCTTCAGGCTACTCAAGAGCAACTTGTTCGAGAACGACGAGAAACGGAGTCTAGTAAAAAGCTGTTGAACGAAATTGTAGATATTACAGGGGGTAGATTAATTATTGTTGAAGCGAATGGTAATATTTGGTTTGGCAGTCAGTCTTTCCTCGAGTATTTCGACTATCAGGTTGAAGATATAAAACAAAAGCCTGTAGGAGAACTTATCCCTGATTTTAATGATAATACCGATTGGCAAGTATCACACGCTATAGAAAATCATTTGATTGTGAATAGCAAAGGTGCTTCCTTGAACTTAAAAATAGAAACCAAGCAACTCTATTTTGAAGAAGAAGATAAATGGATTATCACTTTAAAATAAATGATTCAAAAAAAAGCAGAAATACTTCATCGTACTTCTGCCTTTTTTCTTTATGATCTCATAAGAAAGAGTTATTGAATATCAAATACTCGTCCTTTTCTGATATACCCTTCTGATTCATTAGGAAGTTCTATTTTATACCAAATATCACTCTCTCCTTTAATCTGGAATCTTTCACCGGCACTTAGGTCTACCAACTTTTTTCCTCCAGCAGACGGCTCATCCATAAGAATTGCACCACTTCCTTTGACAATTCCCAACTCTCTATGAATCCCTCCATTAAAAGCCCATAAGCCTATCACAGAAAAAATAACTACAAAGAAAGTCAATGTCGTAATCGAATGGTCTTGTCGTTTTCGAATGTACATCAATGCTAAACAGGCCGTCAATAAAATAATTAAACCTGCAGCAAAAACTCCCTGCATGTTATTAAACATTGAAACGAAGAACTCTTTATCCGAGTATTGATACCCTAAAAGATTATGTTCTTCTGCAATCTTAGACATCTTGTTTAGTGTTTGTCGATCTGCAGTAAGACGGTATTGAAGGTTTAGAAAATAAAGTGCAGAAGAATAGTTGCCTTGACCTTCTTGGATAAATGCCATTCTCAACAACATTCTCGAAGAAAAAGTTCTATCTTTTTCGAGGATATCATTGTAAATTTTAAAGGCTTCTATGTACTGTTTTTCAGAAAATAAATTATCAGCTTCTTCTATTTTCGAATTAACTGAAGTTTCTGCAAATAGTAACTGACTGAATATCAGAATATATAAACTTATTAAGGATAAAATTAATCTCATTATTTGCTTGATGTTGAAAATCATTCTACATTTGCACTCGCAAAAAAGGAAAGCTAAACGAGTTTTTCAAATTTAATAGGTCATTTTGATTTTTTACAATTGAAGTAGATCTTTTAGAAAAATTATGATTCCGTAGCTCAGTTGGTAGAGCATCTCCCTTTTAAGGAGAGGGTCCTGGGTTCGAGCCCCAGCGGGATCACTTTTAAAATACTTCGTTGAAAAACGACGATTCCGTAGCTCAGTTGGTAGAGCATCTCCCTTTTAAGGAGAGGGTCCTGGGTTCGAGCCCCAGCGGGATCACTTTTAAAATACTTCGTTGAAAAACGACGATTCCGTAGCTCAGTTGGTAGAGCATCTCCCTTTTAAGGAGAGGGTCCTGGGTTCGAGCCCCAGCGGGATCACAAATGATTTAATATCAAGCTCACGTGGTGAAATTGGTAGACACGCCATCTTGAGGGGGTGGTGGGAGCAATCCCGTGTTGGTTCGAATCCAATCGTGAGCACAGAGATTACTTCAAAAAAATATTTCGTTGAAAAACGACGATTCCGTAGCTCAGTTGGTAGAGCATCTCCCTTTTAAGGAGAGGGTCCTGGGTTCGAGCCCCAGCGGGATCACAAAGCCAATACAGCAATGTGTTGGCTTTTTTTGTTTGAAAACTGCGAGTTTTTTCAGATATTAAAGATCAACATCAAAGAAATCTGCCTATACAACACTTTTACGCTTTAATTACTATGAAATCACATGAAAGTTACTTTTTCAAAACACGTAACATCGTAAAATACTACATGTGGATATTTCTTTTTGGAATCTTCTCATTGCATCAAGCAAATGCAAGCAACTTAGATTTACCTCAAAAAAATATTTATGTAGAAGACAACCAACCTCTTTCTTTTGAAATTCTTCCCAATCCTGTTGTTTTAGAGAATAACAATATTGACGTGGATATGGAAATCAAAGGTATTGACAGAGGATATTCAGTTCAGATTCTATTATACAATACAATTGGTAATTTAGTTTATCGTATGGACTTATCTGTAGACTCACACCAAGTACACTTTAAGTTTAAGCCGAAAACAAATGTTTCTGAAGGGTTATATTTTATTTCAGTGTTGAATGGCACAAATAGAGTTACAAGAAGAATGGTTGTGAATTCACATTAAGATGAACTACACAACCATTTATATTTTCTAGTCATTTGACCCTCTCAATCTATCCAACAAATCGCTTAATTGCTCTGCTTCCCCTGCGGAGATATTTTTAAACGAACTCATCACCTCTTCTTCATGTGGATCAAGTTCTGCGAGCTTATCAAGGCCAGATTGCGTGATAATCACATCTACCTTCCTCCTATTGCTTCCACAAGTCTCTCTTTGAACAAAACCTTTCTCGATAAGACGATCGATCAATCTCGTCAAATCTGGGCTTTTATCAATCATCACATCCTTTATACTTCCAGGGTTCATACAACTTGGATGTGCTCCTCTTAGAATACGTAATACATTATATTGTTGGTGGGTAATACCTTGCTTCTTAAACCAAGTCTTTGACTGATTTAAAAGCCAGTTGTTGGTAAACATCAGATTTATGTATGCCTTTTGAAAAGGATCTCTGAATGATTTTTGGTTGATATCTGTTTCGATCGACATAGCTGTTTGTACTATAGTATTTGTTTAAACAAAATATGTTAATCACGCAATAAGCTATAATTTCAATAATAAAACAAGTTTTCCGAATTTTGTTTGAACAAAACATCAAAAAAACTACCATTAGTACACAAAAAAGGTCATCCTAATTGCTTAGAATGACCTTTATATCTTTTATGATTTTTCAATCACTATACTTCTTCTTTTGGTGTATCTGGAGTTTCTTTTGAATCTTCTCCAGTAGAAGTTTCACTTTTCACCTCTGAAGGTTGTTCCGCTTTCACTTCAGTTGCTTCTACTTCTACAACTTTTGCTTCTTCAGTTCCTTCAGTAAACTCTTGGTATACTGTCTTCTTATCAAAAGGACGCTCACCAATTAACTTCACAAGATCAGATTGATATAATACCTCTTTCTCAAGAAGTTGTTGTGCTAAAGACTCTAAGGCATCTGAATGATCTCTTAACAATGCCAATGTACGTTTATACATCGCATCAATAAGATTCTTCACTTCCTCATCAATCTTTTCAGCTAAGGCTTCTGAGTAAGGTCTAGAGCTAAATTCACTTCTATTTGGGTCATAGAAAGACAGGTGACCAATTTTATCGTTCATACCATAAATAGACACCATACTGTATGCCATTTTAGTGGTACGCTCTAAATCACTTAATGCACCTGTCGAGATACGACCAAAGATAATTTCTTCAGCTGCACGACCACCTAAAGTCATACAGATTTCATCCATCATCTCTTCAGTAGTATTTAAGTATTGCTCTTTTGGTAAGTACTGAGCATAACCTAACGCAGCAACACCACGAGGTACGATACTTACTTTCACTAATGGGTTGGCATGCTCTAGGAACCATCCTGTTACTGCATGACCTGCCTCGTGATAAGCTACAATACGCTTCTCTTCTTTAGAGATTATTTTATTTTTCTTCTCAAGACCACCAATTACTCTGTCGATGGCTGCCATAAAGTCATCCATCTCCACAGCTGGTTTGTTATTTCTTGCTGCAATTAATGCGGCTTCATTACAAACGTTGGCTAATTCTGCACCTGCAAAACCTGGAGTCTGTGTCGCTAATTCTTTTGCATTCACATCTTTGCTTACTTTAATAGGCTTAAGATGAACATTAAAGATTTGCTCACGACCATTAATATCTGGCTTATCTACTGAAATCTGACGATCAAAACGACCCGCTCTCATCAATGCACTATCCAATACATCCGGACGGTTAGTCGCAGCAAGGATAATTACACCTGAATCAGTTCCGAAACCATCCATTTCAACTAATAATGAGTTCAAGGTATTCTCTCTCTCATCATTAGAACCTGGCATAGATCCTTTACCTCTTGAACGACCAATTGCATCAATCTCATCGATAAAGATAATACAAGGGGCTTTTTCTTTAGCTTGTTTGAAAAGGTCTCTAACTCTTGCAGCACCTACACCAACAAACATTTCAACAAAGTCAGAACCTGACATAGAGAAGAAAGGAACACCTGCTTCACCTGCCACTGCTTTTGCTAATAACGTTTTACCGGTACCGGGAGGGCCTACAAGTAAAACACCTTTAGGAATCTTACCACCTAGGTCAGTATATTTTTTAGAATTTTTCAAGAAATCAACGATTTCCTCTACTTCTTCTTTTGCCTCATCAAGACCTGCAACATCTTTGAATGTTACTTTTACATGATTAGCATCGAACATTTGCGCTTTAGATTTTCCAATATTAAAAATCTGTCCGCCTGCTCCTCCGCCTGCCATACGTCTCATTAAGAACCAGAAACCAAAAAGTAGTACGAATAAGAAACCTGTACTCATAAACCAAGTACCAAAACTTTCTCTTGATTCTACTTTATAAGGCACTTTATCCTTTTCAGGGATATCGCTTTGAGTATCATCAAATTCTTTAAGAAAGTGGTCTGCTGAAGCGATTTGGAAACGATAGTTCGGTTCCTTAGTCACTACAGAAAACGGACTACGTTCTTGCTGGATTTTACTATATTTTGACTTTTGAAGGGCTTTGTTATTTAATACAACTTCTACCCATCTATTATTTACGATAGTGATTTCTTCTACATCACCATCTTTCAACATCGTCTTGAATTCATGAAGTGTTGTTGTCTCAGTAGTACTGCTCTTACTGAAGTATGCCAAACCCACAACTACAAGAATAAGTGCCACAAGCATCCATACTTGATAGTTATTTTTCGGCATTGGATTCTTAGGAATATTCCTTTTGTTCTGATCCATTCTAAAATACTGATATTAAAATGTTAATTATTCTTTTTATTCAGTTGGTAGTTTAAACACTTTCGCATCTCCCCAAAGCTCTTCTAGAGCATAAAATTCTCTTTTCTTAGGAAGGAAAACGTGAGCCACTACATTCACATAATCTAAAAGCGCCCAACCTTGAGAACCTGTACCTTCAGTAGCCCAAGGCTTTTCTCCGTTAGCATCTTTTACTTCTTTTTCAATGCTATCAACAATAGCATCTACTTGTGTATCCGATGAAGCTGTACAGATTACAAAGAAATCTGTCACTCCGTTCTTAACTTTTCTTAAATCTAATATTTCAATATTTTGTGCTTTCTTCTCCTGCATCCCTTTAGCAACGATATGTGCTAACTCCTCTACATTTATTGTTTTACTCATATTTTTATAATGGGCTACCCCCAATAAAATCTTTTCTGATAATGGTGGATTTGCCGATTTGTTATTTTAATTTCTAATCTTGTATTATTGCACTGCAAATTCAGTACTCAAATTTAATAAGGCTGAATTACATGTCATTTCTAAACAAAAGTAATAAATAGTTGTATAAAATTTCTGCCAATACGTCTATTATCGGTAAAAGTGTCATATATGTGCCGTCTTGTCATTCTACAAATGACTACCTCAACCAATTGATTTCTAATAAGGTCATAGAAGAAGGAACAACTGTCGTTACTTCTGATCAGACAAAAGGTAGAGGTCAAAGAGGCAATGCTTGGGAATGTCAAGCAGATAGTAATATTACTTTATCATGTTTTCTTCAGCCTCATTTCATTGAAGCCAAGGACCAATTTACTATGAATATAGCAGTTTCCCTTGGTGTTTATGACACTATAACATCTCTTTACTCAAGCAATGTCAAAATAAAATGGCCGAACGACATTTTAATTGACAATAAAAAGATATGTGGAATTTTGATAGAAAACTATTTGAGTGGTAGAAAAATTTCAAATTCTATCGTTGGAATAGGTTTAAATATTAATCAGACCTCTTTTAATGGAAACTTCCCTGCCACTTCATTGTTTATAGAAACTGGTAAAAAGATGAATCTGAACTATGCTTCACAGCTACTTTTGGAGAATCTGGACAAACGCTATCATCAATTAAAAAATGGAGAGATTGATAGGTTAAAAAGAGAGTATTACGATAATATGTTTTGGTTCCAAGAGGAAGGATTATTCGAAGAAGTTAATCCTGATGGAACTCGAGAAAGATTCAATGGAGTAATTCTTGGCGTGAATGATTATGGCTGTATTTCTATTGCAAAAGAAAACAAAGAAGTAAAACACTATGCTTTCAAAGAAGTAAAACACATCTATTAGGCTATTTGAAAGGATCTTCTAACGTTAATGTATACTCTTTATAACTGCCTGATTTGTCTTCGATTTCTAAGGATAGTTTTCTACCATCTTTACCTCTAAACAATGTTCTAACTTCATCTACAGACATTAATGATATCGCTTGGCCATTCACTTGCACCAATCGATCTCCTTTCTTAATTCCTGCTTTAAACGCCGGGGATAATTCTCTAATCTGAGAAACTTCAAAATAAGGTAATCCAGGATATGGATTATTAAATTCAAGCCCTAAATGATTATAGGAAAACTCATCTCTAAAATCAT
Organism: Flammeovirga agarivorans; assembly: GCF_012641475.1. Lineage (NCBI taxonomy): Bacteria > Pseudomonadati > Bacteroidota > Cytophagia > Cytophagales > Flammeovirgaceae > Flammeovirga > Flammeovirga agarivorans. The sequence goes on along the minus strand of NZ_JABAIL010000005.1, from coordinate 539,043 downwards.
TATTTTTCTTTAATAGGATTTCCTTGTTATGATAATCAAAAACTACAGTAAATCTTCTTAAGACCTCTGAACCAATACTTCCATGTCTGCTTTTATCGAACAGGTTCTGATTAAGGCTGTTAAATTCAGGGTATTTCACAATTGGGTTTTCAAGAAGAAAATCTCCTATTTTTAATTGATCCAATCGATTTACCTTACCATAAAGATCTCCATTAATTCCCACACCAAGGTGATCTCGAATTGCTTTTAAAGATGCTTTTAATGGCGTATTTTCCGATTCAAAAACTGATAAAGCATGACTTGCTCCGGTATCTACTAATAAATTTAGATTTTCAAACGAATTTGTTTCTGAAGAGAATATTGTCGTTGTCATATAACATCTATTCCTTTTTATCTCCACAGGAAAACACTCATATCGCTTTTTATATTTTATTCTTTTCTTGGATGCATAATAATCTTGTTTGTAAAGTGTTATTACCTTTTTTTGATAATCCACTTGTACAACGAAGTGATTAAAAATTGTAGCTCCAATCAATCCATGTACTTTTACACCCATGTTTTTAGAAAGCAACAACACATCCTTACTCGCATATATGATATCTTGATTAAGCCCTTCTACCCCTTTTATTTCTATCGTATTACCCCAAGTATGATATGCATGTACATCTTCACCAGTACCCCAACCTTTAATATCAACCTCTCTAATTTTTCGGGGTTCGAAATTTAATTCATCAATAATCGTAGGGTCACTAACGATAGGATAAGTAACTCCCGAATCAAAAATAAAATTAAGGGAATCTGAATGATTAATACTTACTTGAATAACCATAAGATTATTAACCATAGTAAAAGGAATTTGCACATACTTTTTACTCTCATTCTGAAATACAAGATTTTTCAAATGAGGATGTGCTTGTTGGGCGAAAAGGTCGATTGGTGAGAAAATAGAGAATAGCAAATTCACCAACAGACACCTGATTAAAGAGTGATTTCTCATAGTAAATAGTAGTAGTTGGCTTGTTGATTTCCCTTTTAAGATAGTGATTTAAAAGCTCTTAAACAAAAAAGGAGACCATCAAATGATCTCCTAGTTTCTTTTGTTTACGTTAGTGATAGTAATTACGTTATAAATCAAAAAATAATCTGTTAGCTAAAAAAATTATACACATTAGTAACATTGGCATTTTTGCCTTTCCTAGTTGTGGAAAAACAATTAAGGGTAAAGAACCTTCCTGCACTACAAAAGTACTGTTAACAGATTTTGACAACAATAACCATTTATAGGTATTTTCTATTTGGGGATTCAAACTTTTTTAACAATACACTGTCGTCTAGTACATCCTTCTTAATTAAGTTATATTTCAATCTCTAAAAATTGAATATTACTAAGATTTATCCTTTTAATTACTAATGAATATTTATAGAAAACACATAAACTGAAAATGAATGATTACTTTTGTCTCTTTATTATAAACATAAAGCTTTTAGAATCAGAAAATAGAATGGAAACTCCTTTTATCATTGGTATCACAGGCGGTAGCGGATCTGGCAAAACTACTTTTATCAATAATCTAGTGGACATGATTGGCGAAGAGAACATCTGTACAGTTTCTCAAGACAATTACTACATCGAAAAAGAAAAGCAGCCTGAAGATGCAAAAGGGATCAAAAATTTTGACACACCCTATTCTATTGATTTAGAGAAGTTCTACCAAGATTTACAGCGTTTAAAGAAAGGTGAAGAAGTTCATATCAAAGAATATACTTTCAACAACGCAGAGGCAGAACCTAAAATGCTTACTTTCATTCCTAAAAGAGTAATCATCTTGGAAGGTATTTTTGTATTCCATGATCCAAGAGTTTTAGAAATGATCGACCTAAAGCTTTTTATTGAAGCTAAAGCTCACCTAAAACTAAGTAGACGTATCAAAAGAGACAATGTGGAAAGAGGATACGATATCAATGATGTATTGTACCGTTATGAAAACCACGTAATGCCTGCTTATGAGAACTATATCAAACCTCATAAAGAAAATGTCGATTTAATTGTTAGAAATGACAGAAACTTCGATGTAGCCTTAGAAGTTGTTAAAACATTTTTGCTTGGTAAGATATAAGGTCATAATTTTCCGTTAGAATTCAGTTTTCAATAAGAAGGAAATATGGCAGACGGAAAATATGCAATCATTGGTTTAGGTCAGTTCGGCTCTTCAGTTGCTAGAAACTTAGCATCATTAGGAGCCGAAGTGATGGCCATTGATAGAGAAATTGAACTGGTTGATCTTATCAAAGACGATGTAGCTTATGCTGTTGCTTTAGACTCAACTGACGTAAAAGCGTTAAAATCTCAATCAATCACAGAAATGGATGCTGTTTTGGTAGCCATCGGTGAAAACGTTGAAGGTTTATTACTAACTACTGTACTTCTATTAGAATTAAAAGTAAAACGTATTATCGCAAGAGCTGTAAGTGATCAACAGAAGATCATTTTACAAAAGCTTGGGGTAACAGAAATTCTCCTCCCGGAGGACGAGGTTGGTAAAATGACCGCAGAAATGATTCTAAATCCAGAGATTCAATCTTTCATGAAATTACCCGATGACTATGAAGTTGTCGAAGTTATTGTGCCCAAACGTACAATTGGTAAGTTTATTGATGATTTAGATTTAGAAGGCACTTATGGAGCTGATGTTATTGCCTTGAGAAGAACACATGAAGAGGTCAATGCATTAGGTTTTGTCGAATATAGAGATCACTTAATTCGTAATCCAAAAGAAGTTAACTCCACATTACAAAAAGGTGATAAACTAGTACTCTTGGCAACCAAAGATGCTATCAAGAAATTCATTGAAATAAATAGCTAAGCACATTAAGCTCATAATAATATACTAGAGGCTTCTTTAAGCTAAGAGTCTCACATTATCATCATTCATATGAGAAAATTTTTAATCACAGGTGGAGCTGGTTTTGTTCCAAGTTCACTAGCAGATAAACTCCTTGAAAACCCAGATAATTTTGTTGTCTGTGTTGACAACTTCCTTACTGGCGAGGCTTGGAAAGTACCCAAACATCCTAACTGCAAATTCATTAAATGTGATGTCAATCGTTACGAAGAAATTGCAGCGATTATGACTTCGTATAAATTTGATTACGTATTTCATTACGCTGCGGTAGTAGGCGTAAAGCGTACTTTGGAAAACCCTGTACTTGTACTGGAAGATATCCAAGGCATCGAAAACGTATTAAGATTATGCAAGAATACAGGAGTGAAAAGGGTCTTCTATTCTTCTTCATCTGAGGTGTACGGCGAACCTGTTCATTTACCACAACATGAGCATACTACACCATTAAACTCAAGACTTCCTTATGCAATTGTTAAGAACTTAGGAGAAGCATATTGCAGATCTTTCAAGCAAGAGTTTGATTTAGACTATACTATTCTTCGTTTCTTCAATACTTACGGCCCCAAACAAAGTACTGACTTTGTAATGTCGAAGTTTATTGATGCAGCCCTTAAAAACGAACCTATTACAATTTATGGTGATGGTTCCCAAACGAGGACATTCTGCTTTATTGAAGACAACATCGAAGTGACCATACAACTTCTTGAGAATGACATGTGTGTAAATGATGTCATGAATGTGGGTAATGATCGAATTACTACAATTAAAGAACTAGCAGAAAAAATCATTCAAACTACAGGTTCTGCTTCTGAAATTGTATACCTAGATCCTTTAAAAGAAGGTGACATGTCTAGAAGACAACCAGATATCGAAAAGATGAAAGAAGTACTTCAACGTCCTCTTACATTACTAGAAGATGGTTTAGAAAAAGTTATTGAAGCTAGAACTGAAATGTCGAAAGCATAAGTTCACTTATATATAAACAAAAAGAGCTGAAACCTTGTCACAACAAGATTTCAGCTCTTTTTTTATCTGATTAGACCAGTTATACGATCTTTTTTTCTTTTTTTGGTGCTGATAAACCTCCAAAAGCTTGTCCCATTTTCTCCGTTAATAATAACATCACAGGCACAATTACTAATGTAAGGAAAGTAGCAAACGTTAATCCATAGATTACTGTCCAAGCCATTGGTCCCCATGTATCTGCATTTGGACCACCGAAATAGATATCTGGATCGAAGTGTGCAAACATACCAAAGAAGTCAATGTTCATACCTGTAGCTAAAGGAATAAGACCTAATACAGTCGTAATCGCAGTTAACAATACAGGACGCAAACGAGTGAAACCTGCTTGCTGAATACATTCTATATAATCTTTAATAGGTAAACGTTCATCCTCTAATAAACCAAGTTGATCCTTTTTCTTTTCTACCAATTGATCTGCACAGTCTATCAATACAATAGCATTGTTTACTACAATACCTGCTAATGAGATGATACCAATACCTGTCATGATAATCACAAATGGATCATTGAAGATAATTAATCCCAATAGTACACCAATCAAACTTAATACTACTGAAATAATAATAATGAATGGCTTCACAAAAGAGTTAAATTGTGATACTAAGATTAAGAAGATAGCACAAACCGCAATCATCATTGCTCTTGATAAGAATGCCATTGATTCTGCTTGATCTTCCTGCTCTCCACCAAATTTGTAGCTATATTGAGAAGGCATTTTATATTCTGCTAATAAACCTTTTACCTCACCTACAACTTTCTGTGCATTGTACCCTTCTGTAATATTAGAACTCAAAGTAACTACTCTATCTAAATCTTTACGTTTGATTTCTCCTACTGTAGTACTGTAATCCAACGATGCCACAGATGAAACAGGTACCTGATGGAATGCTCCCTTATTATCTCTGAAAGTAATTCTTTGATCATTTAAAGTTGATAAATCATATCTATATTCATCTTTTAAACGAAGTTGAATAGGATAATCATCTTCACCATCTTTAAATTTAGAAACTTCCTGACCGTAGATAGCTGTACGCATGTTGTTTGCAAGCATACCTGTTGATACACCAAAACGACGAGCCTTATTTCTATCAATATTAACTAATAATTCAGGCTTACTCACGCTAATATCTACAGATAATTTATCTACACCTTCAATGTCAGATTGCTCGATTAAAGATTTCATTTTATTTGCCTCTTCAATCAAGACAATGTAATCTTCTCCTTTCAGCTCAATACTAATTGGCTTACCTGTTGGAGGTCCATTCTGGTCTTTAGAAGTAACAATTTCTACACCTGGAATATCTTTAGCAATACGCTCACAAAGTGCTTTTACTTCTTTAGAGCTTACTCCACCTCTTTCTTCGTAAGGAACAAAACCTACAGCGATTCTAGCTCTGTTAGGTGTTACAGAATTACCAGCATTATCTTGTGGGTCATTCGTATTTTCACCTACATTACTTACAATAGATTCAATGATGTCTTTATACGGAAGTAATTCTTTGTATAGACGCTTTTCTAAATCTAAGGCAATCTTATTCGTTTCTTCTACATCTGTACCTTGAGGAGCCTCAACATACATGTAAACATAACGTGGATCGGAATCAGGGAAAAACTCAATCGGTACATTACCTGAACCTAAACGGGCACCAAACCAAGCAATCGCAAAGAATAAGAAAAATGTATTACCAATAATCAAAGCATATGGAGTTTTACCTTTTAAGGCAAATTCTAATGTTGATAAATACACAGACTCCAATCTTGTCAAAATATTGTGTTGGAAGAAATGTGCAGCTCTTTTTAGTACAATACCATCTAATAATGCGATAAATGCACCCAACATTAGTAGGTTTCCTAAAGCATAAGTATCGCGAAGAATATAAGCAGGAATTGATAATCCTATTAGGATTAAACCAACTGTCACTTTCTTTTTGTTTACTGTTCTGTAAGCAGCTTCATCGTCCACTTTCATGTAACGATAAGCGATCACTGGGTTAATCACTAAACCTACGAATAATGACGAGGCCAATACAGTAATTAGAGTAATCGGTAAGTATTTCATAAACTCACCCATAATACCTCCCCAGAATGCCAAAGGAACGAAAGCTGCTAAAGTTGTGGCCGTAGATGAAATAATCGCTAATGCTACCTCACCAGTACCTTGTTTTGCTGCTTCTTTCTTAGAGAGTCCTTGTTCCCTCAAACGGTAGATATTCTCGATCACCACAATGGCATTATCCACCAACATACCGAGAGCTAGAATCAGTGCAAATAAAACTACCATGTTAATTGTCACTCCTAATACACTCAAGATTAAGAAAGACAAGAACATCGACATCGGAATAGCAATACCAACAAATAAGGCATTTCTTAATCCCATAAAGAATAATAATACAACTACCACTAGAATCATACCTGAGATAATTGAGTTCTCAAGGTTGTTTAGCGAAGTCTTCATTTCTTTAGATTGAGACTCAGTAATTACGATATCCAAGTTTGGCGGTAAATATGTAGCTCTTGCTTCATCAAGTAGAACATTGATCTTATCTGTTGCATCGATAAGGTTTTCTCCACCTCTTTTAACCACTTTTAATGATACTACTGGGTATGCACCTTTATCGTTAAAAGAGTTCGTTGCTAAACGAGCATATGACTTACGCTCTACATAGCTATCTTCTACATCAGCAAGGTCTTTGAGGTAAATTGTGTTTTGATCTTCAGACTTCACAATTACATTACGAATCTCTGATACTTCTTTAAATTCACCATCAACACGTAATGATCTACGGAAACCATTACCCATTTTAACATCACCACCAGACATTGTTACGTTCTCACGAGAAATTGCATCAGAAATATCTGAGAATGCAATTTGCATCGCATCCATTGTATATAAGTCTGCATTAATCTGAATTTCTCTTTCTACAGAACCTGTAATATCAACTCTTGATACTTCTCTAAATTCTTCAAGATCATCTGCTAAATCTTCAGCATAATCTTTTAATTTTTGAATTTCGAAATCACCAGAAAGGTTAATTACCATAATTGGAATCTCAGAGAAATCCATTTCTTGAACGTTTGGATCTTGATCCAAATCTGTTGGTAATTCACTTTTGGCTTTATCTACAGCATCTTTTGTGTCTTGAAGTGCCTTAGAAGTCTCTATATCTTCATTAAACTCTACAGTAATAACTGAAAAGTCTTGAGCTGATGTAGAAATAATTTCTTTTACACCTTTTACCGATTTCAATTCTTTTTCAATCGGACGAGTAATTAGTGATTCAATATCCACAGGTGAGTTACCTGGGTGCATTGTGTTAATATACACCATCGGAATACGAATCTCAGGGAATTGCTCTTTCGGCATACCCACGTACGCCAAAATTCCAAACAGTGCAATGATGACTGTAAGAATAAAAATGGACGTACTATTATTGATCGAGAGGCTACTTAAACCAAATTCCTTGATTTTTTCCTCTTTCGTCTCGTTACTGTTTTTGTTAAAATTTGACTCCATATCTTTTGTCAAAATTAGATTTGATAATCTACAACTCGAACTTCTTCTCCAACAACTACCTCAGAGTAACCTTTATCAATTACTCTCATACCTGGTTCAATACCTGCAGTAATCATTGTTTTTCCTTTATAAGATTTACCTGTCTGAACAGTAATCTTTTTTACTACATCTTTCTTAGCTCCATCTTTTGCCAAGATATATGTAAATGTTTCTCCTTTCGTATTCTTTTGAACTAAATTAGAAGGGATAGCTACAGCATGATCTTTAGAGTAATCATTAATAGTAACTACAGCCATTGTATTTGGTTTAAGATTCAAACCTCTTTCTGTTACCTTCATTCTAATTTTGAAAGTTCTGTTCACCTGGTTAATCGTCTGTCCGACCATACTCACTTTCATATCTTTTTCGATATCAAGCATAGGGAACTTCACAGATACATGGTCTCCTTTTTTAACATCACGGCTGTACTTTTCAGAAACTTCAGCTACAACTTCAATATTATTTAAATCAACTACTCTAGCGTAAGGCTGACCTGCTGGGGCCATTTCACCTTCTTTCATATAGATTTCATCGATTTTACCTGCAATTGGGGCCAAGATATATCCTTTTCCTTCTTGCTCTTTTAAACTTGCTAATTTCGCCTCTAAGCTTTCTTTATTATTCTTTGCTTGTAAATATTGAACTTCAGACCCAATATTTTGCTCCCATAAAGAACTTTGCTTTTCATACATAATGTTAGCAAGCTCCAAAGAAGTTTCAACCTCTTCGATTTGTTTCTGTAAGATCTCTACATCCAACTTGGCAATTCTTTGTCCTCGTTTAACGTAGTTACCTTCCTCAACATATCTTTTTACTAATCGCCCAGTAGTCTCTGGAGCAACCACTACGTTTCTATTTGAGATAACATCACCTGGAACATCAACAAAGTGACTAAATGTCATTTCTTGAACATCAAAAATAGTAACAGGTTTTAATGAAACTTTTACTTCTTTTGGACCTTCAATAGTCTCTATTTCTTTCTCAAGGTTATCTATTTTAATTTCTAAGTCAGCTAACTCCGTTTGGTAGTCTTTTAACTCTTGCTTTTTTGATTCTAAATCATCGCCACCACAAGATGATAAAATGCTGGCCGCAGATAAAAGAGCAATAAATTTATATCTATGTTTCATGATTTTATTCTTCGATTATTTTTTTTCGTTATTCATTTTCAAAACTTCCTCGTCTTTGCTATGATCTTCTTCATCAACATAGCTCAACAAACGACCATTTGCTTTTTCAAAGGCTAATTTCGCTACTAATACATCATATAAAGAAGTATAGAAACTATTAGCAGCAGTCTGATAATCTTGAGACGAAGTTGTAATTTCTAATGAAGATCCAACACCATTTTTAAACTTCACTTGAGTATTTGTGTATACCTTATCAGCAACATTCATATTCTTCTCCTGTAAGTTTAATGTAGACAGGTTTGTTTCGTAAGTGATTCTAGATTGTTCCTGTTCAATAGAAATCTGACGCTCTAAATCAGTTTTTGTGTTTTGTAACTGCTGTCCTTTCAGTTTCTTCTGCTCAATTCTTTTTGATCTATTAAAACCATCAAACAGTTTCCAAGAAAGCGATACACCTACTGATAAGAAATCTCCTGCTGTTCCATATAAATCAGAAAACTGAGTACTCGCTGTATTGACACCATAGTTACCAAAAGCATACAATTTAGGCCAGTATTCCGCTTTTGTAGCTTTAATATCATAGTTATTCAATTTGATATTAGTCATCATGATTGAATACTCAATTCTTCTTGATGATTCAGCTAGATCTGTTGGAGTAACGATAAAATCTCTAAAATCTTCTAGTGATTGTGACAATTGCAACGGTTCATTTATATCCATTCCCATCTGGAATTTCAATAATTTCTTTGCAATAATTTGAATCTGTTCCAATTGAGTTTGCTGGATCAAGATACTGTTATAAGTTACCTCAATTCTGTTGAATTCAATCTCTTCGACCATACCAGCTTCGTAAGTGGCTTTAGTCTCGTTATATAAAGATTCAAGAATTTCCTTATTTCTATTAATCAACTCTAAATACTCTTGTTGTACTAGTACATAATAATAGGCTTGTGTTACTGCTTCAACAACATCAATTTTCGATCTAATCAATTCTTTTGCTGATAACTCATTGTAAACTTTAGCGGCTTTCACACCAATAAAGAAAGTACCATCAAATAATAGCTGATTTGCTGATAATTGAACATTTGATAAAAACGGTGTACCGAATTCTAATCCAATGGTTTCATTAGGGTCACCATCTGGATCAAATGTATTTCCAGGTACATACGATTTTTGGATTTTTGCATTGTTGATCAACTGACCTTCCATATCAATTTGAGGAAGACCCATTGAAATAATTTCACCTACTTTAGCTTGAGAGATACCCTGTTCGATTACTGCATTTTTGATGGTTCCTGTATTTGCAAAAGCATAATCGATACAGTCTTGCAAGTCCATCAAATCTCCATTCTGGTCAGGATTTGTTTGTGCAATTAATTGAGTTGTACTAAAGAGTAGACTTAGTACAGTGACCCATTTTAAGGCCGTTGTTTTCATATGTTTGTTGATTGAGTTTCTTTAATAAAACTTGATAGGTACTGATTTAGTAATTTGACACCTTCGACAGTAGCTATTCCTCTAATAAAATGCTTGAAGAATTCCATTTGTATTGTCGCTAAAGAATACTTGGAATGATCGTACAAGTTAGAATCAAAAGCAGATTCCAACTGCCAGACACGCATACTTACTAATAGTGGAATGTTCATGTCATCAAAGAATAGTTCTTCGTCTACACCTTGTTCTATAATACTGATCATTGATTGATCGAAGCATCCTTTTTTATGACATTCGAATTTATTCCAGATTTCAGGATAGAATTTTTTTAAGTCTAACAAAGTCATCGGATTAATCGACTTCATCCTCGTGTAGAAGTAAAAGAAGATTCTTGCCAACTTGTACACACCGTCTTTATCTTCTTTCCATACGGCATCAACAAAAGCAATATCTTCGTTGATATGATGTTCTAAAGTGAAATCGATGAGTTCTTTCTTGTCCTTAAATACATTATAGAGTGTTTTTTTAGACACTCCCAACTGTTGGGAAATGTCTGACATTGTAACTCTCTTAATACCTGAAGTTTGGAATTGTTTGCGTGCTTCTTCAATGATTCGGATACGTAATTGATCGTTCACCATTGTTTTAAATGAGTTAGATAATGATTATTAAAAATGAGATAATTTATTATTTCGTATCAGATAAAAAGAAAAAATGATAGCGAACCAACAGATTTGTAGATAAGTATAACTAGTTCTCTAAAAGGTATTTCTTTTTCTAATGCAAACATATGGAAACCACAAACAATAAAAAAGTTTCCAAGGTTTATTTTTCCGAAAATTTAAAAAATAAACCCTTTTCCGTTAAATATGTTTCACAATCCAATCATTATTATTTTTAAGAGAGCAAAAGACTGTTGAATTACATATTTATACTTTTCAACATTGCTGATACTTCATCTTTAGGAATCTCTTCTACAGAAACCCACATTTTAACACTTTCAACTGGCCTTTTTTGTCTATTCACCTGTTTATTAGCTATTTGATCTATCACTTCAAAGCCTTCTACTACTTGACCAAATACTGTATATTTCCCATCTAAGAAGGGAGTTCCTCCCACTGTGGTATATGCTTTAATCTCATCTCTTTTTAATCGATCCAATAATACAACATCGTATTTCTTTTCAATCATTGGAATACATTTCTTCATCAGTCTTTTCTGTCCTTCTATATCACCATTGGCACCTAATGAAGAGTAAGATGATGCTATTTTAGAGTATTCAGGGTCTTCAATCATACTATTAAAATATTTGTTCAATTTCGTATGATCTAGTCGAGCATCTATCAAATCTCTTTTCGAATAAGTTCTGCCATCAACAATATAAAACTGACAACCGCTAGATTCTAAGTCAGGATTTACTTCCTCACCTTTCCTAGCCATGGCCAATGCTCCTTTTCTATGGTAATGATTGTCTTTTATTTCTGCAGGTATGGTATAACCAATTTCGCCTCTACCTAAACCTTGATTGGGAGAAGCAAATCTAGAATCAGGGTCACCACCTTGAATCATGAAGTTTTTGATTACTCTATGGAAAAGCAAGCTATCATAATAATGTTGCCTAGTTAGTTTGATAAAATTCTCTCTATGAAGTGGTGTATCATTGAACAAAACAACCTTCATTTCACCATATTCTGTGTGTATCGTGACTAAGAAATCAAGGTCGTTATTTGCTACCACAACAGGTACCTCTTTATCCTTTTCCCAAGTACCATCGCCTTTTGGGCTGCAAGATGTTGATAAGATTGATAACCCACTAATAATCAACAAATAATAAATTACACTTTTATTTAATTTTTTTATGATACTCATATATTATTTTGGTATGTTTTTTCGTTATTAAAAGTAAGCGATTAGATTTTTTTAGGACCAATATTCAATTATATATGACGATGGCGTTAGCAAACGGCCTAGACAAGCCAGTTATACAAAGAGCAATTGTGGTTGATAATAATATTATTAACGCACATTATTTAAAGAAAATGCTCGCAGATGAAGGGATGGAAATTACTATTGTATCGGATACTATCCAACTTTATCAGTTTATTCAGGAGGAAGAAGTTAAAATGGTTTTCCTTGATAGTGAAACATTGGGATCACATTTAGAGGATACTATTTTCCAGCTTAAACAAAGAATCTCCTATCCTGTGACTATAGTGGGTACTACACCTTATAGTTTAGCAGGTGCAAGAAAGAAACTTATAGGTATGGGCGTTGAATTTGCGCTAAGTACACCTATTTATAAAAAGCACCTACGCGAAATTATAAAATCTGCGACTATAGCATAAATCCTTTCCACTTACTTGCGAAAAGGATTTATACAAATATTACTTTCGATACTAATTCACCTTTTTATAAAGATGATACTGGCATCTTACGATCTACTTTTTTAACTAGTCCTGATAATACTTTTCCTGGACCACACTCAATAAATTCTGTAGCACCGTCAGCAATCATTGCCTGAACTGTCTGTGTCCAACGTACAGGTGCAGTTAATTGAGCAATTAAGTTCTCCTTAATTACTTCAGGATCTGTTTGCGGCTTAGCATTTACATTTTGATAAATTGGGCAAGTTGGTTGGCTTAATTGAGTTTCCTCGATCGCCTTTTGTAACTCTTCTCTTGCCGGCTCCATAAATGGAGAGTGGAATGCACCACCTACAGGAAGAGGTAAAGCACGTTTTGCTCCAGCTTCTTTAGCTACTTCACAAGCTTTCTCGATACCTTCCTTGCTACCTGAAATTACTAATTGACCTGGACAGTTATAGTTTGCAGCAACTACACCTTCTACACCATCACATACTTTCTCAACATCTTCGTCAGAAAGACCTAAGATAGCAGCCATAGTCGATGGGTTCAATTCACATGCTTTTTGCATTGCATCAGCTCTTTTAGCTACTAAAGATAAAGCATCTTCAAAGTTTAAGGCTCCACAAGCTACTAAAGCAGAAAATTCACCTAATGAGTGACCTGCAACCATATCCGGAGTAAACTCATCTGCACATAATGCTGTAATTACTGAATGTAAAAATACTGCAGGCTGAGTTACGTTTGTTTGCTTAAGTTCTTCAGCAGTTCCTTCGAACATCACGTCAGTGATACGGAAACCTAAGATTTCGTTTGCTTTTTCGAAAAGCTCTTTTGCTTTTGGATTAGAATCGTATAGGTCTTTACCCATACCTGTAAACTGAGCTCCTTGCCCAGGAAATACATATGCTTTCATAAATATATATATTCAAATATTGTTATTTCTTCAATTTTGCGGAGGCAAAGATAATGAATAAAGTAAGGAGTAAGAAGTAAGATGTAAGGAGTTTTCTGAGGATCTCTTTAGAATTGACTATTATCATTTAGCAAGGTTGATTTTTATTGATTTCAGCATATTATTAGCACCAATTGAAGATAAAAAGTGGATTTTTTATTGTATTAACGATCCTTATCGTACTTCTATACAAGAACTTATTATTTATTCCTTCGTACTTCATTACCTTTGTGAATCACAAAAAATTTTAATGAGTTTATGAAAATCAAAGAGGCCGTTTTTGTTGTAAGTAATAGTGATGCTTCTAAATGTCCTGCTCCTGATAGACCAGAGTATGCTTTTATTGGTAGATCCAATGTAGGGAAATCATCACTTATAAATGCATTGACAAAACAGAACAAACTTGCAAAAACATCTTCTACTCCAGGAAAAACACAGCTAATCAATCATTTTTTAATTAATGATGAATGGTACTTATGTGATTTACCAGGATATGGATATGCTCAGGTGAGCAAAACAGAACGAGCTAAGTTTATGGGAATGGTAAAAAACTACATTTCCACAAGACAAAACTTATTAAATACTTTCGTTTTAGTAGATATCAGACATGAGCCTCTACAAAATGATTTATCGTTTATGCAATGGATGGGAGAAAATGGACTTCCTTTCTGTATTGTATTTACAAAAGCAGATAAATTAGGACAAGGAAAGGCTTCAAAAATGATTGCTCAATACAAAAGAGTGTTAAAACAAACTTGGGAAGAATTCCCTCCTATGTTAATTACTTCTTCGGAAACCCGACAAGGCTGTAAAGATCTGCTTGATTATATTCAGCAGATTAATGAATTCTACTTTGAACAAGAAAAATAGCAGTTTTTTTTAGACTGATTTTCAATAACATTTAATTTAATTTGCAATTTATTTTTGAAATGATTTTGCAAATTAAATTTCTCACATTACTTTTGCATCGCTTTTAAGGAAAAACACTCCTAAAAAGTAGAGTTTGAAATATCTTCCTCTTTAGCTCAGTTGGTTAGAGCATCTGACTGTTAATCAGAGGGTCCTTGGTTCGAGTCCAAGAAGAGGAGCAAAAGCTTATTTTCAAATTCATTCTCCTTTAGCTCAGTTGGTTAGAGCATCTGACTGTTAATCAGAGGGTCCTTGGTTCGAGTCCAAGAAGGAGAGCAACAAATTACATATTTGGAAGAATATCTTCCTCTTTAGCTCAGTTGGTTAGAGCATCTGACTGTTAATCAGAGGGTCCTTGGTTCGAGTCCAAGAAGAGGAGCAATAAGCCTTAGCAGAAATGTTAAGGCTTTTTTGTGTTCTATTATTTGGATCACTAGAGCTTATTTCATTGAAATCATCCCTTAGCTCACCTTATGAATGCTCTTTATTCCACATCTCTTGTAATTATTTCCTAATTATCTCTACGAATTACTAGATCCTAATTTCTAATTACTAATTTTGCACTCAGCGTACGCCGCTCTGTCGCTTCAGCTTGACTGAAGAGGAAAGTCCGAGCATCAGAGAGCATCACACTTCCTAACGGGAAGGCATCCTTTTTTGGATGACAGAAAGTGCAACAGAAAGTATACCGCCTTCGGGTAAGGGTGAAATGGTGAGGTAAGAGCTCACCGCGTTTATGGTGACATAAATGGCATGGTAAACCTTGTGAGATGAAAGACCAAATAGGTCTTACTTTCCTTCGGGAGTGAAGTTGCTCGCTTCATAGTTTTTCGAAACAAGTAAGATGGGTAGGTCGATGGAACCTGTGAGTGATTGCAGGTCTAGATAAATGACAGGGATCACATCACTTTCTTTTTTAGATAGTGATGGAGATACAGAACTCGGCTTATAGGCGTACGCTTTTCTTTTATTTCCCTTATTGAATTATTCATTATCAAAACCAATATCGTGAAACGTTCCATTATCATTATCACATTATTATTTGGTGCATTTCAACTTCAGGCACAAAAATTAAATTTCAAATCCATTGAAGATCTATACCAATTCTTAGATTATAAGAAAAACCCGAAAGAATTGGTCAGTGCACACAGAGGTGGACCTTACCCTGGATATCCAGAAAACTGCATTCCTACATTTAAACATCTTGTTAAAAGTATTTACGCTCCTGTTATTGAATTAGATGTTGAGATGAGTAAAGACAGCGTAATGTTTTTAATGCATGACAACGAGCTAGGACGTACAACTACAGGAAGTGGCTCTGTAAGAGATTATACTTGGAAAGAGTTACAAGATATTCGTCTAAAAGATGATGATGGGAATCTGACAAAGTTCAAGTTTGATTCCTTCGAAAAAGTATTAAAATGGACTTCTAAAGGTTATGCCGTACTTACCGTTGATGTAAAAAAAGGTGTTCCTTTTGAAATGGTTGTTGAGGCTATTAAAAAGGCAAAAGTAGAAAAGTACGCGGCAGTAATTACTTACAATTGGGAAGATGCAAAATTAGTACATCAACTCGCACCTGATTTAATGATTAGTGTAACTATTATGAACGACGAACATTGGGAGAAAGCAAAAGCATCAGGAATTCCTTTCAATAGAATGATTGCTTTTACAGGAACTCGTCTCAATGATAAAACACTCTATGAAAAATTACATAAGGAAGGCATATTCTGTATCAACGCGACTTTCCATACGACCGATAAAGAAAAAAATATCGAAAAAAGAACATCAGAATACAGAGCTGCTTGGGATTTAGGTGTTGATATTATTGCTACCGACCTCCCTATTGAAGCTTGGAAAAGTAAAGAATAAAATACAAGCATCACTGATAATAAATCGGTGATGCTTTTTTATTAGAGCTACTCTAAAACTATTTTATTTCTAGAAATATTTCGTCCTGACTTTACTACAACAAAATACATCCCTGTAGGTAAATGAAGTGGCAAGTCAAACGGTTGAAGAACTACTTCTGCATTAGTATTCTCTATCTGGTTTCTATCGATTAACAACCCTTGTTGGTTAAATATTTCGATAGATATATTACTTCCTTTTAAGGCACCTTCAATAGAGATCTGAGAAGATTCGTTACGTCTTATTTTATTAGGGAAAATTTTCGATTCTAACTTTGTAAAGGTTGGTGAGAATTTCATTTGAATAGGACCAAAAGATTCATTTTGACCATCAAAATCATATTGAACTAATCGATAATAAGCACTAGCTAGTGGCGAATCATCATAAAAGCTATAATCTATGGCATAATTACTATTGCCCCCTTCGGCAGAAACAACCCCTATTATTTCCCAATTTTGTTGATCGGTGGATCTATGAATCTCAAAATAATCATTATTAATTTCTTGGGCAGTTGTCCAATCTAAAACTACCTGACTACCGTCTTTCGATACCGAGAAATAAGAAAGTACAATAGGAAGGTCATCTGTATTATTTGTGATACTAATCTGATCAACACTTTCAATTGCCTTTACTCTACCATGACTAAATTTATTAGTATAACTAATGCCTTCTTTTGAATCTACAAATGATAATGTTATCGTCCTTTCAGCACTGAGGTAATTTAATAGTTTTAGTTTATCCTCATTTTCCATATGGTTTTTATTACCATTATCATGGTATCTATCTAAACCAAGTTTCGCATCAGAATCTATTACTTTCCATTTTATGGATTGTAAGATACTTTGAATATCCTCTAAAGAAGTCAATGCATTTGATTGATCACTCATCACAATTTCATTTTCCTGGAATCCTGTAGTCGTTACTTTTAAATATTTCCCATACCAACCCGAAGCTGAATTAACAGTAATAGACGGCAAAAGTGAAACTCTAATTAGATCTGCATCGCTTTCTCGACCATCCAATTGTGAATTGTCCCATAGATTTACAGAAACACCGATAGCGTTACTTCCAGATGCTCCTAAATCTAATGCTAAACTCCCAAAAGGGCCATTACTTAAAGTGTTGTTACTTTTAAGTTCTTCACCTCCATTTTTAATTTGCTCGTAGTTTTCTATATCATTCTTTAACGCAGTGTTTTTATCAATTTGATTCTGAAAAATAGTATTTAGTATGGGGATAAATCCTAAAAAAGAACTTTTTAGTCCTTGCCAAAAAGAAATCGCATTATCTATTTCTGTAGTTGTGATTTCTGATATACTCAAAGTACCAGAAACATACATTTTATCATTTAAATCAACCGTTGAATAATTGAGGTTAGCATTGCCACTAATATGGATTTCACCATTGCCTTCAATAGTAATTTTGGAATCAACAGAATTTTCAGAGTCACTATCACCAATGGTTAGATCTCCTTTGACAATTAACATTCCTCCAGCTTCGACTTTTATTGTAGAATAGTTCGTCAGCATCAAATTTCCATTCACTGAAAAAATTGCCCCGTCTTTCACTACTAAGTTTGTTCCATACAATCTGATACCATTTTTGGTATCCCCCGTTAATGTCAAACTACCATTAACATCATACCTAAAATTGTTATCCAAAGTAAGAGTTCTATGGCTATCTTTAGCTTTAAAAGATCCACTTGAAGACACAACACTACAGTTATTACTAATAGTCATGTCAGAATTTAAATCTTGTGGCGAGATACACGTAGCAAACAGGTTTATACAATAAAATTGTAAAACGAATAAAAATGATAATCTAATCATGGTCCTTCAGTTAATCGCAAAAGCAGTCACGCTTAAAAAATAATACAGTAACATAAAACCTATAAAAGATAGATATTTGGTTTTGGGTTAGGTTTAATTTCAATTACGGATACTTTTATGATAGGTTAAAAAGACAATATTTTAGGTAGTATAACAGATAGTAAAGAATTGATATTTCCACTTAAGGATTATAATAATACCGTTAACCTTACTTGTATTAATCTTAGTTTTATAAGAAAAATGTGCGCATAGATCCGTTATCTAGGAATTTATTATCAGAAACACCTATAAGCTTACATTAAGTTAAATTTTTCCAAGTGGGAACTTTTTTCAAAAAATAGACTTTTTCTAACAATTCATTGAACAAACTAACATAAATCACTCAATTTGAATTCTTTATTTATTTGAAGTTGTTAAAAAGTTTAACTTACTTTGGGCGACAATTAATACGACAACTGCAAGTACATTGCTATCCTATCAATTAAAAAAAGCGACAAAAACTAACATGCTTCGTACTTGCGATTAAATCTAAAATTGTTCTTCATTCAATCTAAATTAATTACTTGACTCAAATGAAAAACCTACTGTGGAGAATAAACTTTGTTTTTATTCTCATTGCTCTATCTATTACTTCTTGTCATAAACAAATTGATGAACCTGTAAACGAACAAGAAGCCTCTAATATCAGAATGCCTTTTAACCAACAACTCTATCTCCTTAACTCTACGAACAAAGGCTCTGTTATTTATGAGATTGATTATGATTTCCAAGGCCTAGAAGATGAAGCCTATCTAACGGAAATGAAGCTAACAAAAAATGGTCGCCCTTTTACCATCCCAAGAGGTGGCCACATGTGTATTAGTCCAAAAAACGACTATATCACAGTAGTTGTTAGTAGAAAAAAGAAAATCTACTTGGTAGAAATTGCTACTAAAAAAGTAAGAGAAATTCAGCTATTCGCATATAATCCTAAAGTGACACAACAAGAAATGAAAGCGAATATTTCGAAATACAGATTTAGAGGTAAGATTACTCAAGTCGATGTCGATCAAGATGGATATTTATTTATTGCCGGAAAATCTGGGTTTTACAAAGTAGTAGCCGATTGGGGGCCTGCTAAAAATGGAGGATCAGACATTTGGAATGACAAAGATCCTTTTCTACAAGGAACAAAATACTCAGGACAAGTATGGGTAAATGTTGTAAAGTTCCAATTCTCAGGAAATATTGCTGTAGAAGGCTCAGAAGACGAACAATTCTTTGAAGATGATACTTACTTCGAAGAAAATGAGATTCAGGCACTGAATAAAGTGAAATTCCAAGGGGGTGATATCTTATTCACACAAAACTCTTCTGAAACAGATGGTTTCGAAGAACAAAGACTGATCTCTTTCTCTCAATGGAAAGGCGGTACAGCTATTTATCTTAACAACATGGATTGGGATTGGGATGATCTAAAAGTAGAGTTCAATGCTGGTTCTATCTTTGGAGGTTTAAATACTAAAATCGCCGAAAAAATGGGAGGTAGAGTAACAGGAGCTGCCCTAACTGGTGATAATATGGTATTTACCTCACATCACTTTTCTGAGTATTTACAACTAAGAACTTTAAATGGTAAGGTGGTAAAAGATGATGTAAAAATGATCATCTTAAATGAAAGCGGTGAAGAGATCAATACGCTTTATCATAATTGGGGGGATATGGCCTCTACTCAAGCTTTTGATAAGAACTCTTTTAACACTACAGATCCTTCACAAAACTCTAGAGAAATTGATGGTGAATATTACGATCAATGGTTTAGAGGTGAATTGGACGGATATCAATATGCTGAAGTAAAGTTATACCGTCCTCATAACTTCAACTATGGAGTTAAAGATCTGTCTCATGACAACTATAATGTTTCTAAGGAGTCTCGTCAGAACTCAGCTAATGCCGATTTAGCTGACTTCAGAAAAAATGCAAGCAAATTTGTTTCACTTGGTGGAGAAGATGGCTATGTGTTAATGCAATTACCCAACAAGGTTACTGTTACGGATGAAACAACTTTACAAGTAGTAGAAACATCATGGGGTAAAAAACCTTACTATGAAGATGTAATGGAAGCATGGGATGCCTATCAAGAAAAAGCGGCAGTTTATGTTCATGCATCTTACAATGGTAGATATTATGAAGATGGTTTAGAAGACTCTGATGATTGGGTAAAAATTGGTGATGCTTATATCGCTAATAATGAATTCCATTTAGCAGGAGACCTTCCAGAAGGAATTGAAGTTTCTTGGATTAAAATCGTTGATAATGGATCTAATACAGGAGACGGCTTCGATGTAAACTTTGTCGCAACTTATGAGAAGCCTCTAGACCCATCTGCTCTAACTGATAGAGATATTCTAATGTTATTCTATGAGTCTACCAATGGTGAAAACTGGACTAATAATGAAAATTGGGGTAGTGATTTACCATTAAGTGAATGGTATGGTGTTGATACTAATGATGAAGGACGAGTTGTTAGTATTGCTATCTACAATAACAATATCAATGGAGAAATACCTAATGAGTTTATTTATTTATCAGAATTAACTACAGTCTTCTTACCTCTTAATAATTTAGAAGGAGTAATACCTCAAGATATTGATTTGCTTAGTAAGCTGTCATTCTTTATCGTTAATGACAATAATCTATCGGGAGATATTCCTGTAAAATTCGGTAATATATTAACCTTAAACTTTCTAAATCTAGGAAATAACAGTTTTAATGATGACGACTTCCCTGAAGAAATCAAACAGTTGCCGTTATATTCGAGTTTCTCTTTTATTCTTTAAAGTAGGAAAGTAACCACTTTCATATATAATAACAGGGCCATCACTTTTAAAGCGATGGCCCTGTTTTATGTTATTTGCTATACTATAGAAATTGATTATTGCACTACTATCTTCTTTATCACCTTATCTCTACCAAAATTAAATTGTAATAAATACATACCTGTATTGATATCTTCTGGTAATGTGATTGATCCTATCTGTTTGTTAAATTCTTTAGACATAATAAGTTCGCCTTTAATATTTAATATATTTAGAACGTAGTATTCATCTAAAGATATTTGCCTTGAAAATTCAAAATTTACTTTTTCTCCTTTTTGGTTATGATTAGGGTAAACCAAAAAGTCTGCTAAAATATTAGAAACAGCATTCACTTTAATTGGACCAAATATTTCTGACCTACCATCAAAGTCAAACTGGTGTAATCGATAATACGCAGATTCTGCCACTGCAATATCAGTATATTCATAACTTGTAGACACATTTGTAGTACCTTGAGCTGATACTTTATGAATTGTCTCCCAATTTTTATTATCAATAGATTTTTGCACTAGGAAATAATCAGCATTAAATTCAGAAGCTGTTTCCCAATTTATTTCAACGTCATCATTAACAGCTTCAGCAGTAAACGATATCAATTCAACAGGTAAATCTCCTGGTATGCCTACATTAATTGTTACATCTCCCCCATCATTTAATACTCTAGCATTACTCATCATTCTAGAACCACTACCCACATCAGTAATCGTAATTGTTACCTGAGGGTCTGCTGTAAAATAATTGTAAAGTGTTTCTTTTTCTGTCTCATCTGCCTCATCATTTTTATAAGCAATCAACGCTGATTGTACATTTGAAGGCAGAGACCAAACTATATTTTTTAAAACATATTTAAAACCATCCAAAGAAGTAACATTAATTGCTTCTTGGTGTCCACTTAAGTGTGAACCTTCAATATCCACATGTCCTGTAATTGAAATCTGCTTATCAGCTAAAGATAAAGGATCATCTAAGGTGATGTTTTCTAAATCGGCATCTGTAAAAATTCTTAAGGACTCAGTTGAAAATCCATCATCAAAAAATTTGGCATTATTGGCAACAGATGGAAAATTATTAATGACTAAATTAGCTGAGAATGGGTCATTTGAAATATTTGTGATATCATCATCGATATTTACATTATTATCAATAGCCAATTCTAAATCTGCAATTAAATCATCTAAATATGCTAAATAGTCATTTAGAGCACCACCAAAGACAAGAATATTAGCCCAAAATACAATTGTTCTCCAACCACTTAATTGATTCACTCCAACCTGGTCTATTTGTTCACTACTTGATGTCCCTAATACATTAAAGTTACCATCAATATATCCTAAAATATAATATAATGTAGCGTTACCAACTACAGTAAGTGTTCCTCCTGTGTTAACAGTAAGTGTGATACCAGAAGTCTCTTCAAAGGTATCATGTTGAGTAAATAGATTTCCCTTTACATAAAGTAAACCACCATTTTTCACTGTTATCTTTGATAGGTTGTTTAAAATTAAATCACCTTCAATAATAACTGTAGCATTACTCTCTACTATAAGGTGAACCCCATGTTGTGGTACATATTGGCTATTCACTTCAATTGAATCACCCGTTAGCTGTAAAGATGTATAGTCTATATTAACGGTTGCTTCGTTCGTTCCATCACCAACAGTCCAAGTAATATCTGTTCCATTCGCAATAAGACTTTCATTACCTCCAGATTTATAACAATAATCTGTTTGAGTAATATTTGAGTTCACATTGCCTGATAGAGTTTCAGAACAATCTTGTGCTTTAATTATAGATGTTGAAAATAACGTACAAAATAATAACAGGAAGGTGTAATAGTATAATTTATATTTCATAGCAAATAAGTTAGCCGTTCAATTGATTGTAAACAGTAGTTATATTAGTTAGAGAAATATTTATTTAATAATGTAGAGTACCAATATCTTTTCTAGCTTGTCGTATTTAGCAATTGAACAGGAATGTGTAAGTTTTATGAAAATAGGAGAATAAAAAATCGATCCAATTATCTTAATAAATGGAAAATTCTCGAGTTTTCATCACGAAATAAAGAATTTAACACTAAAATTCCATGAAATATGTTGATTTTGTGTCATTTAAATGAATTATTTCTTCATTTTTATTGTTGGCATCCGATTCGAAAGACATAAAAACAAATAACGTAAAGAGTATAATATGTTGAAGTAATTTCATAGCCTTGGGTAGTATAAGTAGTTGATTATTATACAGTAAAGGGAAACACTTAAAGTTTGTACTCATATAAAAACAAAAAAGTCATTCTTTTTTTGAAAGAATGACTTTTTTGTTTCGAATTGGAATCTTCTAGCGAACAATTAATCGTTTTCTTGCTATTGATTTCCCGTTTCTAAAAACCACATAATATACTCCTGGCTTCATCTCTGAAGTTAAATGGAGTGATGTATATGTTGCAGATTGTTTTAATTCTATTTCTTCTGATTGCAACATTCGGCCTGTTCCATCATACATAGATGCTGACATCATAGATGCTGGTATTCCTCCAGAAAGTCGGAAATTAACCTTTTCTCCATTTACAATATTATTAGGCATTAATGTCACTTCAAATTCTTCTGACACTGATGTAGTTGTTACATACAATGGCCCGAAGAACTCATTCAATCCATCAAAATCAACTTGATGTAATCTATAATATGCTTTCGACAATGGAGCCTCATCTATAAATTCATATTCGACAGCTACATTTGAATTTCCTTGAGCGTTTACCGTCCCAATAGTTGTCCAATTTTGTTGATCAGAAGACCTTTGCACATCAAAATGAGATGCGTTTTGTTCTGAGGCAGTTTCCCATTCTAATACAACTGTTATAGTTTGAATAAATGCATTGAAATAAGTAAGTTCAACAGGAAGATCTGGTACACTAATTGGAGGTTTTTGAGATTTATCTATTCCCCCAAAAAAGTCAGAATTGTTTTCTCCATCAATCGGCTCAAAATTATTCCCACCCAATATTGTATCAATAAAATCTACAAAGTTTCTATAAGTTGATTTATTTTCAAGACAAAAACAACCAAAGTAATTTTCTGGAAAATCATCATAACCATCTACCACTGTTCTTAAATATGCATCAATTAATTCATTTTTTGATTTTGAATCATCAAACTCCTCTACATATACATAATCCTCAACATAAATTTTATTATGATTTCCAGTTTGAGTCTTAGCGTCATCTGTAAATACATTAGTAAAATTAAAGAAAGCACTATCTGTTACATGTAAATTCGTATTATGAGTTTCTCCATTTATATTTTCTAATGGCACTCCACCGGTAGCCTGATCGCCTTTAATAATAATTGTAGGGCTTATCATTGAATTTGTGTAAAAATTACCTTGAACAGTTAAAAGACCAGTTTCTTCAATCTGTATTGAAGACAAATGATTCATTGTAAAGTCACCGTAAATATATAATCTAGCATTAGCTCCAATGATTAAGTCTATACCATATTTATCAATAGTTAAACCTCCATTGGATTCCGTTACACTTGTAAGGTTTACTGAAGATACATCCCATACAACTACTGTATTATCTTCAATCTTTATTTGTACCTGATTATTAATAGCTTTAATATTTATATCTCCACCATCTTGTAAACAAGAATAATTTGGATTAGACCCACCCGAAGAATAGATATAACTTGAACCATTAAGGTCGCCAAAAACATCGGGGCATGTTTGTGCATACGACACTCCTTGAACTACCAAGATCAAGGCGAAGGATAAAATCTTGTAAATATCAAATCGCATAGAAGTTCTAATTATTAGTTAATAAATATCACTTATCAATGGAGTACAGAAAACTTGAATGTAATTGTTAACTATAATATGCCTGTAGAAGTAGTCAATTGATAAGTCATTGAATTGTCGTGAAGATCAGTTGATAGATTTTAGCAGTCATGTCAATCGTTTAGCTCTATTTCACTGATTCTCAATATTTAGTGTAAATATCATACCAATTGCATTATATGTATATATTTTAGGATAAAAAAAAGTCACAATAATTCATAATATTGTGACTTTCAATAGAATATATTTATACTTAATTCAACTCACTCTAGGAACTGCTCTCATAATAGTGTATCTCATGATCAAGTAAGAAATAATAACTCCTGATCCAACGGCTTCCATGCATAAACCTAGGAAAATTAAGCCTGGTGTTAAATAAGCTCCATTTAAGGCATACTCTTGTAAATAAGTAAGAAATTCAGGCTCTCCGACAGTTAGATACACCACCATAAATATAGCAAATGGTATAGCACCTATCAGTGTTACGCGCATACCTTCTACAAATGCAGTGATATAACCATAATTGTCTTTTTTTGCTTTTTGATACTCTCTGAGGGCAAAATATACTCCTGCAGAATGAATTAGAAAGTTTAGTGCTCTTAATTCAATGATATGATAAAGGTGAAGAAACTTCATTACTAAGAAGAGTAATAAGTATCCTAAAAACATAAGGCTTCCGTACTTCAGTGCGATCTTCATGATGGTAATAGAAATAGTTGTAAAAGAATTGTAATAGTATAACAATGAAGCGTTTAAGTTGTTTACATCATCCAAATGTTTCTTTATAAAAAAACCTCAACTGAAGTAGTTGAGGTTAGAATATTTTCTAATGATTTATACATTATGCTGTCACAGAGGTTAACTGATTTAGCTTATTAATAAAGGCATCTATTTCTTCTTCTGCAGTATCGAATGAGCACATTAATCGTACTTCATTGGTTTGCTCATTCCAAACATAGAATGGTGATTGTTCTTGCATAGCAGGAATTACTGCTCGATCTAAAATGGCAAATACACCATTAGCTTGAACTTCTTGTGTGATTGTCACTCCTTCCACTTTGCTTAATCCTTCGGCAAGTTTCTGTGCCATGTTATTTGCATGGATAGCATTACGTTCCCAAAGGTCAGTACCAAATAATGCTTCGAATTGAGCAGAAATAAATCTCATTTTCGATAACAGCTGCATACCTTGCTTACGGATATATTTATAATTTTCAGATAAAGACGTATTTAAGAAAATAACAGCTTCACCAAACATTAATCCATTTTTTGTACCTCCAAAAGAAACAAAATCAACTCCAGTATCCACTAACATTTCTTTGAACGTTGCTCCTAACGATACAGCTGCGTTACTTATTCTTGCACCATCAACATGTACCAATAAACCTTGGCTATGTGCATAGTCTACAATTTCCTTTATTTCTTCACAAGTATATACTGTACCGTATTCTGTAGCTTGTGTAATTGAAACTACTTTAGGTTGAGACCAATGCTGCTCGCCTAAATTAACCATAAAGGGTTTAATATCTTTAGGTGTCAGTTTACCATTATCTTTTTCTACCGTTAGTAATTTAAAACCTCCAAACTTTTCCGGCGCCCCGCATTCATCTACATTAATATGCGCTGCTGATGAACAAATTACTGCACCATAAGAAGGACAAACAGAAGATAGTGCCGTAACATTTGCTCCTGTACCGTTCATTGTAAAATAGACATCTATATCTTCTTTCAATATACGTTGGAACATCTTGATCGCAGCTTCAGTACTTTCATCTGCACCGTACGAACCTTGATGTCCTGTATTTGCTTTTGCTAACGCCTCTATAATCTCAGGTGTAGTTCCTGAATAATTATCACTTGCCAGTGTCTTTTTCATTCCTCTTTGCTAAATAATTGATTTCGATGTACTACAATAATAACGCACAAAAAAGAAAATTAGAACATTCTTCACTCACAATAAATGTTTATTTTCAAAGAATATCATGACAAAACAACGAAACAAATTACTGACATTGTGACATTTAAAAATACGACATATATAAATACAGACAATTCAACAGTAATAAATTATTTATCCTTTCGATGGAGGCTACTTTTTAGTAACTTCCTATTACCTAAAAAACTTAAACTATAACCTATATGAAAATCGCGATCCTATCCGGAAGTGTAAGAGATGATAGACATACACACTCAGTTGCTTTACATTTAGCTCAAAGGTTTAATCAGCAACCAAATGTTGAAGCTACTGTGATTGATTTAAAAGAGGAGAAATTACCACCTCTCACTAATACTTTACATGATGATTCACCTGAAAATGTTAAGAAAGTCGGTAAGATACTAGACGAAGCAGATGGTATCATTTTCACTTCTCCTGAATACAACGGCAGCTTTTCTTCAGCTTTAAAAAATGCAATTGATTTCTACCCAAAAGGAACCTATCAAAGGAAACCCGTTGGTGTAGCTAGTGTATCTGCGGGAGCATTAGGAGGAATTCGGGCTGCTCAATCTATGCAATTGCAAGTATTAGCCTTAATGGCTTATCCTATTTATAGAATGTTTACCGTTCCTAATGTTCAAGATAAATTTAGTAAAGATGGAACATTATTAGATGCCAAATTCGAAGGCTCTGTAGATGTATTTATCGAAGAGTATCTTTGGTTTGCAGAGGCAATAGTTTCCAAGAAATAAAAAAAGCCTGCATGATATTTATGAATCATGCAGGCTTTTTTACTTTCTAGCTATTTAGCATTACCAACATATTATGTTCGGACTTTCCAAAGACAGGGAACATCATCAAATTCATATCGCTCCCTTTTACTACCACTTTGTCTTCCATTAACTTGGCATCTGTAATGGCTAACTTGATACTTTCTTTTTGTCTATCCGACAGGTAATCTGGTATATCTAATATCTTCACAACATTGGATTTCAACTGATCCATACTCGAATTTTTAGATTGAATCACTCCGTCTACGTTGACCAATATTGCCGGGAATGGAACTTGCTCCAACCATTTATCATCCTCTAGATTTATTTTATTCTGGTTAAACAAGTCTTCCAAGATTTCAAATCCCTGAGAATGATCATTATTTTTCATTCTATACAAGGCATTTCTTGTACGCTGTCTTTCTAATTCCTCTGTTAATCCCTGTTCTCTTTCTATACGTTCAGTTACATCGAAAATGATAAAAATGAACTTAAGAGGTACCTCATCTTTAAACACCACCGATGCACTTGTACTACCCCAGAATGTTCCTTTTCTCGGTGTTCTAAATTCAATGGTTCTTGTTCTAACTCCTCTTACTGTTGGGTCTGACATCAAAGTAGAAATTACCGTTTGATATGACGTCGTTACCATATCAGCCATTGGTTTTCCTATTAGATTTTCTACGGAAGTACCTGTCCATTGTTCAATGATGTCATTACCTAAGATCACCCTGCCATTAAGGTCCACTTCAACAACCATTGCTTGCTGGTCGATGATTTCTCTTCTTGTTTCTACCTCACTTCTTAATAATGACAATGAATGAGCTTCTGTAGATAACTCTTTTCTTACTAATTCTTCGTCTGTTTTATCAGTAATAAACAATGTGATTTTTTGAACTTCCCCACTTAAACTTTTTAGAGGGAAGAAATGTAAATCACATGTCTTCGGGTTACCTTCACTATCAACAAATACGAATTTTTGATTCGCATTCGCTCCAGACTTTACATCTCTGATTATTCTTTTGAAAATCCTGATCTCATTGGCATTTTCTAAGAATTCAACCAGTGCTGCATTTCTATATTCTTTTCTCTTGTATCCAAATAATTGAGTAAAGCCTGTATTGGCTGCTTTGATTTTCCCATCAAGGTCCAAGTCTAAGATTGGGAAGTGCAGACCAAATAAAGATAACCTTTCATTGTTCGTTAAATCTTTGGCTTTCTGTTCTGTTGTAAACTCAGCAAATTTGATAATTTTATAAGGTTTACCGTCCAATCCAAAAATTGGATTGTAAGTACCGTTCATCCAAACATCCATTCCTTTTTTGCTTACTCTACAGTATTCACCAGAAATAAATGATCCGTTAGATAAACTATCCCATAGTAACTTATAACGCATAGAGTTTACCTCTTCAGAAGATACCAATACCCTTTCATGCTTTCCAAGTATCTCTTCTAATTTGAATCCCATTACAGATAGGTACATATCATTTGCAGCAATGATCTTACCCGACATATCGAATTCAATAATTGCCATTGTTTTACCAATAGCATCTAAAATATTTTTATTTAAGTTCGATTCTTTCGATAATTCTGTCAGTTTAGTACTCAATTCATCCTGAACAGACTGCATCTCAGAAGTTTTCTCAAGCAATGTTTCCTCTTTATTTTTTAGGGTCTCATTGACTTGCATCGACTCTTTTAGAAGGCTTCTTGTATTTTCGTTCATCATATAAACTGCAATTGCAGAAGCAAAACGTTCACATGCAGCATTTGCATACTCTTGTTCATGTTGTGACATAGGATTGTAAGAAGCAATCTCTACAGCTCCATATACTTCATCACCAGCATGAACTACCGGAATAATTATAATTGATCGAGGAGCAGCTTCTCCTAAACCAGAAGAAATTGCTGTATAGTGTTCAGGTAAATCTTCAACATAAACATATTGTTTTTCAAGCATTACCTGACCAATCAACCCTTCATTTGCAGATAGCTTTCTTTGTGGAAACCTCTTTTTCCCATAAGCATAACTTGCAATCTGATTGACCACATCGCCTTGTTCGTGGTTCATCTTAAGAAATACTCCACCTTGTAAAGCACCTAGATGTCGAGTAACGAATCGGACAAACTCATATCCCATTTCTGCGATGGTATCATATTGTTTTCCGTTTAATGTTTCTGTTGTCTTCGCTAAGCCTTCTGTAATCCATTTACTTACAAACTCTTCATTAGCCAGCTGTTTCAATGTATTTCTGGCTCTATCATAAGAGTCTGCCAATCTTAGATTGAGGCCTTCTGTATTTACTTCAAAGTCTTTTTCTCCAAGGTGTTCAATCATTTCAGTAATCCGATTGAAATCATCTTCCAAATCAAATACCTTACTTTCAATGATATTAATATCAGGTATTTCTGCACTTTCTTTTTCTCCAGTAAAATCTTCCAAGTTTTTTCGAAGAAGTTTAATTGGCGTTAATACCCTATTTCTGAAAAAGGCTCCTTGAGTAATCAATAAAAGAACCCCACTAAAAACAAGTAGCCCATTAAAGAATAAGCTTTTATTCTTAGTTCTAATAATGTTCTCCTCTAAACGGAATCGTGTTTCTCTATTATGAAGTAATAATGACGAATTTCTTCTTTCAAGAAAATCAATCGCTTTACCTATCTTATCACTCCCTTCATCCTCTTCTAGAACTTGAGTTTTAGTTCTTCTTGATGTATTCTTCTTATTCGTTAATTGAAGTTCTACAGGTGTATTGGATTCAATACTTGCATCCCACATTAAATCAATTTTAGCATAGTAGTCTTCAAAACGTTTTCTATACAACTCTAACGCATGTGATAAATCATCATCATTAATAGAGGTAAGAATTAATAAATTTTGCTTCTCGGTAGAACTTGCCGAAGTTCCTTTCTCCATCGCTAAAATCTGGGAATAGATTTTGTCTGCTTCTTGTTTTAGCTGAAGTAAAGTTTTACGATCGTCCGTTCTATAGTATTCCTTAGCGTGGTATGGAAAGTTGGCAATCTTATATTCTTGGTTTAATAGCACCTCAGATACATCTCTTTTCTCTGTTTGTGATGAACGGAGAAAAGAAACAAAGCTCGTCAATAATAATAAACTGACGATCACAATGGTAGCTACACCTCTGAATTCTGCACTTGCTTTCATTGTCTATATTTTTAAATAGGATTATTTCCTAGATCAATTAAAACTTCAAAATAAAGTGATAGATTAACCCAACAAAAAACTGTCATATTCGAATAATATAGTTATTTGTTGATCTTGATCACTCATTTCTAAACTATTAAACACGATATTAATATAACTGATATTAACCATATTTTATGTCTAACCCTCTATTGCACATATTTCTACGGATAGGTCATATCTTGCCTGAAGAGCTTGACAAATGGATTGTCCTTTTTACAGTTACTACCGTTATCATTGCATTACTTAAAGAGTGGGGAAAGCCCTCTACAATATTTTTTATGAGTGTAGTGACTTTACTACTCTTCGGTGTAATCTCCGCTGACAACTTACTAGAATCGATGAGTAACCCTTCAATAGCTACAATCATTGTGCTAGTTATTGTTACTACTCACCTCTATCATACATATAATACAGAAGATGCTTTAAATCGCTTTATTGGTAATACCAAAAGACCCAAAGTCTTTATGGCAAAGATCATTACGTTTGCCGCTATCTTATCTTCATTTACCAATAACACGCCTGTTGTTGCAGGACTAACACCTTATGTTTATAATTGGTGTAAAAAGATGGGTGCTCACCCTTCTAAGTTGCTTATCCCACTAAGTTTTAGTACCATTTTAGGAGGTATGATTACCCTTATTGGTACATCTACCAACTTAGTGTTGAACGGCTTTATAGAAACGAACAACTTACCTACTTTAGCCTATAACGACTTCCTTTATTTAGGACTTTTGGTCACTTTTTTCGGAATTATCTATCTTTTGACCTTTGGCTACAATCTTTTGCCTGTCAATAAAGAAGTTTTTGATGATGCCAAAGCGATTGCTCCTGAATATTTAATGGCGCTGAGAGTAAGACATCAATCCAAATTAATTGGAAAAAGAATATCAGAAACCAAGATCAAAAATTTTGAGGGGGCTTACTTAATTGAAGTACATAGAAATGGAGAAGTGATTACTCCCATACCTGATGATTTCACTTTTGCTGTGAGAGATATCTTGATGTTTATGGGACAAACAGAAAATATTATGGTGATTGTCAACTCGGATATGGGATTAACAGTACCTAATCATCAATCTGATTCTGAAATTGTTGAAGCGGTAATCCCTGCCAACTCTGGATTAGCAGGAAAGAAACTTGGCAAGATCAATTTCAAAGACACCTATGGAGCTGAACTTATCGCAATCCATCGTAATGGAGAAAAACTGACTGGGGAACTTAGTAACGAAGCCCTACAATCTGGTGATATGCTCCTACTTTCTGCTAGTGAAACCTTCTTCTCTAATATTAAGCTTTACAAAGAGTTTTATGTCTTATCAACAATAGAAAGTAATAAACCCGTTGTAAAGGATAAAGCCAAGTGGATATATTCAATCGCTCTTCTTGGTCTTGTATTTCTAATTGCCACAGGTACGATAAAATTACTGACAGGAGCAATTTTTGCCTTTGCCGGATTATTGATTATCAATGCTACATCAATAAATAGTGTCAATAAAGAACTCGACTTAGACTTAATTGTATTACTGATGTGTGCACTGACTTTAGGCGATGCATTTATTAATACAGGTGCTAGTGAAATAGTCAGTAAAGTGTTTATTAAGATTTTTCTACCATTTGGAGTAGTGGGTGTGTTAATAGGTTTATTTTTAATAACCGTTTTACTTACCTCTTTTGTTACAAACGTAGCAGCCATCTCCATTACTTTCCCAATCGCTTATTCACTAAGTGAGATATTAGATTTACCAAGCAAACCATTTTTTGTAGTTATTGCTTTTGCTGCCTCTGCTGCATTCTTAACACCTGTAAGTTACCAAACCAATTGGATTGTCTATGGTCCTGGCGGGTATAAACCAAAAGACTTTATGAAAGTAGGATTACCACTTATGGGAATTTATTCCGTTGTCTGTATTGTATTTATTGTCTTTTACTATGGATTGATTTAGTCTTCAATTTCTGGTAAAATTTGTTGAAGTTGATGGTTCTGAATATTTCTACCGATAAATGTTTCTATTCTACCATTCACTA
Organism: Flammeovirga agarivorans; assembly: GCF_012641475.1. Lineage (NCBI taxonomy): Bacteria > Pseudomonadati > Bacteroidota > Cytophagia > Cytophagales > Flammeovirgaceae > Flammeovirga > Flammeovirga agarivorans. Next base: position 506,396 of record NZ_JABAIL010000005.1, on the reverse strand, counting down.
TCATAAAACGTAAAAAATGTTCTCTTTCCTCATCTTCGTATAGCACTTGGTAGACATTATTATCTCGTAATTTCCCTTCGATATAATATTCTCCATGATTTTGTTCACATTGATAATAGGTGATATCATTATAAACAAAACTTGTATGAATATTAGATAGATCACTCTCTAAATAATAGAAGTCTAAGTCATAGAGGTAAGATATACTTTTCTCTAAAATAAATATTTGGCTTGACAGCGATGCATGAAAATATAAATATTGCTCTTGATCTATCTTAAACCAATATGAATTCATACCATTTACCCAATCGATCTGAGCTGATCGTTCAATAAAAAAATCCTTTCCTTGAAGTTGAATTACACCTTTGTTTCTTATATCCTCTACATCTTGATCAAAAATCTTAAAGTATTGACGTTTACGTTTAGGTTCAGCTAAATCATTTCTCTCAAAATTAATCTCCCCTATTACCCCTGTAGGCTGAATTGAGAAATATTTATGCACTTTCTCGACAAGCTCAAAAGCTTCACTCATTCTTTCTTTTTCAAGAATTATCAATTCCTTTTCAAAACCGTCTTTACCTAATATCGATACCTTAATTTTATTGTTTTTGAGCGGGCTGATAAACAATTGCTCAATATCATCCATGTAGTGAACTACATCAATTGCCATACTTTTATTATTGATGATGTTCAACCTTAATTGATCTCCTATCAAATAAAATTGTAAGCTCACCGTTTTTCGGCTTACTTCATAAAAATACCAAACCCTTATAGCTACTCCCGCTAATAAAATTGCACTCAATCCAATATGAAGTACCAATAAGATGGCTGCAGCGGCTAAAGAAAACAATAGAATTGGAGTTATTTCTCTCCTCCGAATATCATTAAATGCCTCCTTTTTATATTCATTACTTAGCTCTGCTTCAATACTTAATGCAAGCCCCCCATTTCTCGTTTCTCTAATATTCATTATTTGTTAGTTATATGGTTAGTTCGCCAAAAGTCACATCAATACTACTATTATTATATTGACAAATTCTCAAATAGTTACTTCGATTTTCATTCATGTATAAACGTTGGATAACTCTTATCTCATTTCTTTCTGAATATCTATTGTAAAATTTCCCTTCATCCTCTTTATCCAATAAATATTCTTGGTTGTTATACGTCAATGATTGAGTCCAACGCTTAAAATCAGTTATCTGATCTTTAAAATGTCTGGTATAATTTACTTTTACTTCAATAAAGCATTTACCATTTAGTTGATAAACTACAGCCTTTTCCTCTCCTGAATTACACCAATATGCATGATCTACTCTATTATTATTCCAATGAAACTCAAAGTGATTTTCTATCAAATAATCTTTAAAATTAATGGTCAGAATGTCATTAGTGAGTGTTTCTGAACTTAGTTTTTTCTTTTGTTGAACATGTTCCTCTTTTTGCTTTCCTTTAGCTTGATATTCACCTTCAACGTAATAATCCTCAATACCTAAAAACTTCTCAACAGCTTCCTCTATTTGCTGTCCCTCAAAGGCATTAATTGGTCTTGGTAAACAGTCAATTATATTTCCATGCTTCGTTTTCATTTCTAAACGAACCATATTCTTCAATATATCTTTGGATAAAGCTTGTTCTTTCAACAAGTACAATTGAGCTATTTTTTTTGTTTCTATTTTTATTTTTCTTCTAAAAAAAGAATTAATCACTAAGTAATCTTTATTACAATGGATGTTTGTCTTACCTAGATAAGAAAGGTACATCATCAAAAATCCAGACGATAAAGCCAAAGGAAACAAACCGGACCAAAGTAAAGAAAGTTCACCTGGTGAAGTGAATAAGTTGATAAAAATCCCACCAAAAAGCGTCATTGGATAAATAAAGAAATAATCTTTAATCGTTTTTTGGAAATAGAATTTACTCCAATAAATAGATATAGAGATCTCTTGTCTGTTAGTTTTTATATTCATATAGCTGCTTTGAGTGTCATGTATATATATTTAAAAATAAAAAAAGTCTGTCATTTCACAAAACGACAGACTTTGAAGTAGTTATTCACTAACTTTTATATCATTTCTGCATTTAAAGCAGCCAACATTCCTTTTGCTTTTAAGATACATTCTTCATGTTCTGCTTCAGCTTCAGAGTCTATAGTAATTGCTGAACCAATTTGGAATGAAATATATTCGGCAGCTGCATTATAGAAAGCACTACGAATGACCACATTGAAATCGAAGTCTCCTTCAGGAGTGATATAACCAATAGAACCCGAGTATAAACCTCTTTTTGTTCTTTCATAAGTCTCTATCAATGCCATAGCCATTACTTTAGGTGCTCCTGTCATACTTCCCATAGGAAATGCCTTTTTGATCACTTCAGTAAAAGGTAAGAAGTCTTTTATTTCACCTTCAATCGTTGAAATCATTTGATGAACAGTCTTAAAGCTATATACACCGAAGATTTCAGGTACCTTAATCGTTCCAGCTTTACAAGTTCTTGCCAAGTCATTTCTAACGAGGTCAACAATCATCATATTTTCAGCTACCTCTTTTTCAGAATTACGAAGATCAAGTTTTAATTGTTCATCTTCTTCCTGTGATGTACCTCGTCTTATAGTTCCTTTAATAGGTTGAGAAACTATTCTTTTCCCTTCTTTTTTCATAAAGCGTTCGGGAGACGAAGAAACTACATATTTATCATTTACTCGGTGGAAAGCAGAAAATGGAGCCGGTGATAGTGCAGATAACCTTAGATATAAATCAAATGGGTCGATTTTAGCCTCTCTTGCTAAGAATTCCATACAGATATTTACTTCATAAACATCTCCTTCCAATATATGTTCTTGAATACGCTCTACTGTATCTACATATACTTTTTTCGAAATCTTAGGTAATACCTTTCCTCTCCATCCATCTGACATTTCAGGAACTTCGGTATTCAATACTTCAAAAAAGATAGCTTCTTCATCACCTTCAGTGATAATTTCTACATCTTTTTCTCCAAAAACGAATAGTGTTTTAGGAATGTAAAAAAATGCATTTGGCATTTCGATACCATCTGGGTGATCTGAACAGAGCAGTTCTACTTCATTCTTAAGATCATACCCCCAATGACCAAACATCCATTCTTTATGTTCGCGTTGAAATCGCTCTACACTTTCAAAAGAATGCCCTTCCTCGATCGGGCAAATATTTTTTGCTCCGACAGCCAATAAATGTTTAAAGCCTCCTTCTGGGTAAGAAATGTTATGGTCGAATAAATATGTACAGTATTCTTCCTTTCTCCCCCAATACCACGCTTTTAAACGGAAAGACGATAAATCTTCTAATGGAAATTTCATCGATATTGTATCTAGTTCTTCTACTATCATCATTGCACTACAAAATTACACAATAGTTTATTAATGCATCCTATCAGGTCGCACTTCTAAACTTTTAAGCAACTCTGCTTCTTTATTAAGAAACTCTTGCCAACGAGCATCCACGATTTCTCTATCCTTGTATTTCCTTGCCAGATCAATAAAAGTCACATAATGTCCTGCTTCAGAAACCATTAGTTCATAATAGAAAGCTTTCAATTCTTCATCATCTAAGCCTTTCCACAGTAGTTTAAAACGCTCACAAGAGCGCGCTTCTATTAATGCACTTACAAGAAGTTTATCTACTAATTGATCAATCCTTGAACCTCCTTTTTTAGCAAATTTGATGATTCCATTTACGTAATCATCTTTTCGCATTCTACCTAAAGAAAGTCCTCGTTTGCGTAATTGTTTTACAACTCTTTCAAAATGTTCCCATTCTTCAGCTACAATTGGCATCAAAGTATCTACCAATTCATCCAATTCAGGGTAGTTGACTATTAATGACATACTTGCCGTTGCTGCTTTTTGTTCACAGTAAGCATGATCCACTAAAATTTCCTCAATATTTGAGTTTTCTACCATATCAACCCATCTTGGGTCAGTAGGTAATTTTAGGTGGAGCATATGTCCCTGCCCTTTGAATTCCTCTTCCATAAATTTTGATCAAGTTTATGGGGCAAAAGTAGTTATTAATTAAGAATTATAGAGTTAAGTAGTTAGAATATTTTTATTCTAAGCTTAAAATGAAATCAGCTGATATCGTAATTTTTAAAACTTATTTCCTAAATCTTAAATATTTCTCATTATCTTTGCTTCACATTTACTTTAGGGGTGTTCGTTAAATCGAACTGAGAAATACCCTTTGAACCTGATGCGGTTAGTACCGACGAAGGGAAAAGTCCATTTCTATCTATTGCACTTTCTGTGTAATTTTTCTCCTAAGGTTTATTGGTTGTAATGATTGTCACATTTCTAATTTATTCGAAATGAATATCACTGTAAACAATAAGTCTGTAACACTCCCAAGTGCTTATTCTGTAGCACAACTTTTAGAATTCATGAATATTTCCGTTGCAAGAGGAACGGTCGCTGTTGCGATTAATGATGAAATCATTCCGCAAAGTCAATGGGAGGCTCATGCAGTATTAGAAAAAGACCATGTAACCGTTGTTGCCCCTGCTCAAGGTGGCTAATATCATTTAAATTATTATTCGAGGAAGACTTTCGTACTCACAATACTATGATTAAGTGATTTTTCAAAAGTAAAGAATGTTATCTCAACTGAGCTAATTTTCTCTTGACACTTTGATAGTTTACACCAACACTGAAATCTTCCCCACAAATCAACTTTTAATCATGAAAAAGCAAGACAAAATTCCAAGTCAGGAAGTCATTAGCCGTGAGCCATTCACTGGATCGAAGAAGATCTATGTAGACGGTAATATTCACAATATCAAAGTTGCGATGCGTGAAATCGAGCAGGCTGATACTAACCACAAGTTCTTAAATAAAGTAGAAAAGAACCCACCTATTACTGTTTATGATACATCTGGACCTTTCACTGATCCTGAAATTGAGATCGATGTTAGAAAAGGTTTGAATAAACTTCGTAAGGATTGGATTCTTGACAGAGGTGATGTAGAAGAGCTTCCTAAGTTATCATCTGAGTATGGTATCGAACGTTTAGAGAATTCTGAATTAGATCACTTGCGTTTCGAGCACATCAAAAAGCCTTTGAAAGCGAAAAAAGGGCAGAACGTTTCTCAGATGCATTATGCTCGTAAGGGTATCATCACTCCAGAAATGGAATACATTGCTATTCGTGAGAACCAAAGAATTGAAGAGCAAGAAGGTAAATTCGGTACACAACACCCAGGTAATAGCTTCGGTGCAAACACTCCTGTAGGTAAAATTACTCCTGAGTTTGTTCGTGATGAAGTAGCAGCGGGTCGTGCTGTAATTCCTAACAATATCAACCACCCTGAGTCTGAACCAATGATTATTGGTCGTAACTTCTTGGTGAAAATCAATGCTAATATTGGTAATTCAGCGGTGACATCTTCTATCGAGGAAGAAGTAGAAAAAACAGTTTGGGCTTGCCGTTGGGGTGCTGATACAATCATGGACCTTTCTACAGGTAAAAATATCCACGAAACACGTGAGTGGGTAATCCGTAACTCTCCAGTGCCAATCGGTACAGTGCCAATTTACCAAGCATTAGAAAAAGTAAATGGTAAAGCCGAGGACTTAACTTGGGAGATTTTCCGTGATACATTGATCGAACAAGCTGAGCAAGGTGTTGATTACTTCACAATCCACGCAGGTGTATTATTACGTTACGTTCCAATGACAGCGAAACGTGTGACTGGTATCGTATCTCGTGGTGGTTCAATCATGGCGAAATGGTGTTTAGCACATCATAAAGAAAACTTCTTATATACTCACTTCGAAGAGATTTGTGAGATTATGAAAGCATACGACGTAGCCTTCTCATTAGGTGATGGTCTTCGTCCAGGTTCAATTGCTGACGCAAACGATGAGCCTCAACTTTCAGAATTGAAAACATTAGGTGAGTTGACTAAGATTGCTTGGAAACATGACGTACAGACGATCATCGAAGGTCCTGGTCACGTTCCAATGCACATGATCAAAGAAAACATGGATGCTCAGTTGCAAGATTGCTACGAAGCTCCTTTCTATACATTAGGTCCATTGACTACGGATATCGCTCCAGGTTATGACCACATTACTTCTGCAATTGGTGCCGCTCAAATCGGTTGGTACGGTACAGCAATGCTTTGCTACGTAACTCCAAAAGAGCACTTAGGTTTACCTAATAAAGCAGACGTAAAAGAAGGTGTAATCACTTATAAAATTGCAGCACACGCGGCTGACTTGGCAAAAGGTCACCCAGGTGCACAATACCGTGATAACGCTATGTCAAAAGCTCGTTTTGAATTCCGTTGGGAAGATCAATTCAACTTGTCTCTTGATCCAGATACTGCTCGTGAATATCATGACGAAACACTTCCTGCTGAAGGTGCAAAAGTTGCTCACTTCTGCTCGATGTGTGGACCAAACTTCTGTTCAATGAAGATTACTCAAGATGTTCGTGATTTTGCTGCGAAGCAAGAGCAAGAAGAAGGCTTGAAGCAGAAGTCTGAAGAGTTTAAAGAATTAGGTAGCGAGATTTATCACTAAAATTTGCTGTCCGTAGAACAGTAATAGTTCTATAAATAAGATTTCATTATGCTGATAGGAATTACGACACCTGACTTCTTTGAAGAAGAAATCCATCAGATTTTATTCTGGTTGGAAAATGGAATTGATATACTACATATCAGAAAACCTAATGCTTCAGAAAAAGAGGTTGAGGATTTCATTACGTCAATTCCTATCAGCTACCATAATAAGATTACTCTTCATCAATACCATCATTTAGTGGAAAGGTTTGATTTAGGTGGTGTCCATTTTAGAGAATCGGATAGAAGAAGTACAGATAAAGATGTTTTCAATTATTGGATTGAAAAAAAAGTTAGAATTAGCTCATCAGTTCATGATTTTGATGAACTTTCTTATCTTCCCAACAAGTTTGATTACCTCTTCTTGAGCCCTGTTTTTGATAGTATCTCAAAAGAAGGTTATCAGGCTAATTCTTCGATTCTAAAAAAGATGAAAGAGAACATAATTAGCACGCAGAAAATAATTGCGTTAGGGGGTATTTCTCCTCAAACAATTTTATCATTAAAAGGATCTTCATTTAAAGGAGTTGCTTTATTAGGTTATTTATGGGCTACATCATCAGATCAATTAATTTCTAAAGCAGAACAATTACTATCATCATGGAAAACCATAGACCTTTTGCCTTAAGTTTAGCTGGATTTGACCCTTCAGCAGGAGCTGGTATTTTATCAGATATTAAAACCTTTGAAGCACATGATGTACAAGGGTTGGGTGTCTGTACTGCTCTGACTTACCAAACGGCAGATGATTTTATTGGTATGAACTGGATGAGTGCAGATGTAGTTACTGCTCAACTACTTCCACTAATCGAAAAGTATCCTTTAAATGCATTAAAAATCGGAATTGTTGAGAATTTCCACTTGATGTCTAATTGGATTGGATTGGTGAAAGGTTTCTTTCCAACCTGTAAAGTCGTATTAGATCCTGTATTTAGAGCAAGTGCAGGCTATGATTTTCATAATGAGACTTCAATCAAATGGTTAGATAAGGTATTGCAAAGTGTTGATATCATTACTCCTAATTACAAGGAAATGGAAGTTCTTGCCAATGGAGGTGACCCTCTAAAAAAAGCAAAAGAAATTAGTCATTCCACTCATGTATTATTGAAAGGAGGACATAATCCATCCGAAAAGGGTAATGATATTCTTATCTATAAAGGAAAAGAAACATTAATTGAAGGAAAAGAAATTGATATTTTTGAAAAGCATGGTTCTGGCTGTGTTTTATCATCATCAATTGCAAGTAATCTTGCCCATGGCCACTCCATCGAGAAATCTTGTCGCTTAAGCAAAGCGTATATCGAAGATTTTTTAATGAGTGATGAAAGTAAGCTTGGACAGCATACATTTATTAAGAATCATGATTAGTAAACTTCATTATATATCTACTGAAAAAAAAGACAAAAACCATCTTCAACATATCAAAGAAGCATGTGAAGCGGGATGTCGTTGGATTCAGTTGAGAGCAAAAGAAGTAAGTACTGAAGAATACATTGCACTAGGTAAGCAGGCAAAAGAAATCACAGATCAATACAATGCTATATTATTGATTAATGATAAGCCTGAAGTAGCCTTAGCAATAAATGCTCATGGTGTGCATGTTGGAAAAGAAGATTCTTCTCCAGCTTTAGCTCGTGAAATTTTAGGAAGTGATAAAATCATCGGAGGTACTGCCAACACTATAGAAGACATTCAAAGATTATTCGATTTTGGAGTGGATTATATTGGATTGGGACCTTTCAGATTTACACAGACAAAGAAAAAATTAAGTCCAATTCTTGGTTTAGAAGGATATCAATCTCTTTTAGATCAATGTAAAGAAAGAGGTATTGATACACCAATTATTGCTATTGGAGGTATCGAAACGACAGATGTAAAAGACATTCTCTCGACTGGAGTTTTTGGTGTAGCAGTTTCTGGTTTAATTGCCAATGCTGATCAGCCTTCTTCAACAGTATCCGCTTTAGAAGTAGAATTGGAGATGTAACCGACAGAAAAATGGATCAATTAGTAATAGCAGATAAAACTTTTAATTCTAGATTATTTACCGGTACAGGTAAATTTAAATCTAATGAATTAATGGAAAACGCTCTTGTAGCATCAGGATCAGAATTGGTTACTGTTGCCTTAAAAAGGGTTGATGTTGATAATCCAGAAGATGATGTATTAGCTCATCTTAAACACGATCAATTTAACTTATTACCAAACACATCTGGTGCAAGAACAGCAAAAGAAGCCGTATTTGCAGCTCAATTAGCTAGAGAAGCTTTAGGAACAAACTGGGTAAAATTAGAAATTCACCCTGATCCTAAGTATTTAATGCCAGATCCAATTGAAACTTTACAAGCTGCAGAAGAAATGGTAAAACAAGGTTTTATTGTACTACCATATATTCATGCTGATCCTGTATTGTGTAAGAGATTGGAAGAAGTAGGTTGTGCTGCAGTAATGCCACTAGGTGCTCCTATTGGTAGTAATAAAGGCTTAAAGACTTTAGATTTCTTAGAAATCATTATAGAGCAAAGTAATGTTCCTGTAGTTGTTGACGCTGGTATTGGGTCTCCTTCTCATGCAGCACATGCCATGGAGCTTGGAGCAGATGCCGTTCTTGTAAATACAGCTATTGCTGTTGCTGGCGATCCTGTTGCAATGGGCAAAGCCTTTGGTCAAGCTGTAGAAGCAGGTAGAGCAGCACACTTAGCTCAAATTGCTCAACCAAGAGTTACTGCAGAGGCAAGCTCTCCACTTACTGGATTTTTAAACCAACTTTAGTTGATATAAGGTTTAAGATGTTGATCATCTTAGAACTTAAATCTTAATTCATTAAAGATGTACCAGGATTTATTTTATCAGCAAAACTGGGATGAGGTTAAAGCAAGTATTTATGCTAAAACATCTCATGATGTAGAAAGAGCATTAGGAAAAGAACGAAGAAATCTTGAAGATTTTAAAGCGTTAATATCTCCTGCTGCTGCTCCTTACCTAGAACAAATGGCTCAATTGAGTCATCAGCTTACCAAAAAGAGATTTGGAAACACCATTCAGATGTATACTCCTATGTATCTATCGAATGAGTGTCAGAATATATGTACGTATTGTGGTTTTTCATTAGACAATAAAGTTAGAAGAAGAACCCTTTCTGATGACGAAATTATCAGAGAAGCAGAAGCAATACGAAATATGGGCTTCGAACATATTCTATTGGTAACTGGCGAAGCCAATAGAACTGTAGGTGTTCAATACATCAAAAAAGCCATTCAATTAGTAAAACCTTATTTTTCTCATATTGCCATGGAGGTACAACCTATGGATTTAGAGGAATATGAAGAACTTATTGAAGCAGGTTTAAATACCGTTTTAGTTTACCAAGAAACTTACCATAAGGATGATTACAAGAAACATCATCCAAAAGGTAAAAAATCTAATTTTGATTATAGAGTAGATACTCCTGACCGTTTAGGTAAGGCAGGGATTCATAAAATTGGATTAGGTGTACTGATAGGTTTAGAAGACTGGAGAACCGATTCATTTTTTACGGCACTTCACCTTGACTATCTAGAAAGAACTTATTGGCAAACGAAATACTCTATTTCATTCCCAAGGTTACGTCCATTCTCTGGAGGTTTAGAACCAAAAGTAGAAATGACAGATAGAGAATTAGTTCAATTGATTTGTGCATATCGCCTATTTGATGAAGAGGTTGAATTGTCTCTTTCTACTAGAGAACATCCAATTTTTAGAGACAATATCATTAAATTGGGTATTACTTCGGCAAGTGCTGGCTCAAAAACAAACCCTGGCGGATATGTAGTTGAACCAGAATCATTAGAACAATTTGAAATTTCTGATGAGCGTTCTGCCGAAGAATTTGCAGAAATGATTAAAAATCAAGGTTATGAAGTGGTTTGGAAAGATTGGGATCTTGCACTTCAATAAACAATAAATGATTAGTAGATTTCTATCCTACTAAAAATAGTATAAAGTAATGTTGACGAAAGAGGAATATAAACGATACGACAGACATATCAGACTAAAAGAAATAGGTGTAGAAGGGCAAGAAAAGCTAAAGAATTCAACTGTACTTATCATTGGTGCTGGTGGATTAGGGTGCCCTGTATCTCAATATTTAGCCGCAGCTGGTATTGGACACATCATTCTTGTTGATCATGATATGGTGTCTGTATCGAACCTCCAACGTCAGATTATGTTTACTACCAATGATATTGGTAAACCTAAAGCTGAAGTAATTAAAGAACGGTTATCGGCCATGAACCCACATTGTAAGGTAACGACTGTACTTCAGCAGTTCAATAAAGAAAATGCTTTAGAACTTATCGAAAAAGCAGATGTTGTTGTAGATGGAACAGATAATTTCTCTTCCCGCTATCTAATCAATGATGCCTGTATCATTCAGAATAAACCTTTAGTCTCAGCCTCTATTCAGGGGTTTGATGGGCAGTTATCTGTTTTTAATTACAACAATGGTCCAACTTACCGTTGTATTTTCCCTAACCCTCCTTCTCAAGAAGAAGCTCCAAACTGTAACGAAATTGGTGTTGTTGGAGCTATGGTAGGTATTTTGGGCACTATGCAAGCTACAGAAGTGATTAAGTTAATAACTGGTGTTGGAAAGTTATTAAGTGGACAATTATTGTTGATAAGTGGTATGGATATGAGTTTTCAAACTTTGAAATTCAAGAAAAATCCAAAAGTTACTAATATATCAACATTAGGTGATTATAATTTTGATTTCTGTGCCACACCTGATAACAATGTAGAAATCAGTATCTATCAAGTAGAGGAAATGTTAGCGGATACTTCACAAACGTTGTTAGTAGATGTACGAGAAGAATATGAAAGGGATATTGATGATATAGGAGGAATACATATCCCGTTAGCTGAACTTGAAGAAAGAATTGATAAGCTTCCTGATCATGAAAATATCATTTTTTATTGTCAATCTGGTAAACGAAGTAGGGCTGCAATCGATGTATATCAGTCTGTTAAGCAAAATAATGCTAAAGTTTACAGTTTAAAAGGTGGTATGGAAGTGTTATAGTGAATAAAATTTTACCTTTGTGGCATCTTGAAAATGTTCATTATGTCAACCGATGAGTAAAAAAGTAATTTTTGCTGACTTACTAAACTTCCGTCATACTCCAGTTAAATTATTTTACTTTATAAACAATGTTTGGAGTGGTATCATTGTGCCTCATTCATTGTTTAAATTTCGAAGAAAATCGTATATAAAGTTTGATGAGGAGGATACTGACTACGTATACCAAAGGGTAAATTATTACATGAAAAAAAATACCACTTTTCATGTTTCTAAGAATGCCTTTCAATTACAAAATTTAAAAAGAAGCGATCATTCCAGTGCCTACTTTTTTGATCTGATATCTAGTACAAAATACTTTCATCCTTCTTTAAATATTGATTTTATATTTGGTGATGTTATTCATATTCCAAATTATCCTGCAATCGTAAAGAGTAGACCTATCTCGGATACGAATGAAAACTCTATATTGCTGAAGCTAAATAAAATCAGACATTATAATTTCATCAGTGATTGGAAGAAGTTTGAAGACAAAAAAGATATTGTGATTACTAGAGGAGATGTTTTTAAAAATCATAAAAATAGAATCTTCTTTCTAGATAAATTTTTTCATCATCCTAAGTTTGATATTGGCAAGGTAAACCCTGCTACTCCAAAAAACAGAGATATTATTGATGATACCTATCTCAAAGACAAAGTGACGATTGAAGATCAACTAAACTGTAAATTTATTTTTTGTTGGGAGGGTAATGATGTTGCGACAAGCTTAAAGTGGGTAATGTCGTCAAATTCTATTGCTGTAATGCCTACACCAACTATGGAAACATGGTTTATGGAAGGTACCTTAATCCCTGATTATCATTACATACATGTTAAAAATGATTTATCTGATTTAGAAGAGAAGATCGAATATTATTCTAATAATACAGACGAAGCATTAAAGATCATAGCTAATGCTAATCAGTATGTTAAGCAATTCTTGGATACTGAAAGAGAGAAAAAAATTGAATTATTGGTAATGGAGAAGTATTTTAGCTTATCCTCCCAATAATTATTCTATGAAAGTAACAGGATTTAGCTTTATACGAAACGCAATAAAATACGACTATCCGATTACAGAAGCCATTACTTCAATTTTGCCTATCTGTGATGAATTTGTTGTAGCAGTTGGCAACTCAGATGATAGTACTCTTCAACTTATCAAAAGTATAAGCCCGAAAATCAAAATTGTTGAAACAGAATGGGATGACTCCTTAAGAGAAGGAGGAAGAGTCCTTGCTGAAGAAACAAATAAAGCTTTTCAAGCAATCTCAGAAGATACCGATTGGTGTTTTTATATTCAAGGTGATGAAGTCGTTCATGAAGATTATTTATACGTAGTCTATAATGCGATGTTAAATAACCTTGAAAATAAAAGTGTAGATGGATTATTATTCAATTATCTACATTTTTATGGCTCTTACGATTATATCGGATCATCTACCAGATGGTACAGAAAAGAAATAAGAGTTATAAGAAACAATAAAAACATTTACTCCTACAGAGATGCTCAAGGGTTTAGAAAAGGTGATAATAAGAAACTAAATGTTATTCCAATTGATGCATATATCTATCACTACGGTTGGGTCCGTCCTCCAGAAAAAATGTTGAATAAGCAAAACAATTTTTTAGCACTCTATAATGGGGGTATTCTTCCATACGATGTAGAAGAATTTGATTATTCCGAAATTGACTCCTTAAATATCTTCCAAGGTTCTCACCCTAAAGTAATGAAGAGGAGAATAGAAGATAAAAACTGGAAGTTTGAGAAAGATATTAGCATCAAAAAATATTCTCTAAAAGAAAAAGTAAAACAGATTGTTATGAAAATGACAGGGGGATACATCATTGGAGAATACAAAAATTATAAAATTCTTAAATAAACTTTTTCAATAAGCGAATCCTTTCAACTACTACTTAGATCTACAAACAAAACTTCTATCTTTGCACCGTGAAAGAAAATCTAGTAATAACACCGACCTATAACGAGATCGAAAATGTAGAGCTAATAATAAGAGCTGTAATGGATCTCGACACCCCTTTTGATATGCTCATCGTTGATGATGGGTCTCCTGATGGTACCGGAGCAAAAGTAAAAGAACTAATGGAGGAGTTTCCGAACCGATTATTTTTAGAAGAAAGAACTGAAAAAAATGGATTAGGAACTGCATACCTACATGGTTTTAGATGGGCTTTAGATAGGGACTATCAGTATATCTATGAAATGGATGCTGACTTCTCACACAATCCTAATGATCTTCCAAAACTATATCAGGCTTGTAAGGATTATGGCAATGATATGTCTGTTGGTTCAAGATACAAATCAGGTGTCAATGTAGTCAACTGGTCGATGAAGAGAGTACTCATGTCGTATTTTGCTAGTAAATATGTACAGTTTATTACCGGTATACCTATCAATGATACTACCGCTGGGTTTAAATGTTATACTAACAAGGTTTTACAAACGATCTTAAATAAGGACAAGATTCACTTTGTTGGCTATGCTTTCCAAATTGAGATGAAATTCAAAACTTGGAAATACGGTTACAAAATTGAGGAAGTGCCTATCATCTTTACAGATAGGACAAGAGGTGAGTCCAAAATGTCAACAAAAATCTTTAAAGAAGCTTTCTTTGGTGTAATTTCTTTAAAGATTAGAAGTATGTTTAAGAAGTACATTAAGTAACTAACTATTGCTTAATATTCTTTTCTCCTCAAGTTTAATTATATTTTCTAATTAACATTTCACCTTGATGAATAATTGTGTTATTACAATTCCTATATATAAGTCTTCACCAAATACTTATGAAAAGATATCTTTCACTCAAGGTGTAAAAGTTCTTTCAAAATGGCCAATTGTCATTGTTACTTATGAAGGATTAGATATCTCTTTTTATACTGAGATATTAGAGGAAAATAAAAACGATTATACCATTCATTATTTTGACCAACACTATTTTAATAGTGTACATACATATAATGAGTTAATGGTAAATATTGATTTTTATAAAACATTTCAACAATATTCTCATTTATTGATCTACCAAACGGACTGCTTTATTTTTAAAGATGATATTCAATACTGGATCGATCAATCATATTCCTATATTGGTGCTCCATGGGTTGTGAATAATGGTACATCACAACACTTCCAATATGTTGGCAACGGAGGTTTCTCACTGAGAAATATCAATGACCATATTAAGGTATTACAGAAGTCTAATAATGTCTTAAAGTGTTTATTCTCCACTAACCCACCATTACGACTAAAGACATTTTTTGCATATTTCAGAACATCAAGAAAGTCTACTCTATATCAAGACAGTTATAAAAATGAGGATATGTTTTTTGGAAAAAACTGTTCAAAGACATTTAAGTTTTTCACGATTCCAACCCCTGTGATAGCATCTACTTTTGGTATAGAATATCATGCTGATTATTGTCTTTCAGAAAATAATAATCACTATCCCATGGGAATACATGCTTGGGAGAAACCAGAAAATCTAATCTTTTGGAGAAAGCATATTGAAAAATTTGGTTATCAAATCGACTAATTAAAATTATGAAAGTAGCACTTATCGAACTTGGTGGATCTCATGCTGAATGTCTATATTCTCAACTATTATTTCTTAAAACAATTAAAGCGGAGGTTACATTAATTTATGATCCTCGATTAGAACTAACAGTAAGAGATTTTATTAATGAATTTGATAACACTATTCTTCTAGCAGAACCAGAAGGTGCATTTTTCTATTACCTAAAACTTAGAAAGATAATTATCAATAACCAATTCGATAAGGTCATTTTCAATACAGGACAAGGAGATGTTTGCAAAAAAATATGTGCCTTACCTTTTCCTAAAACCATTGAATTTCTAAGCCTTCTCCACAATACAAAAAAACTATATGGTAGTTTTGGTCAAAAAATAATTTCAAGTAAAGTCAAAAAATACTTTGTTCTATCCGACTATTTACTTGAAAAAACAGCTCCATTTACCGATAAAAAGTTCTTACCATTTTATCCTATTTATTTTAAACCTTACCCGATAAAAATAAATAAACCAGAAGATGAAATTTGGATAACAATCCCTGGAGCTATTCTTTTAGAAAGAAGAGAATACGTCCGTCTATTAGAATGTCTAGAAAACATTGATTTCGATAAAAGAATTAAGTTTATTTTCTTGGGAGGCGGGCCAAAGGAAGAAGTTGATATTGTGAAAGGATTAATAGAAAAAACTCTTCATCCTGATAACTTCCTTTATTGGAATGAACATGTCATCAATGATGACTTCCATTCATATCTTCAATTATCAGATTATATCATGCCGTTAATTAATATTCTTGATGGCTATGACTTTAGAATTTCAGGAACATTTAACCTAGCATATGCTTATAATAAGACTATGCTCATTCATAAGTCACTAAATATGGATGAATTCCAAGAAAACTCAATAATATATGATTATGATGGAATTGAAGAACTTCTAAAAACGATTTTAACCTTAAAAAAGATTGACTACAAAGCTCAAGATAAGTTCAATTTTGATTATCAAGCCCAACAATACACTGAATTTTTATTAATGAAATAGCTGTTTTTTATGATGATAAAACTTCATTGTATAATTGGTAATATGCCTCTGCATTTTTCTCCCAAGAGAAAGTAGATGCATACTCAAATATTTCATTTTCCTTTTCTTCTCTATTCTTAGAAAAGTCATCTAAACCTCTTTTTGTAATCTCTGCCATATATTTTGGATCAAAGTTATTCCAATAATAAGCATATTTTCCTCCTACTTCAGGTAAACTAGTTTTATCAGAAGAGAAAGTAGGTTTTTTCGATAACATGGCTTCGATAATTGGCAATCCAAAGCCCTCTAATAAGGATGGAAACAAAAAGCTCTCACAGTTTTTATATAAATAAGATTTCTCTTCTTCAGTTACAGCACCCAATAACTTAACTCGATCTTGGAGTTTTTTCTCAGCGATTAAATCATTGATTTTATTCACATAAGTATACTTCTCCCATTGCCCAGCAATATAGAGTTTGTATTTAGGATCCATATATTCCATCATTTCTACCAACACATGGAAATTTTTCTTAGGCATGATTGTACCTATTGAGAAGAAAAATGGAGCATCATCTACTAATACATGTCTCTCTGATTTATCTAGAACTGGAGATTTCACACCATTATAAATAACCTTAACTGGTGTAGATTCTGGTATTGTTAAATGCTCTCGAATTACTCCTTCAGTAAACTTAGAAATCACTGTTACAACATCGGCTCTATTAATAGCACTTTGAATTTTTCTCAATTGCTTCTTTGATTTCTCTTTAGATTTCTCCTTCAGAAAATTCAAATCATGAATTGTATAAATATTCTTTTTTGCTTTTACCGCCTTATAACTAGTAATTTGATGTGTTAAATGGAATAAATCAATGTGATGATCAATTGGTTCGATACCATTTTTGGTCAAGACATTATGATATCTAAATTTAACGTCGGAGGTATTTTTAATATACTCTTTCCTATTTTTTCCAGATAGTAAAAATTCCCATTTCAAGTCTTTTTGATCTAATTCAGTTAGAGCATTAGAGAAGTTGATACTTACTTGTCCTAACCCACAATTTGGGTATTTAAGTCGTTCAAGGTCAACTAAAATAGATAAAGGCACTCTTTTTTCTTTCTTCTGAGTTAAGCCATTATGACATTGTATAAGATGGTTTTTTCTTGAATTCTTTAAAATTAAATCATTGGCTTTCAATGATTTTTTTTCTTCCTCTTTATGATAAAGGTGAAAAGCAATGGCATTAAATTTTATATCCTTTCTTCTAATACCTGCGTTCAATAATCTAACAACAAATTCGCTATCTTCTCTACCCCAGCCAATAAAATTTTCATCAAATCCATTCACATTTATAACATCATCTCTCCAAGCAGAAAAGTTACAGGTCCTAGTTCCTTTATCAGACTTCTTTTCTTTTTCGATGATTTTGGAGATGACATCAAAATGAAATGCATTAAAAATATTTATTATCCCCTTGGTATTATAGTTAAAATCTATATCTACTTCTCGGATATGTTTTAACGTTGACTCTCTATTAACTCTAACTCTACCTCCTTGTAAAAACCAACCTTTCCTAGCTCTTTTCTGGTGATCTTCAATAAATTTATGATGTAATACCATATCACCATCAATCATTACTAAATAATCTCCTTGAGCTTCTCTAATTGCATTATTTCGTGACTTGGCTGCTCTAAACCCCTTATCTTCTTGCCAAACATGATTTACTTTGATGTTATTATCCTCTGAAAACTTTTTGATTAGTTCGCTAGTTTTCGATGTCGAACCATCATCAGCAACAATAATATCATATGGTTGAACAGTTTGTTCTAGAATACTCAATAATACTAAATTTAGAGCATCTGGTCGGTTGTAAGTCGTAATTATTAAACTTACAGTAGGCAGTGTCTTATTATCCATTAGAAAGAAATTTACTGAGTATACTCCTGCATCTCTTGCAGTTTCTTGTACATACCTTCATCCATACCCATTAATTCATTGTGGGTACCTTCTTCTACAACTTCACCTTCTTTTATTACTAAAATCTTATCTGCTTCCTGGATAGTAGAAAGACGGTGAGCAATTACTAATACTGTTCTACCTTGCATAAGATGTTGAATCGCGTCTTGTACTAATTTTTCAGACTCAGTATCTAATGCTGAAGTAGCTTCATCAAGAATCAGTATTTCTGGATTCTTTAATATAGCCCTAGCAATACTTAATCGTTGACGTTGTCCACCTGAAAGTTTTGAGCCTCTATCACCAATAACAGTTTCATATCCTTGATCTGCCTTCTCAATAAACTCATGAGCATTGGCAATTTTAGCTGCAGATTGTACTTCCTCTAATGTAGCTTTTGTACCAAATGCAATGTTATTAAAGATAGTATCATTAAATAAAATAGACTCCTGAGTTACAATACCCATGTGAGATCTCAATGATTCTAATGTATAGTCTCTGATATCATGACCATCGACACTTACATTACCCTGTCTAGGGTCATAAAATCTCGGAATTAAATCTGCTATAGTTGATTTTCCTCCACCTGAAGGTCCTACTAATGCTACCATTTGACCTTTTTTCATTTCGAAGTTAATACCCTTCAAAACATCTTTATCTTCATAACCAAAACGTACATTCTCAAAAGTGATTTTTTGATCAAAAGTTGTTAACTCTTTTGCGTTCTCTTTTGATTTAATAGTTGGCTCTGTATCCAATAATTCAAATATTCTTTCGGTAGCTGCAATACCTCTTTGTATGCTACTAATATTACCAGAAATAGCTTTCACAGGATTCAATACCTGAGTAAATAATACTAAGTAAGCTAAAAATTCTGAGGCTGAAAGTGAAGGAGAATCTGATAATACAATTGTACCACCAAGATAAAGTAACACACCTACGAAGAAGACACCCATTGCTTCTGAAAGCGGAGATGCCAATTCTCTTTTTGAAGCAAAGTCTCTAAATGCTGAAACATACCCTTGGTTACTTTTTTCGTAAGAAGAAGTTACATACTTATCTGCATTAAAACCTTTTACCACACGCATACCAACAATAGTCTCATCCAAAACACCAAGAATATTTGCTGTAATATCTTGTAGATTGTGAGATACCGATTTCAATTTTTTAGAAATCAATCCAATAGAAATACCAGAAATTGGCAAGATCATGAAAACGAACATTGTCATTTTCGGTGAAAGGTAAATTAATGTAGAGAAAAAGATTACCAACATAATTGGATCTTTTACAAAAGTTACTAATGCTCCAAAAGCATTTTCAGATTCCTGGACATCAGTGGTTGATCTTGAGATAATATCACTCTTCTTTGAATTTGTAAGATAACCAATATCTAAGGATAACACTCTTTGAAAAATAGCAGATCGTAATGTCGCTATTGAACTTCTTTTATAGCTTTCTGCTAATCTTCTTTCTGAATATCTAAATATATTTGATAAGAGAGATGCTGAAATTGTAAAACCACAAATCAGCATTAGAGCATATAATTTACCATGTAGAGCGATCAAGATACCAAACTCTTGATACATATATTCTTTAATAAAGGCCCCACTGAATTCAAATTCTTCAAGTGTAATTGGGTTGGCTGGTACTTCAAATAAAGTATCACTATTGAAAAGTATGTCCAATAATGGTATCATCATAGAGAAGTTCAACAAACTAAATAAACTCATTCCTAATGCTACTAATGTATAAGGAATGAGAAAACTCGTAAAATTTCCTGCTAACTGAATTAGACGTTTATATATTTTCATATGCTCTTTGAGCGTTTAATAATTTTCTATGTTTTGAAGTAGTTGCAAAGGTAAGCATTGAATTGAAAACCCTAACTACTTAGTAAATTTTATCAAATAATATTAACGGAAGATCAAATATTAACTTATTCCTATCCTAGACAACTGATAATAGTTACAATGACAAAGAGTTTTAAAAGTGTTTATTATTTTTGATGAAGTTAATCCTTAAACGAATGAAAAAAAGAACAGCACTTATTATTGGTAGTACCGGTTTAATTGGTAATTCTCTAGTTCAGTTTCTAGTGGATAGTGATCACTATGAAAAAGTAATCTCTATTGGTCGAAGGAACTCTGGTATTAATCACCCTAAATTATCTGAGGTAATCACTAACTTAGATGATTTACATGAATTAGTTTTAGAAGACACTATCGATGATGCCTTTTGCTGTTTAGGTACAACAATGAAAAAAGCTGGATCTAAAGATGCTTTTTATAAAGTGGACCATGAATATGTGATGAAGTTTGCTCAATTAGCCTCAAAACTTAAAGCAAAAACGTTCAATGTTGTTTCTGCCATGGGTGCGAATAAGGATTCTTTGGTATATTATAATAGAGTAAAAGGTCAAGTTGAAAACGAGTTAATACAACTCAATTTCAATACACTAAATATTTATCAGCCTTCGTTATTATTAGGAGATCGAAAAGAATCTCGTTTTGGTGAAGATTTTGGGAAAATCTTTAATTCAGTCTTTAATCCATTAATTCCAAAAAAGTATAAAGGTATTGAAGGAATAAAAGTTGCTAAAAGCATGATCACAACGGCTTTATCCTCCCAAAATCAGAAAATTAATTATATTACTTCTGACATTATGCAATCCTTAGGTGTGTAGTTTCTCTTTATTTTTTGCTCATTCTTCACTTTTTCTCAATTTATCTACAACATGACTTCAAAATTTTTTAACCTTAAACTACTATTCTATTTCTTTTCTTTTTTTTCTATTACTTCAGTATATAGTCAAATTACTCAAAAGGATAATATTGCTCCATCAACTGATAAGCATTGGGCTTTAACCGTATATGGTGGTTGGAGTAATTATTATGGTGACCTCACAAAAAGTCGATCTCCTTTTGCTACTAATTTTCAACTTATTGGTGGTAATATAGGAGGAGCTTTTGAAAAAAGATTATCGCATAGAATTGTTGTAAGAGGTGAATTCGGTTGGAGTCGAATTAGTGGAGATGACAATCAAACTGCAGAAGCAGGCTCTTTTGAATATGATAGAAATTTACATTTTCGAAATGACCTTTTTCAATTATCTGCCTTAGGACAAATTGATATTCTTCCTCATTTAGGACATTATTCCCAAAGAAGACTTGTTACTCCTTATGTATTAACAGGTGTAACAGTACTTTTCAGTAACCCTCGAGGAAAAACAACAGAAAATAATGGTAGTACTTGGGTTGACCTACAACCTCTTGGTACAGAAGGGCAAGGAACATCTACAACTAAACCAAAATACAATAAGACTGTCATGGCCCTTCCATTAGGTTTGGGAGTGAATTTTAAAGTTACTGATCGTCTAGATATTGGTGTTGAGTGGGTGACAAGGTTCACTGCCACTGATTATTTAGATGATATAAGTAAATCGTATGTTGGCGATGTCTTTTTTGGAGGAAATCAACTGGCTGCAGCAATGGCCGACCGTTCACAAGAAAGTATTGCCGTCCTAACCGGAGAACAAAGGCAAGTACCAGAGTACAAATTTGGACCTGGTGATAAAAGAGGTTCTAATAATGTTAATGATGGCTACAATAATGTATCGGTTAGAGTAAGATATATTTTGTCCAAAAATAAAGCTCCAAAAGACCTATCTTGGTTACATAAAAGCAATGAGCATTATACTCCTATATCATTACATGCCAATAAAGTTCATCAATCTTCTACAAGAGAAAACTCAAGATTTGCGAAATATCAAGACCGTTATTCTATCCAAAATCTAGCGATCAACACAGAAGGATCTGAAAGGTCTCCCAATTTTTATTATGGGGGGTTAATCTACTCCACCGACCGCAACGACAGAAAGCATTTCAATAAAAAATCTCGTAAATCTTATTACAACTTTTACTTTGCTCCTTTACATGATTTGTATAGGAATGAACAGACCCGACCGATTGCAATAGATACAGTCGACTTAAAAGGGTTTCACCATCATTCTGCTTTCCAAATCAACGACCATCAAATTATTGCAACTATGTATTCTGCTGATTTACCAAACCAGGAAGTTGCTCAACATAAATTATACATGATGGACATTTTAGGGGAAAACATATGGAAGGAAGAGAAAGAATTACCCTTTAACAATGAACATTATTCCATATCCGAACCTACGTTTAGTCAAGATGGAAATACGATGTATTTTGTCTCTGATATGGAAGACAGCTATGGCGGTACTGATATTTATGTGAGCTATAAGTTCAAAGGTCAATGGACATATCCCATCAACTTAGGAGAAACTGTAAATACTCCTGGTGATGAAGTAAGTCCATTCTTACATCCTGATGGAACTTTATATTTCGCTTCTGATGGCCATGACGGAATGGGTGGATTAGATATCTATGAATCAATTTCTAAAGATGAAACGATTATAGCTGTAGCTAACTTAGGAAGTCCTATCAATTCAGAATATGACGATTACGGGCTTATACTCAATAATGTAAAGCGAGTAGGCTATTTTACTTCGAATAGAATTGGAGGCAAAGGGGGAAATGATATTTACCAACTTAATGTAAATGAAATCAATGTTTCAAGAATGCTCACTGATGAACACGAAAACTTGTTCTTAGTTGAAGAAATGAAATTAAAAGGTAAAGTAATCTCAAAAGATACAAGAGCTCCTCTACCTAGAATATTAGTGAGTTTAAAGAATAAAGAAACGAATGCTTTAATCACAAAAAGAACAGACAGTAATGGTCAGTTTGAATTCGATATATCTAATGAATCGAATTATGAGATTTTCCCTTCTGCCTTCGGGTATAAAAGGATGAAAGCTACTCAAATATCAACCGTAGGAATGTTTGGTATTGGAGAGCTAGAACAAACCTTACTTATCGAGTCTTTAGCTAAAAAAGTGAAACTTTATGGCAAAGTAACTGATAAGAAAACTGGCGATATTCTAAAAAACATAGAACTTGTTTTTATTTCTCCTGATGAGAATGAAAACATCTATGTAAAGTCTGATAATGAAGGTAACTACTCAATGGAAATCGACAAGGATAAGAAATATTTCTTCTTTGTTGAAGAAGATGGATTCGTTCAGAAAAATTACGCCATACCTGACTTATCTAAGTTCAGAACAGTGAAAACCATGAAATATAATATTCGACTAGAACCTAAAGAATAATAAAAAAGCACTTATAAGTTTAATACTCATAAGTGCTTTTTTTATCTCAAAATCTATTGATTAATCATATTGCAATTCAAAATTGTCAACTTTTAGAATACTTCCAATAGCTCCAGTATAATAATCACCTAAAGCACTAGATGAGAATACTATAATGATATGAGTTGGGAATTCTGATGGATCAGCATAACCTGATTCTTCTTCACCTTCCCATGTATTTAAACCTGCATAATCAGGTGCATCAGAAGGAAGTTCACCATAGGTGAAATCTAATTTAAGATTTGTCCATTCATCAATTTGGTCGCCACTACGGAACCAAGCAGTTCCTAGTCTTAGACGAGTTCCATCATCTTGCCTCACCTGAAGAATAACATAAATATCACATTCATCAGCTCCCGAAGCAGGTCTACTGTTTTCTCTATAATCAGAACCCGGAGTATATTGATAATCTACAGAAAAACTTACAGGTTTACTTCCATATGGTCTACCGAAATCTATATTTTTTCTTGGCTCAGATGGGTTTAATGCACCATCAGTAAATCTACCAGAATATAGACTAGCAGCCGAGAGTTTATTGATACCAAATAATCCTACCAATTTAGTTTCAAGATGAGCATATACTCTATCACCTTCTGTCATAGGGTCAACCAATGTTTTTTCAGCAATTTCTCCTGCTTTATTAGGTGTATCCCAAAACTGAGCTCCTGCTGTTTCATCACCTGGACCAGGTTGTTGATATCCTCCAACAGCATACCACTCATCAAAACTTGTATTTGGAATAACATCTGCTTGTAAATCTGCATACACTTTCCACACAGAAGAATCACCATTTTCAGCAGTAACTGTATACAAAACAGTATCTCTAAAATCTTGGCTTTCTCCCACCCCTGGCATTACCGTAGAAAGACTAGAAGTTTTAATATTTGTTGGTGACAATGAAGAACGATCAGCTCTTTCATTTACAGGAACGGTAATAATTCTTTTTGTTGAATCAATAACAGTTGTTCCCGATTGCATTTCCAACTCGAATGTCTGAATATCATTCTGATTGGATAAACCAAAATAATCCCAATCTATACATGAAGTAAGTGACATTAATAAACCACTTACTATTAATAATCTCAATTTTTTCATTTGCTCAATAAGTTTAGAAATAGTAAGCTACAGCTAATCTAATTTGTAAAAGGTTTACTCTAAAGTTTAAATCAAAATCAGTTCTTTTAGATTCTTCTGTGTAGTTCGTTATAGATTTTTGATGATCCATTTCTAAACCTAACAACCCAACTGAAGCTTCAAATGCAAAACCATCCTTAATAAAAGCGGCAAGACCTGGTTGGATACCAATACCCATTGTCACTCTATCAGTCAACACCTTCGTTGTTTCTCCGTTTGCTTCCGTTTTCTGAAGAGATCTTCCCATTCCTATCTGCAAAGCAGTTTGATTGAATATACTAAACCTTCTAGATGCTGATAATGGAATATAATTTCTAATAAACGGTGCTATATAATGACCATGACTAATGGATTTTAATTGTGTCCTAACATCATTGGCTGTATATACCTCGTTTTTATTTTTACTATTATAGGAGTACTCTACACCGACCATAAAAAAGTCTTTGATAAAATATCCACCTTGAATTCCTATTTCAAATTCACCATTATCTTGGGTATGAATTTGACGTATAAATTGGTCTTCATTTTCGGCATTACTAGAGGATAATTGTAGAGTAAGAGAAGTATACCATTGACCTTTTAATTGGTTGTGATTGAAATCCAAGTCGCGTGGATCACTATCAACTTTAGTACTGTCTTGTGCCACAGAGCAAATACTGTACATGCACAACAGTAACGAAAAGAATAACTTTTTCATAAATTGAAGTCAGAGTAGAATAATATAAATTCTTAGATTGAAGATGAATTATGTTAATGAATATAATAAATATTATTGCTTTTTCTTAGCTCTTGGTTGAGTATATATTGGGAATAGAGGAATTCTGTACAATAATCTATACTGAAAATTTAGTCTTGAACGATCGTCTTTATTAAAATACCAACCAGGAATATCATTTTTAGTAATTGCAGTAGCTGGGAAGTCTCTTTTTATGGTGTAAGCAAAGCCAAAATCTGCTGTTAATCCTTTCCATAAAGCTAGTTTTAAGCTTACAGTAAATTCATACCAGCTTACATTCACATCTTTTTCTGTAAGTGATTTAAGAGTGGCTCCATCTCCCCAATAACCATTACCCGTACTGTAATAATCAGCATGTTGATCGAATGTTGAATTCGCATACTTTAATCCAAATGAGAGTCCACTATCTACAGATGATTTTCGCATTACATTATACTCAAAACCAAATCTATAGAAGCTACCCACAGATCTATAATTAAAGAAATCAGAATCTACACTTGTTCTTGTACGGTCCATTTGACCATATTCTGCCGTCAAAAACCATTGGTTACGGATCATTAAGTCTCCATATAATGTCCAAGCATTCATTCCATCATCAATTGCTGATTGAACTAATGGTCTTAAATCTGCTCCAAGGCGAATTCCTGATAAAACAAAATACCCCGAACCTTTAGGCTCCCCATGTTTGTTAAGTGGCCATGGTTCACCTAATGCAGTTGTATCTTGAAGTACCCCTGTCGAATCAACCATTTGATCAGTAGAATCACTTTCTACAACTTGAGCAATACCAATAGAGGGTAATACCAGAAGAATACCTAGTAATGAATACCTATATAAATTAGTTATATAACTTAACATTTGGATAATTATCGTTCGTATTAATGGTTGTTCTTCCTAATTCCATTATCTGGAAAATAGAATCTTGAGGGAAAGTAAAATAGTCGCCTTGTACGCTATCACTCTCTAGAATCAAATCACCTGTACCTTCTAAGAAAATACAACCTGTTTCATCATCACTGATTACAGTAGTATTATTAAAATTAACTTGAAGTTCTTGCGTTAATGTATCAGTTAAATCAGCGCTTACCAACATAAACTCGAAAGTGGTGGTAGTGGTACCTTCTACTGGTAAATAAATGGTACTAAACTTATCCGAAGAAGTATATATTGGATCAAAATCCTTTCCTTTTACATGAATTGAGGTAAACTGTAATTCTCTTGGGTTTCCTGTAACTTTATCATAGAAAGTTACTATCAAATTTCTACTCGGTGTTCTTGTTTCGGCATCACAGATATCCAATAAGAATTGAATATTTTCATTGGCTGTATCAGCGGTAACTACAGAATTAACAACCACAACAGAATCAAATAAAGATCCTTCATCACCTTTATACCCTGAAGTTCCTTCTTTCGTAGGATCAGGAGATACACCTAAATCTGTAAACTGCTCATAAGCTCCACAATCGGGTCCATTTACGGTTACTGAACTATAATAATCAATATAGGTAGTATCAGATAACCCAGAAGTGATAAATGAAAACCCTGTCTGACGCGTCGTTACTTTTAACGGTAATAAATACTTTCCATTAGACATAGGTGTAATCTCTGCTGCATTATCACCAATACCTTTCACTGAAGTAAAATTAATACTAACAGCGGTAGAGGTATTTTTATCATAAAATGCACCAACGGCATAGGATGATGGGTTAGAGTAAGGATCGCAATCGCGACAAGATGGTGTAACTAAAAAAATGACCAGAGGAATGAAAGACCACAAACCTCTTTTTAGATAGATCTTAAAGTTCATAGAACAAAGTTAAAACGCATTTCCCAATTTAAAAGGATTTTCTGATTGGGATTACATTCTTCATAAAAAGTTTGATAAAACTACAACTATTTATAGACAAAAAAAGCGACCCGAAGGTCGCTTTCCTAATTGCTTTTATCATATTTTAAAACCAAAAAGGCATCATGAATTATTTTAATAACTCATAAATACCTGCAACACCTTGTCCTCCACCGACACAAGCTGTCACCATTCCATACTTTTGGTTACGTCTTCTCATTTCATTAAATAACTGGACTGAAAGTTTGGCACCTGTACAACCAAGAGGGTGACCTAAGGCAATTGCACCTCCATTTACATTGATAATGTTAGGATCAAAATCAATGTTTTTAATCACTGCTAATGATTGTGCTGCAAAAGCTTCATTCAATTCTACTTGTTCAATATCCGAAGCTTTTAACCCTGCCTGTTGTAATGCTCTTGGAATTGCTTCTACAGGGCCAATACCCATAATTCTAGGATCTACACCTGCAGATGCATAAGAAACCATTCTTGCAATTGGTTCCAATTTCAACTCCTTCACCATTCTTTCTGACATTACCATTACAAAAGCAGCTCCGTCAGAAGTTTGTGATGAGTTACCAGCAGTTACCTGACCACCTTGTTTAAAAGCTGGTTTTAATCGACCTAAACCAGAAACATCAGACTTACGAGGTCCTTCGTCAGTATCTACAACAAACTCTCTCGTTTTCTTACGGTCTCCTTCCAAATAAGTCTCTTTTACTGTAATTGGAACAATTTCATCTTTAAACTTGCCAGCTGAAATTGCTGCTAGGGCTTTTTCATGAGATTTTACAGCAAATTCGTCTGCTTCATCTCTATCAATGCCATAGTCCTTTGCCACTTCTTCAGCCGTTAATCCCATGTTCAAATAGTATTGAGGTGTTTCGGTGGCTATTTTATAATTTAAGCCTGTCTTATAGCCCATCATAGGTACCATAGACATCGACTCAGTACCTCCTGCGATAATACAATCTGCCATTCCTGCTCTAATCTTTGCAGTAGCCATTGAGATTGTTTCTACACCAGAACCACAATATCTATTAACTGTGACACCCGGTACTTTTAAGTTATCTGGAGCAAACGCTAAAAGTGAAATCATTCTAGCCATTTGCATACCTTGTTCTGCTTCTGGAATTGCACAACCTACGATGAGGTCATCAATTCTTGTAGGGTCCAAAGCGGGTACACTTTGAACGAGATGTTGAATTACATCTGCCGCTAAATCGTCAGGGCGTGTGAATCGAAATCCTCCTTTTTTCGCCTTGCCAATAGCTGTTCTATATCCTGCTACAATATAAGCTTCCATTGTTTTCTAGTTATTATTGATCAAAGTTTGTGATTAAAAATTAGACTTCAGTCTATTTAGTTTCTTAGTGGTTTACCTTTGAAAAGAATACTTTGGATACGTTCCAATGTTTTCTTCTCCCCTGTTAAACTCAAGAACGCTTCACGCTCTAAATCCAACAAGTATTGCTCTGACACTAATGCCGGAGCAGATAAATCACCACCATTGATCACATAATTCAATTTACGAGCAATTTTTGCGTCATGTTCTGATGCCCAATTCGCATATTCCATACCCGCAATTCCTGCTTCAAACAATGCCATACCTCCACGGCCTTGTACCTTGATATCTCTTCTTTGGTTCTTCTGTGCATATCCTAATGCCGACATCTCTAAAACTCTAGTCTTAGCATCAGCAATTACTCTTTTCCTGTTTAGAGTAATATTCGAATGTGCGTTCATGAAGCCCATATCTCTCATTTCCTCAGCAGAAGTAGCTACTTTTGCTGTTGCAATAGCCATAAATGCATCTTGCAAACGGTTATATTCTGGATCACCAGATTTAAATGAATCAGAAACTCTCAATGCCATCTCTTTTGTTCCGCCACCTGCAGGAATAAGACCGACACCTACTTCTACTAACCCCATGTATGTTTCAGCATGTGCTTGTATTGCATCACAATGCATAGAAAGTTCACAACCTCCACCTAATGCTAAACCAGATGTTGCTGCTACAACTGGAACTGAAGAGTACCTTGCCTTCATCATTGTTTTCTGGAATTGAGCAATCATTAAGTTGATTTCATCATATTCCTGATCACAAGCGAACATAAAGAGCATGGCTAAATTGGCTCCTGCAGAGAAATTTGCAGACTCATTACCAATGACTAATCCTTTCCAACCTTGTTCCTCTGCAATTGATATTGCAGTATTTACACCTTCAAGGTTTTCAGCGCCAAGTGCATTCATTTTAGTATGGAACTCTAAATTGAGTACTCCATCACCAATATCAAATAACGTAGCCCCTGCGTTACCCCAAACTACATTTTCCCCTCGCAATGTTTCTAACATTACAAGTGATTCTGTACCTGGAACTACTTTATATGATTTTGTAGGGATATCGTAGTATAAACGCTTACGGTCTTCGTTTTTGTAGAATGAAGTATGACCGGCTTCAAGCATTTCATATACCCAATCAGCAGGTTTTTCACCCGCCTCTTCCATTTTTGAGGCAGTTTCTTTTACTCCTAATAGATCCCAAGTTTCAAATGGTCCTAATTCCCATGCAAAACCTGCTGCAACTGCTTCATCAATTCTGAAAAGCTCGTCCGCAATTTCAGGAATTCTATTTGAGCAATATCTAAATACATCATAGAAAGATTTACGATAGAACTCTCCTGCTTTATCTTCAAAATTTAGAAGTACAGGAATTCTCTCTCTAACACTTTCCATATCTTTTACTGCCTCTAAAGCTTTAAATTTCGCCCTAGTTTTCGGCTGATACTCGAATGTATTAAGGTTTAACTCCAAGATGACTTTCTTTCCATTATCATCTTTTGTCTTTTTATAATATCCTTGTTTGGTTTTATCACCAAACCACTGACGGTCATTTAATTCACTTACAATTTTCGGAAGTACAAATCGTTCTTTCGATTCATCATTTGGTAAACCCGCATGTAGGTTGTTTGATACCTTAACCATTGTATCCAAACCTACAACATCACTTGTACGGAATGTTGCTGATTTAGCTCTACCGATAATTGGTCCAGTAAGTTTATCTACCTCTCCAACTGATAGCCCCATTTCTTGGATGGTATGCATACCTGACATGATAGCATAAACACCAATTCTGTTCGCAATAAACGCAGGAGTATCTTTACAAAGTACGGTTTCTTTTCCTAATTGAACATCTCCATAATGCATAAGGAAATCTACCACATCTTGGTCTGTTCCGGGACCTGGAATAATTTCTAATAGTCTTAGGTAACGTGGAGGATTGAAGAAGTGAGTTCCGCAGAAATGCTTTACAAAGTCATCGCTTCTTCCTTCACACATAAACTTCATTGGAATACCTGAAGTATTCGAAGTAATAAGTGTGCCTGGTTTACGGTATTGTTCTACTTGTTCAAAAACTTTCTTTTTGATATCAAGGTTTTCAACAACTACCTCAATAGTCCAATCACATGATGATATTTTTGACATATCATCAGTGAAGTTACCTGTAGAAATAAGTTTTTCAACTCCTTTTCTAAATACAGGTGCAGGTTTTGACTTTAACGCTGATTTTAAAGCGTCATTGACAATGCGGTTACGAACAGCCTTACTTTCAAGAGTAAGTCCTTTCGCTGCTTCTTGCTCTGATAATTCTCTAGGCACGATGTCTAACAATAAGACCTCAACGCCAATGTTCGCAAAGTGACATGCAATTCTGGATCCCATTACGCCTGAACCCAAAACGGCCACTTTATTGATAGTTCTGTTTTTCATCGGTGTACCGATTTATTTGTGTTGTTTATTTATGTGTATTCTAAATTGAATCAAGACAATAGTTTGGGGAGGTCATGTTATTTTGACAGGTTCTCTTCTGTAATTCCAAAACCTTTAAGGTTTTCTCTAATTTCGTCGAACATCTGTCCTTTAGGGTCTTTTACTACTTCATTAATCATATCTATGACATGAAAAAATACTCCTAATTCATCTTCAGTGACTTTCTCCTCAACTCTTCTTAAGAAAACTTTTACTGTCTGCTTTGACATTTCTCTTTTGGTCTGACCAAACTCCGTTAACTTGATAATTACTTTTCGTTTATCCGTTTTATCAGGAATTCTTGTGATCAACCCCTTCTCTTCAAAGCTTTTAAGCATTCTAGTTAAGCTTCTTGCTTCCATACCCATCAAAGGGGCAATTTTTGTTGCCGGAGTACCGTCAACAGGATCGATATTCAATAATACAAAACCAATTGAGTGTGAGATATCATAATCTGCACCTAATAGGTTATACATTTTTGAAATACCTAGCCAAGTGGCTTTAATACTTAAATCAACAGACTGTTTCTTTTTTTCAGATTTACGCAATCCCCCCATGCTTTCATAATTTTACTTTTGTGCTTTGTGTGTGTGTGTTTAAGGTTTGAGGGTAAATACTGTCTATGACATCAATAAACAACGAGCATTTGTGCCAAAAAACTGTTATTTTACCTCCTTAGTCTCCAAATATATAAATAAATAGTATGCATGCATAACATTTTACAAATAAATATTAATTATGAATAAGATTTTAGTACAATACTTAAAAGATGTATTACTATAACTTCAATTAACGTCTACTTAAAAACAATTACTTACATTTGTGGATAGGTTATTTGTGACAACAAGTTTTCCTATTATCTATCAGCGACTTATCAAAAAAGCAGAATGAAGGAACTCGCTTTTCTTAATAAATATATTTACCGATACGGTTTCAGATTAACATTGGGGATTATTTTTATGATTATCTCCAATATTTTTGCGATTGCACCCGCTCAAGTTGTACGTTATGCTCTTGATTTGGTGGTCGATACTTTAAAGACACAAACATTATTAGAAGGGGCTGAACTTCACAGTGTCTTTATTGATGACTTCTTTAAAACTGTATTGCTATACGGTGCTGTTATCGTTTCAATGGCACTTTTAAGAGGTATTTTCTTATTTCTTGTAAGACAGACTATTATAGTTATGTCTCGATTAATAGAGTTTGACCTTAAGAATGATATTTTTGAGCATTATCAAAAACTCACTTTAAGTTTCTACAGAAGAAATAACACAGGTGATCTTATGGCAAGGATCTCTGAGGATGTAAGTAAAGTGCGTATGTATTTGGGCCCAGCTATCATGTACTCTATCAATATGGTAATTTCCTTTATCCTTACCATAGGTATCATGTTAAGCATTAATGTACACCTTACATTCTGGGCTTTATTTCCACTTCCACTCTTGTCAATCAGTATTTACTTTGTTAATAACGTAATCAACAAGAAATCTGAATTAATTCAACAGCAATTGTCTTCTATGTCTACGTTTGTACAGGAAGCATTTTCTGGAATTCGAGTAATCAAGGCATTTGTGAGAGAAAAAGAATCATTATCTCAGTTCACAGATAATGCTACTGAATATCAAAACAGACAATTAGAATTAGCTAAGGTAAACTCTATGTTTTACCCATTAATGCTATTCCTGATTGGACTAAGTACCATTCTAACTGTTTATGTAGGTGGTATAGAAGTTGAAAAAGGTACAATTACACCTGGAGTTATTGCTGAGTTTATTATGTACGTGACCTTACTTACATGGCCGGTAACATCTTTAGGTTGGGTTACTTCTATTGTTCAACGAGCAGCTGCATCACAAAAAAGAATCAATGAGTTCTTAAATGAAACACCTGAAATAGTTTCAACTTCAGACGAAGTACAAGAAATTAAAGGTAATCTTAAGTTTGAAAACGTTTCTCTTGTATATCCTGACTCTGGAATAAAAGCATTAGATGATTTATCATTTGAAATTGAGTCTGGAAAAACTTTAGCCATTTTGGGAACAACTGGTTCTGGTAAAAGTACGGTTGCTAGTTTAATTTCAAGATTATATGACCCTACTTCGGGTAAAATCCTTGTTGATAATAAAGATCTAAAATCATATAATCTCCATGATATTCGCTCTCAGATTAACATGGCTCCACAAGATGTATTCTTGTTCTCGAATACTCTAAGAAACAATATCGCTTTTGCCAAAGAAAACGCAACTGA
Organism: Flammeovirga agarivorans; assembly: GCF_012641475.1. Lineage (NCBI taxonomy): Bacteria > Pseudomonadati > Bacteroidota > Cytophagia > Cytophagales > Flammeovirgaceae > Flammeovirga > Flammeovirga agarivorans. Next base: position 473,161 of record NZ_JABAIL010000005.1, on the reverse strand, counting down.
GGCTGAGATTGTTGAGGCAACAAAAAATGCTGGTTTATGGGAAAATATCCAGCATATGGAACATGGCCTAGATACAATTGTTGGTGAGAGAGGAATCACATTATCTGGTGGTCAAAAGCAACGTACCACTATTGCCAGAGCGATCTTAGGTAGTCCTAAAATATTGGTTTTAGATGACAGTTTATCTGCCGTTGATACTAAAACAGAAAATCAGATATTAAACAATTTACAGAATGTAATGCACAATAAAACTTCTGTAATCATTTCTCATAGGGTCTCTTCTGCTAAATTAGCTGATAAAATTATCGTACTTCATGAAGGAAAAATTATAGAACAAGGAACTCATGATGAGCTACTTAATTTAGAAGGACACTACAACACACTATACGAGCAACAGTCAAAGGGTAATAATTTGTAAATATTTACGAATATCTTTTGTACTTTTGTTTCATAAAGACAAGAATCATAGACCTAATTTTAAAAGAGTTGTCTTTAACTGCTATAACGTATTACATTAAATCACTGAGAACGATATACTCAAAAGTGCTAATTTGAACGTGACAACGAATACAAAAAAAAATAATGATCTGCCCATTTTAAGTGAAGCTAATTTCAAAGAGCTATTTGACCTGTATTTTGAAAACATAAAGAGTTTCATTTACTATAAGATTGGTGATATCGACGTAGCCGAAGATATCGCACAGGAATCCTACATCAAATTTTGGGAAGCTAGAGAGAAAATCATCCTTGAAACAGCGAAAACATACTTATATACCATCGCAAATAATCTTGCGTTAAACTATATCAAACACAACAAAGTAGTTTTACAATTCGAACAAAGACAGAATAAGAAGGACGGAGAATCTGAGACAAATCCTGAATTCAAAATGGAGCTGAATGAATTCCAAAACACTTTAGAAAAAACAATCAATCAATTACCTGATAAAAGCAGAGAGGTTTTCTTAATGAACCGTATGGATGGTCTTACCTATTCTGAGATCAGTAACAGACTTGATGTGAGTGTTAAAGCTATTGAAAAAAGAATGAGTAAAGCACTCAGTATTTTAAGAAAGAACCTAAATGTCTCTATTTAGAGAATTCAATATTTATTATCGTATTCTTTACCTTTTGGTAACATCTCATTAATTAAGATCTCGATATCATTAGTTTAAATCCTGTATTTTATTATTTTTGCGTTTTAAAAGAGGCAACTCATATGAGTTATTACACAAAATAAACTTTACAATATGATCAATCTTGTATTATTTGGCCCTCCAGGTGCCGGAAAAGGTACACAAAGTGATATGATTAAGGAAAAATATAGCCTTACTCACTTATCTACTGGAGACTTACTTCGTGGTGAAATTAAAGCTGGTACTCCTCTTGGAATCAAAGCAAAAGAATTAATGGACCAAGGTCAATTAGTTCCAGACGAAGTAGTAATCGGAATGATTGATTCTAAAATCAAAGAACATAAAAGCGGTAATGGTTTTATCTTTGATGGTTTTCCTCGTACAGTTGCTCAAGCAGAAGCTTTAGATAATTTAATGACAGAAAATGGTATTGCTATTTCTGGAATGGTTGCTTTAGAAGTGGATGAAGAAGAGTTGACAAAGCGTATCTTAAAGCGTGGTGAAACTTCTGGTCGTACTGATGACCAAAACGAAGATTTAATCCGTAACCGTGTACAAGAGTACAACAATAAAACTGCTCCTGTAGCAAGCTTCTACGAAGGTCAAGGAAAATTCAAATCAATTAATGGTGTAGGATCTATCGAAGAAATCTTCGGATCTGTATGTACTGCAATTGATTCATTATAGTCTTTTTTACGATTAGTAATAAGATCAAAAAGGTCTACTTCATACCAGGAGTAGACCTTTTTTGTTAAAGAAAATCACAGAACTATTTCATCAAAAACATTCATTATCACGAAACTGTGCTTTAAAACCGTATATTTGCCCGAAATTACTGTCTTATTCCAAGCAGTTGTTAATATAATGCACTGGTAAATAACAGTTTAACTACCTTTGCATTTCGGCTACACTGTGAGCGTCCATTTGTTTACATCACTTCGTAGCCTATTTTGTAGCATTTAAGCAGATAAAAATGGCATCATCAAATTTTATTGATTACGTAAAGATATTTACTCGTTCAGGAGCAGGTGGAGCAGGTGCGGTTTCCTTCCGTAGAGAAAAACACGTACCGAAAGGTGGCCCTGACGGTGGTGATGGCGGTAGAGGCGGTCATATCATCCTAAAAGCCGATAAGCAATTATGGACATTACTACACCTCAAATACCGTAAACACGTTCATGGTTTTAATGGTATTAGTGGATCTGGTACTGGTAAAAGTGGTGCTGATGGAGAAGATATCATTCTTCATGTACCTCTAGGAACTATTGCTAAAGATGCAGAAACTGGAGAGAAGATCTGTGAATTAACTCACGAGGGGCAAGAAGTCATCTTAATGAAAGGTGGTAGAGGTGGTTTAGGTAACCGTAATTTTAAAACGGCAACCAACCAAACTCCTCGATATGCACAACCAGGTGAAGAATGCCAAGAGGCATGGGTAATTTTAGAGCTAAAAGTACTTGCTGATGTTGGATTAGTAGGATTTCCAAATGCTGGTAAATCAACATTACTATCAGTCCTTTCTGCAGCGAAACCTGAAATTGCTGACTATCCGTTTACTACCATGGTACCTAACCTAGGAGTAATCTCATATAGAGATAATAAGTCATTCATTATGGCAGATATTCCGGGTATCATCGAAGGTGCTTCAGAAGGTAAAGGTTTAGGTATTCGTTTCTTAAGACATATTGAACGTAACTCTGTACTATTATTTATGGTACCTGCAGACTCTGAAGATGTAGCTGCAGATTATGAAGTTTTAGTCAATGAATTAAAGTTATATAATCCTGAACTTCTAGATAAAAACCGTCTATTAGCTATCACAAAAAGTGATATGTTAGATGATGAGTTGGAAGAAATGATCTCAGAGACACTACCAGAAGGTGTTCCGTATGTGTTTATTTCATCAATAGTACAAAAAGGTATTACTGAGTTAAAAGATATGCTGTGGGATGCAATCAATGAAGGTATTGAAGAAGAAGTAGAAGAGTTTGTGGAACCTGACTATGATCCACTTCCTGACTACAACCCATATCAGGATCGTATTGATCAAGAAAATGACGAAGAGGAGAAATAAGTATTTCACTTCTTAAGAAATAGATAAACCTTTTAAGATAGTTGAGGGCTATTTTAAAAGGTTTTTTTATTTAGTATATATAATTACATCATTATTGTCACTTTTACCGGTTCTTTTAAATCAAAAATTAATGTGGTACTTAAGTTAATAATATAGGTTCTTTATCTTATAATAAAAATACACCAGCTCCTACTTTCTTTACAGTTTTACATATTATTTACAACAGTCATAGGAACACTTCATCCTCCTTTATAAACCGATGTATTAATCTCTGAAGCAGGGATTACTTTTACCTCAGTTCCTAGAGGAATTGTAAAAACTTCAGGTTTAGGAGTTTCGTTCTTTTTATTAATAAATAACTATCAATGATTTTAAACTATATTTGCAATACTAAATAGATTTTTTAAAATTTTAAAAATAAATTCATATGACTAAGTATTTAAGAATTTTTTTTTATTCGACTCTATTAATTGTCTTAACTCCCATTTTAGGGTATTCTCAATTTTATTCTATCATCAACCAGCCTACCAAAAAAATTGATCTCAAAAGTGTTTCTACAAAAAGTATAATCAATGAATGGATTGATACTAAAGATGGATATTATATTAGCTACTATAATTATGTGAGTACTGCCAAGCGATCAAATAGAGTCACGTTGTTGTATTACAATAAAAAAACAAATTCATCTCATTTTTATCAATTAAAAGACTTTGTGTATGAGAGAAGTGCTTATACTGGTTCCAAAATCAAAAAAATTGAAAAAATAATTCGTGATTCCAAAGGCAGAGTCTGGTTACTTTATTCAATGAATATTGATAAAAAACAAAAACTTTATCGTCAAGAAGTAATAGGAGAAAAAAACACACTTGGCAAAAGTACATTCATCACTGAAAGAAATCTTAATGAAAGTGGTATCATGAACTCTACTCTTTCTTTTGGTGCCCTAGATATCCAATATAAATTTCTTCAATCTGAATCTTTAAAAACCTTATTGATTATTACTTATAAAAATAATATTCAAGGAAAATGTACAGATGTTAATTTCGAGGTAAGAGACGAAAACTATACAATTCTATGGCGTATGAAAACCACCTTGGATACTTTCAATCCTGATCAAATGAATTTTCAAAGAAAGAGTGTTTTTGAAGAAAATAATATTAAGTTATATGACAACGGAGATTTTTATGGAATTAGTAAAGCTCAAAAAGTCAACAAGGCAAAAGATAACTTTTTCTTATTGTATTTATTCTCTAAAGAGAATAAAAAATTGTCATCACATTTGATTAGACACGATGATAAAAATATTGAAGATCTCAAGTTCACAAAAACTCTTGATAATAAACTTGTTATCAGTGGCCTTTATAACTCAAAAAAAACAAGAGGAAAAAATACTATTGAGGGATTATATTACTTGAATATTGACTTAAAAACAAAATCTATTATTACTGAAACTTTTACCCATTTCACAAATAAACATCTGAAAGATATATGGGTTCCTAACGAAAGAGCAATTTGGGGTAACGAGAAAAGCTTTAGTAAACTTCAATCTAAACTTCAAAAAGAATTCGATAGAAGTAAGCCTTTCCTTTTAAAGGATAACTATAAAGTAAGAGACATTATTCCGCAAAATAATAAAAGCTATACCATTACTTTTGAAAATTATAATCCTATTAATGAAACTTGTAAAGGAATAGTATATCTTAATATTAACGTGCTTGGTGAAATAACATGGATTAAAAATAGTTATAGGATCAGTACACATCAAAGAATCAGTTCTGTTCATCCAATTAAGGTCTTTAATCAACAACATTCACAACTTTGTATTTACAAAGATGAAGATTATTTGATTTGTACTGAAATCACCCAAGATGGAAAACAGAATTCTATTATCATGCAATTCCCTATGCCGTTCCTGTCTCCTTATTGTTTTCAGAGAGTCTTACAACAGAATAATACATTTACAGCACTTGTTCCAACCAAAAAAGAGAAGGTTTTAAATGCATTTTCATTTAAAATTAACGACACTAATATTCAATGATATAAAAAGAGGCTACCTCATTGTGGGGTAACCTCTTATTTTATAATTCTATTTTCATTATTTACAACTGTATATTTATCTTACTTCAACCAGGCAGCAAACATCCAAATTGTTTTTTCCTGTTCACTTATCAACTCTGATAATAAGGCTACTGTACCTTCATCACCAGCATCTGATGCTTTTTCGATAACTTCCCTTTCTAGGTTTAATAGCGTTGATAAGTTGTTTAAAACTAATTCTACTGATGCCGTATCTGTTTTTATATCTTTTCCTTCTTCAATAGTAGAAGCTTGTAAATAATCTGAGAATGTATGTAATGGCTGAACTCCTAACGTTAAAATTCTTTCAGCAATCTCATCTACTCTATCATTTGCTCCTGTGTATAATTCTTCAAATTTTGCATGAAGTTCGAAGAAGTTTTTCCCTTGAATATTCCAGTGTAAACCTCTTAAGTTTTGGTAGTATAATTGAAAATTAGCTAACAATTTATTCAAACCCACACCCAAATCTTCAGCTTTGTCTACATCTATTCCTATGATATTTAATGCTACAGTATTCATAACTTTTTTTGTTTTTTTGATTGATAACATTACAAATATGAGGTTTTTACATCATAGATAGAAATAATATATTTTTATACAGCTATAAGAAAAAGCTATATATAACTAATCAAAAAAAGTCAAACTGAACTAAATAGAACAATTTGACTTTTATATGATGTGATACTATCGATTTATCTATCTATCGCATGTAATTGATCTGGGGCAACCAATGCAAAGATTGTTGCATATTCGAAAGCAACTTCTTTAAAACGTTGGAATCGCCCTGAAGCACCACTATGCCCTGCCTCCATATTTGTTTTAAGCATAATGTAATTATCACTAGTACTTTCTTGGCGTAATTTAGCTACCCATTTTGTTGGCTCCCAATATTGAACTTGAGAATCATGTAAGCCTGAAGTGACTAACATATGGGGATAAGCCTTTTTCTCTACTTGATCATATGGTGAATATGATAACATATAATCATAGTATTCTTTTTCATTAGGATTTCCCCACTCATCATACTCTCCTGTTGTTAATGGAATAGACTCATCAAGCATTGTAGTAACTACATCTACAAATGGTACATCAGAAATAACTAGTTTATACAAGTCTGGTCTTTCATTGACTACAGCACCCATTAATAAACCTCCGGCTGAACCACCATTAATAACAAATTTATCTGCAGATGTATATTTTTGCTCGATTAAGAATTCTGAACATGCGATGAAATCTGAAAATGTATTTTTCTTCTTCAACATTTTTCCATCTTCATACCAAGCTCTACCTAAATCTTCTCCCCCTCTAATGTGAGCAATAGCAAAGGCAAAACCTCTTTCCATTAAACTAATTCTAGATGGAGAGAAAGCTACATCGTACGAAATACCATATGATCCATACCCTGTCATATACAATGGGTTCTGACCATTCAATTCAAAGCCTTTCTTATATACCACCGAAATAGGCACCTGAACACCATCTTTTGCCGTTGCAAATAAACGTTTCGCTTCGTAATCGTTTGAATCAAATTTACCGAGTACTTTTTGTTGCTTTAAAAGTACTTTAGAACGGTCTACCATATTGTAATCATATTCTGAATATGGTGTTGTCAATGAGTTGTATCCAAAACGTAAAATATCAGTATTAAAGTCTGGGTTTGCACCCGACCAAGCACTATATGTTTCTTCACCAAAATCAAGATAGTGCTCACTTCCATCTTCCCATTTAATAATACGAATATGGATCAAACCTGCTCTACGTTCCTCAATGACATAGAAGTTCTTAAAAATATCCAAACCTTCTAAAAGTGTATCATCACGATGAGCGATTACTTCGATCCAATTATTTTTATCTGTTGTGTCAGCATCTTCAGCAACCTTCATTAAGCGGAAGTTTTTTGCCTCCCAGTTTGTTACGATATAAAAGTGACCTTCAAAGTGCGATATACTATATTCATGCTCTCTTTCTCTTGATAAAAATGGCTTAAACTCTCCTGTTGGATTATCAGCTTTAAGAATACGTGTCTCTGTAGTAAGAGTAGAACCTGACTCTATCGCTAAATACTTTCTTGATTTTGTTCTTCTAACACCAATCCAAAAAGTATCATCCTTCTCTTCATAAACAACTATATCTTCCGACTGAGGAGTTCCCAATGTATGTCTCCATACTTTATCAGGACGTAATGTTTCTTTATCTTGAGTTGTGTAGAATACTGTTTTTCCATCTGCTGCCCAAACAGCATCTCCCGAAGTTTCTTCTAAAGTATCTTCTAGTAACTCTCCTGTCTCAATATTTTTGAAACGTACGGTATAAATTCTTCGACCCACAATATCTTCAGCAAAAGCAAGCATATTTTGGTCCTCACCAACCGACATTCCACCAATTTTATAATAGTTTTTGTCTTTAGCTTCAATGTTAGCATTCAACATTACTTCTTCTGTTGCCTCCATTGAACCTTTCTTTCTACAATAAATTGGGTATTCACCACCTTCAACATATCGAACGTAGTAATAGTAATCTCTTGCTTTATAAGGAACACTCTCGTCTTTTTCTTGAATACGACCTTTTAATTCTTGAAATAAATCTTCTTCGAATTGTTTATGATCGCTCATTACATCATCGATGTATTTATTTTCAGCATTGAGGTAGTCTATTACTTCTTGGTTTTCACGATCACGCATCCAATAGTAATTATCGATACGCTTGTCGTTATGTTTTACTAATTCTTTTGCTTCCTTTCGGGCAATTGGTGGTTGTATATTTTTATTCATCTTCTTTTTTCGTCTCTGTATCACAAAAATACATTTCAATTTGAGATTACTCAGTAAAAGTTAGGATTATTTGAAACCTATTTTACTCAATATTTTTGAACTGTTCGTTTTGAAGCAATTAAGTGTTCAAGCTTTAAATTTGCTGTCCGAAAACGAACATGAATTTTCTTCAATTTTATTAAAAAATATATTTAAACAACTGTTTTAGTGATAGTTATCATTTTTTGGCACTTCTTTGGAATCTAGGTATAGTGTCAAATTAATTATTACAAAAAATATCAGATCTATCATGAAAAAGTTATTTATCTCTCTTACAGTTGCTTTATTATCAGTTACCGCTTCATTTGCCAATACTTCAGACTTAGAATTACCTACTGAAGAAAATAATGCAAAATTAGTGAAGATGATTAAAGAAGCAGATGCGAACGATTACATTACATATACTGATGCAGCTCGTTTAGCAGTTAACTGGAATGGAGACCTTGAATTAGCAAAAGAATGGGTTAATCATGCATTATCTATTCAAGAAAATAGTTTGTCTTTAGAAGTTCTTGGCGATTACTATGTACGCACAGGACAAGTAGAAAAGGCAGCAACTACATATCTTAATGCTATCGAAAAAGGTATTAAAAAGATAGATCAAGAAGATATGAATAGACTTCAGCGTAAAGCTTTAGTTTATGCAAGAAAATAGTTGAAATCAACCATTGATTACGTGTCGTTTTTGCCGAAACGATAGTTGTAAATGCTCGCGAATAATAACTCAAAGATGCCAAGTGACTTTGTCGCTTGGCTTTTTTTGTTTGCAGATCAGAATTTCTTAACTAACTTCAATTAATTATTTACGATTCATTGCAAACTATACTACTCTCTCATGAAAGAAAACTTTCTTCACTTTATATGGAAGTACCAATACTTTCAGCAAAGTGAACTAATGACCACAAAAAGTGAAACGATTCAAATCAAACATCCCGGTTTCTACAATTACAATGCTGGCCCTGACTTTCTAGATGCTTGTATCCTTATCAATAACATAGAATGGCATGGACATGTTGAAATTCATATTAAGGCATCCGATTGGTATGCACACCAACATGAGACGAACAATCAATACGATAATGTTATCCTACATGTTGTCTTACATCATGATCGAGAAGTAATACGTAATGACAATAGTTGTATTTCTTGCTTGGTACTTGAAGATCTTATTGACCATCAAAAAATAAATAATTACGAGGCACTACTCACTGATTCTTCAAAAATAGCCTGTAAAACAGTTATTGAGGATATTCCTAGAATCACTAAGCTTCAAATGCTTGATAGAGTTTTATTAGAACGTATTGAAAGGAAATCCCTCTATATTTTAGAAAAACTGAAAGCGAATGATAGAAATTGGGAAGAAGTGACGTATCAGATTTTAGCAGAAGCCTTTGGGTTTAAAATCAATAATTCTGGTTTTCAAAGGTTAAGTTCTATTATTCCTGCTCGGCTATTGCGGCTTCATGCTTATCATCCCTTACAAAATGAAGCGCTATTGCTAGGTACATCAGGGCTTTTACCGGATCGTCATTCATCTAAAGACCCCTATGTACGTCAACTCCATCAAGAATATAACTTTCTAGCACATAAATATCAGGTAAAAGATAAAATGATGATGGGTTCAGAATGGAATTATCTAAGATTACGCCCTGCCAACTTTCCAACAATAAGAATAGCTCAATTAAGTTGTATCATGAGTCAGATACCACATCTATGCTCAGCCTTCTTACATATCCATTCCAAGGAAGCATTTTATCGCCTGATGGATTGTACTGTTTCTGAATATTGGGAAAGTCACTATCAATTTGGAAAAGTTTCCCCTTCGAAAAATATTCAAAAACTAGGTAAAAGCTCTCTCAACTCCTTGATTATTAATGTGATTGTTCCATTACAGTTTGCTTATGGTATTGATAGAAGCTTAGATAAAAACAAAGAAAAAGCACTGGACTTATTAGAGAGTATTCCTCCTGAAAACAATAAAATCACTAGACTTTGGAAAGAATATAAACTTAAAAACTCCAATTCGTTAGACTCTCAATCACTCATTGAACTATTTAATAATTATTGTACTAAAAAAAGATGTTTAGAATGTAGCATTGGACATCATCTAATCACAAAAGTAAAAACTTGTAAAACAGTAAGGTTAAATTCTATAGATACTTAAAAAGCACCCTAAACTGTCACTTTCTTGTTTTATCATATGAACATCTCATCATAAGTGCTTATATTTGTACATTAAAACTGATATACCTATTTAAATAAATGATGTATTATGTCGATGGAATACGATAAGGCTGAAAAGGCTGCTTTTATCCTAAAAACTATAGCACACCCAGTGCGATTAAGAATATTAGAATTATTGGATTGTAACAATAGGTTATCAGTAAGTGATATCTGTGAAAAGCTAAATTGTGAGCAATCACTCACTTCACACCATTTATCTAATATGAAATTAAAGGGTATTTTATCTTCACAAAGAGAAGGGAAGAATATCTATTACTCATTAAAGGAAAAGGCTGTCATGAACATTATGTCATGCATAGATGAGTGTAAATGTAATATGGGTTAAAGATCTACTGAATAGTAGAAATATAATCCTCCTCCACGACCATGTCGGTTAAAGGAATATTCAAATTTAAGTACTGAACTGTAGAAAGTGACAAAATCAACACCGAAACCATAACCTAAAAGTGGTGTGTTTGTAAAATCTGCATTGGAAGGATCCACATCTTTAAAGTGTGCATAACCAGCATCTATATAACATTTAAATAGAATATCGATTGGTATTCTTTTCACATGCTTCGATTTGATCACATTCTGGAAGTTAAGAGAAGTAGATAATGCTCTTAAACGGAGTTCATTCTTTATTACTCCTGCATTCTGACCTTCAATAACATAATTATCGTAACCTCTTACAATCATACCTCCATATCCAATTGCTCTCATTTGGTTATAAGGTACTTTTTCTGGAAAGCCTAGCTTTCCTAAGAACCCAAGAGAATAATACCATCTATTGGATTTTCTCATATTCCAGAACCTCCACAATGACCAATCTACATTTACTACATTTAGGTCATCAAATATACCCAAACCCGTCTTTTCAATTCCAGCCTGAATATAATATCCATTGAGTGGGTAGCTTGTAATATCTCTTTTATCTCTTGTATAAGTATATTTCAATGTGAAGTAACGAAGTTCAGTACGTCCTTCTAAAAAGAAGTCTGGATTAAGTTCTGCAATTGTATCATTAATTACATCATAAGTAAAACCAAAGTTCAAATTATGATGATCATAGAAACCATACCTTTTACCAAAATTCACATTTCCTTTGTATGATCTTCTTTGAACCTCAGTATCATTTTCGTACTCCACAAATTTATTTTCCTCCGTTTTGTAAGCTACTGTGGTTTCTTCCTTAAATGTTGTATTAAAGGATAAGCTTGTTTTCTGCTGTTTATCAATATAGGGGAATGAATAACCTAATGTGAATTGCCTTGAGAAACCTAATTTCACCAATAGATGAAGTGTTTCATTTCGACCTCTCATATTTCTTTGCTTAAAATCTAAGCCATATTGTATTCTACTAAGATCATGGTTTCTGTTATTCCACCACTCATTGAAACTACGGTCTGCTAATTCTAAAAGGGGAACAGGCCAGGTATACCACCTTTCCACCATAATAAAATCGACGTTTAGTGTATCTTTTCCTTGCTCAGTCACTAAAACATCTACAGACTCAAATAACTGAGTATTAAAAACTTTATTTCGTTCGGAAGTGATATAATCTTTAATCCCTTTTTTGGGTACTAAAGATCCATTATCAATATCCAACTCTCTGGTAATGATTTTTTCTTTTGTCTTTTTATTACCGATAAAGTTTACTGAATTGATACGAACATACCCTACTGTATCCTTAGCATATTGATCTAAACCTGTTAATAACAGGTCATTCTGAGCTTGTATATCGATAACGAAGAAGCTGAAAATAAGGATAAAGAACAGAAATATATCCTTTCGAAAATGGCAAGTTCTATATGTTTGAATCTGATGTCTTATCACTATAGCTTGTGATGAAAAAAATCAAGCGAGTTATTCATTATTAAGATTGTTGCTTTAAATATAGAAAAGCACAATTTGTCGATTATATTTGTCAAATGATTATAATATCATTTCAAGAATCGAACATGCAATATAGGGTCTTTTCTTAAGTAGATAAACTTAATCAAATAAAATTCATTTTATAAAAGCAAATAATTATCGATAAGACGGTCAAAATAAACGATATGTTCAATTACAAGAGCATTAAAAGAATCAGTACAATGGCATGCATTGTAAGCTGGCTTTTATTGCTAATGATTGGTGTAAGAGAACAGTATCTAACCGATTATAATATTCCTCATGCTCCATTCCCTTCTTTTGTAAAAGGTTTAATTCTGAACATCTGGATTATTAGTTCTTATTTTATTATTTGGCTTTTCTTTCAACCAAAAGAGCGTGATTTCCAAGGGTTGCTCTGGCAGATATTTGTGGTCGCATTACTTTCCACATTGCTGTCTATGGGTGTAAATCTTTTGCTCACATGGCTTAGGGATGAGATGAAATACAACCTCCCCTTCCTTTATGCCATATTCTTCCATGTAGAATTCACCTTATTGATGACACTGCTTATCAGTACTTTTGTCACCTGGAAGAAGCTTATTCTCTTTGAGCAAACTCGATTTACACACTATACATGGCTACTGTTTGAGATCTTTTTAGGGATCACAATGCTAGCTCACTTCTTTAGAATTGGAACAATTGACGTCTACTTCAAGATTCCAATTTTCTTCTTAACAGTATGGATTTTAGTTATTTCTGTGAATGTAAGATGGGTACCCCACCTCAACTTCCAACAGAAGATTCAAGGTATTTTTAAGCTGGCATTTATCATGTTAGCCTTAAGTTATTTTGTGGCTAGTTTCCAATTTTACTTTTATGAGCAGTCTTTAATTTCGGATGATTTAATTAAAAACCTCTTCCCACTTACATTATTGATTTTTGTTTTTGTCTACGCAGCATCTTCAACATTATTTATGCTGTTTAGTTTACCTACCTCTTCGGTATTTGAGAAAAAAGAACAAGAAATCAGTAGTTTTAGAGATTTAAGTTTAGCGGTTCGAGATGGTAAAAAAGATGCTGATGTATACAAAGTACTTCTCAATAGTTCTCTAAAAAGTATACAAGCAGATGCCGGCTGGATCATGGATAATGATTACCATGTGAAAGTTGTCACAGGAATTACAGAAGAAGACATCAAAATTGTATTACAAGACTTAAGAGATGCTAGTTATGAAGGTCAGGCACCTTCGAAACTAAATTTCCAGCCTTACTTCAAAAAAGAAAACGCTAATAGGAATTATAGATCTATACTTGCACTTCCTATCATTGTTGATCAAGAAGTAAAAGGGTCATTGATTCTTGTAAAACGACTTCATAATTCTATCGATTCAGTAATGCAAGCAACTGTTAGTACATACGTTGCTCAAGCTGGTATCGCCTTATTCAATTTAGACTTACTCTCTAAGGCCGTCAAAAATGAGGTATACAAAAACTCAATGCAGATTGCTAAGCAAACGCAAGAAGCCTTAATGCCAAAGAGTCTAGAAATCAATGAAAATATAGAAGTGTATGTCACTTGGGAACCTGCTATTGTTGTGGGTGGTGACTATTATGATATGCACCGTCTAAATGATAATGAAGTAAGTTTTATTATTGCTGACGTATCTGGAAAAGGCCCTAAAGCTGCTTTCAATATGGCTCAAATGAAAGGTATTTACCAATCTTTAGCAAGGGAGGAGAATATTTTACCAAGCGAATTCTTCACCAAAGCAAATGCAGCCTTAACAGGATGTATACAAAGAGATACCTTTATTACTGCCACATACCTTCATGTAAATACAGAAGAGAAGAAAGTAGATTTTGCTAGAGCAGGACACTGTCCTACATTATACTATAATGCAGAAAGTAGAGAAGCAACTTTCTTGGACAACAGAGGACTTGGACTTGGTATAGTTAGAAACAATTCTTACAAAAAGTTCATCCATAATCACGAAATAAAATACAACCATGGTGACTTGCTTGTTTTATATACTGATGGTATTACTGAAGCAAGAAGTAAAAATGGTGTAGATGAATATGGTTACGAGCACATGCAAACCATCATCGAAAATAACAACAACTTACCATTAAAAGAGATTGCCAATAAAATCTTAGAAGACATTTATGCTTTTATGGGTAAGAAAGCGATGGACGATGATTTCACACTCTTACTCATCAGACTATAGGAATAATTATCCTTAAATAATCTGTTATCTTTTACTTCTTGTCCTTTACTTCTTAGTTCTTACTCATTTTAATGCTATTTTTGTCGCATTAAAACACAGTTATGGAAGAACAAACAAACAAGATTCAGCCACTTAAATTTATTCGCCCAGACTTATTTAAAATAGGTGTTATTTTTGGCGTAATAAGTTCAATCACCCTATCATTATTAGTGATCCTATTCTATTATTTAGATTTAAGTGTATTTGCTAAATGGAAAGACACCTTTTTTCCTCCGGTCTATGGCTTCATGTTTGCAGCCTCAATGGCCTATTTCAGGTTTAGAGTAAACCAAGGTAGAATTTTAATACCTCAAGGCCTTCTGATAGGACTTACTTTAAATATTACTGCTTCAACAGCTTATTGCTTCATCTTAAATATTATCCTATCTACAAAAGTAATGGGGAAAGCTATTATTAATAGACATATAGAGTCCTTAACTTTAATACTTACAGAAGGAAAAGAGCAAATTGCAGAAAGTTTAACAGAACCTGAATATATTAAACAAGTAGAAATGCTTAAAGATCTCAGTGCAAGCAATCTAGCTTTCGATCAAGCAGGTCGTTTGTTTTTATGGGGACTATTCCTAACTTTTGTATTTATGTTGATTATCAAAAAGAAATAATTTTATACATGTCATCCATTTCAGAAAATCTTAAAAAATTCAACCAAGAATTAGAAGGTACTCCTTGTAAACTTGTTGCAGTAAGTAAAACGAAACCTGTCGAAATGTTACAGGAAGCTTATGATGCAGGACAACGTATCTTTGGTGAAAATAAAGTACAAGAACTGGTTGACAAAAATGAAGTTCTACCAAAGGATATTCAATGGCATATGATTGGTCATTTACAGAGAAATAAGGTAAAATATATTGCCCCTTTTATCTCTTTGATTCATTCTATTGATAGCCCAAGGTTACTAAAAGAAGTTCAAAAAAGAGCAGAACAAAACGATCGTATTATCGATGTATTATTACAGATATACATTGCTAATGAGGAAACTAAATTTGGATTTGATAAGGAAGAAGTTAAAAATTTCTTATCTTCAGATGAGTTTCAATCTATGAAAAACGTACGAGTGGTTGGTGTTATGGGTATGGCAACTAACACATCAGATCAATCACAAGTGAAATCAGAGTTCGCATCTTTAAAATCTCTTTTTGACGATTTAAAAGCAACATTCAACCATTTAGATAATATTGATCTTCAAGAAATCTCAATGGGTATGAGCGGAGATTACAAAATTGCAGTAGAAGAAGGCAGTACAATGGTACGTGTTGGTAGTGCTATTTTCGGTGCTAGAAACTATGGCAAATTGTAACATTTAAAGATTTTATACGTTTAAATACATACAAAATATTATCGTTTATCAAAATGAGAGAGACAAACTATCAATCGTACGGTCGTTATCAACATTCTGAAAAAGATGTGATTAATGTACAAAACTCATTCATGACTAAAGTTTATGGTTGGATGAGTGGTGGCCTTGCAATTACTGCTGCAACATCTATGTTTATTGCCAATTCATATGATACTATGATGATGGTAGCCAACATGAGATGGATATTAATTATTGCCCAATTAGGTTTAGTATTCGCATTAAGTGGAGCCATTAATAGAATGTCTTCTGCTACAGCTACAATTCTATTCCTTGCTTATTCAGCATTAACAGGAGCAACATTATCTAGTATATTTTATGTTTATGACCTCAACGCAATCGTCAGTACTTTCTTTGTAACAGCAGGTACATTCGTTGCTATGAGCGTTTACGGTATGACCACTAAAAAAGATCTTTCATCAATGGGTAGTTTACTTATGATGGCTCTTTTAGGTTTAATCATTACATCTATTGTAAACATATTTATTGCTAGTTCAACATTATATTGGCTAATTTCTGGTGTAGGTGTATTAATCTTCGTTGGGTTAATTGCATATGACACTCAAAAATTAAAAGAAATGAGCCATGCTATCTTAGATGGTGAATCGGCTAAGAAAATGGTTATTCTTGGTGCTTTAAGTTTATACTTAGACTTCATCAACCTTTTCTTATTCTTACTAAGATTTTTTGGTGGTTCTAGTAGAGACTAGAACATCTATTAATATTATTTAGAAGAAAGTCACCTGCTTTTAAAGTAGGTGACTTTTTTATTATGATCAATTTCTACATCTCAGCATGAATTGATTTTATGTTAGGCTGCAAAGCCGGATCAAATACCGCTCTCAGTTTTCTATCCTCAGTAATATACAAATGGAGATTATTTAATGAAGTCTTACCAGGTTCAACCAAAAATTCATATTCTGATGATTGGTGACCTATATCTTCAACTTTTTGCTCTTGAAGATTCCATGCAAAATCTATTACTTCTGTTTCTAAAACCAAACGAATAGATACTAAACTATCTGCCTGTCTTGTCAATGTGATATAGCTATCTCCATACGTTGTTGTTGTAAGAGAATCTACATCGGCAACACCATCATATTGAAATCCGGTAATCAGATACTGCCCCACTACATTTTCAGAAACGTTTGAAGACACCTCAGCATCATCTGCTAATTGATCAAAACAACTAGTAAAAATAAATAAGGGAATAAATACTAATAAGTGGGTAATAGAATATTTTTTCATAGCAATAGAATCGTTCATGTATCTCGAAGACAACTTTTCTAACGAAATAATTCTTTTTTACACTGAACACTCAAAACACACACATGTAATGTAAATAAATGAAAAAAAGTCAATTAGCTTACTCTAATTAGTAATATAACAGAATAGAATATTCACTTATTAGAATTCAACACGTAATAAAATGATATAAATAATTGATAGACAACTGTTTTTATATCATTTTTAATGGTTGATTACTAATACAGGAGTGCGTAACTTTCCTCCAAAAAACAAGAATTTTGAAGTTTATAGATTTAAATGCTGATTTAGGTGAGGGGTTTCCATATGACGAAGAACTACTTCAATTGGTCTCTTCTTGTAATATTGCTTGCGGCGGACATGCAGGAACCACTGCTTCAATGTCAACTACAATTGCTCTAGCTAAAAAGTATCATGTAACTATTGGTGCACATCCTTCTTATCCAGATAAAGAAAATTTTGGTAGAAAAGTGATTGACATTTCTACTACTGAATTAAAAAGTACCCTAACTCAGCAAATTCAACAGCTTATTGAACTCGCAAAGCTTCAGAATATAAATGTGGAGTATATTAAACCTCACGGTGCTTTATACAATAAAGCAATGGTTGATATAAGCACTGCAGAAGTTATTGCTCAAGTAGTTTTAGCAATCAATCCAGAGCTTCCTATCTTGGGTATGCCCAATTCGGAATTAGAAGCTATATGTCTAAAGAATAACATTACTTTTATTAAAGAGGGATTTGCTGATAGAAAATATACTAATGCTGGTCAATTAGTCGCTAGAAGTCAGCATGGAGCTGTTATTCATTCACCCACTGAAGTTTGGGAGCAAATTGACCAAATGATATCACTTCAACAGGTCAATACTATCGATCAACTATCTATTGATATGAAAGTTGATAGCATTTGTTTCCATGGAGATACGCCTGAAGCTTTAGCACTTCTAAAATATGTACATCAACAATTAACAGAACACTCTTCAAGTATCCAATCATTTATACAGCATGGAAATTAAACCATATGGAGAAAGTGCTTTGATCATTCAGTTCGAAAACGAAGTGTCTTTAAAAATTCATCAGCAAGTAAAAAGTTGGTATAAACACCTTCTATCGATTAATATAAAAGGTGTATTATCCATTATCCCTGCTTATACTTCTATTACCATACTTTTTGATTCTAAACACCAACAATTTTCTTCCCTAAAAGAGCTGTTAGTCTCTCTAGATATCCCTACGATACATCATTCCAAAAGTAAGATTGTGGAAATTCCTGTATGCTATGACGAGCAGCTCGGGATAGATATTAATGAAGTGAGTCAAAGTTTAGGATTATCTATTAAAGAAATTATTCAATATCATACATCAACTACCTATACGGTTTATATGTTGGGGTTCTCTCCTGGGTTTATGTATTTAGGAGGTTTAGCCCCTCAACTGTTTATTCCAAGAAAAAAAGTTCCCAGATTAAAGATTCCAGCTGGAGCAGTCGGATTGGCCGATAAACAAACAGGTATTTACCCACAAGCAACACCAGGAGGTTGGCAGATAATAGGTCAGACACCCATCTCAATATTTTCTGTGAATAAGTCTCCTTTAATTCAAATGGGTGATCAGGTAAAGTTCAAACCCATAGACTTATCAACATATCAACAATTAAAATCGGAATAAATGAGTTTTGAAGTGATAAAACCTGGCTTGATGACTACATTTCAGGATGGCGGTAGATTTGGTGTCCAAGATCAAGGTATTCCTGTTTCTGGCTTTATGGATGAATCTTCTGCTCAAATTGCTAATTCAATCCTGGGTAATGCACCGAATGCACCGGTGTTAGAAATGTGTCAAATAGGATGTACAATTAAGGCACTAACCGAATTTTCAGTAGCCTTTTTTGGAGCACATATGGGTATCAATTTAAATAAATATGCGGTCCCTCAAGGTAAAATTATTGTTTTAACTACAGGTGATATTTTAGAAATAGGCTTCTCAAAACAGGGTGTTTATGGTTATCTAGCCTTTAGCGGTATACCACAATTGGAGAAAGTTTATGAAAGCTATTCCACTTACCTTCCAGCCCAATTTGGTGGCTTTTATGGACGTACTTTACAAAAAGGAGACATTATTAGGCTCAGTAAACACGAAGTACTAAAGAATAGCTTTAGTGTAATTAAGCCTCAAAAATTTAATAAAGAAGCTTCTTTACAAGTTTACCAAGGACCTGAATGGAATATTCTTCCTGATTCGTCAAAACAAAAACTTATCAACACTTCATTCACAGTTTCTAAAGATATCAACAGAATTGGATATAGATTAGAGGGAGACGAAATTGAATTAGGACAACAAAAAGAAATAATTTCTTCTGGAATGGTAAAGGGTACTGTACAAATCACAAGCTCAGGCACACCAATAATAATGATGTCTGATGCACCCACTTCTGGCGGATACATCAGAGCATTAAATTTATCTGCAAGGGCATGTGATCAATTAGCTCAAATGCCTGTAGGTTCAATTGTAAAATTTCAATTATAAAAAAAGGAGTAGAATCGATAAAGACTCTACTCCTTCTAATAAATAACTAAAGGCTATTCCTAACTTTTAATTATTGTTTATTTAATTATCCCATAAATGGATACTTGTAATCTGTTGGAGGAACAAATGTTTCTTTTAATGTTCTTGGAGTTGTCCAACGCATTAAGTTAATAGCAGAACCTGCTTTATCATTTGTACCTGATGCTCTAGAACCGCCAAAAGGTTGTTGACCAACAACAGCACCTGTAGGCTTGTCATTGATGTAGAAGTTACCTGCAGCATTCACTAATTTTCTCGTTGCATACTCAATCGCATAACGATCTTGTGAGAAAATAGCACCTGTAAGAGCATAAGTAGAAGTATTATCTACTAAGTAAATTGCCTCATCGAAATACTCCGCATCGTAAACATAGATTGTAACGATTGGTCCAAAGATTTCCTCTACCATAGACTCGTAGTTAGGGTCTTTAGTAACGATAATCGTTGGCTCTACGAAGAAACCTTTCGACTTGTCATATCCACCACCTGCGATAATTTCACACATGTCAGATTCTTTTGCTCTCTCGATATAACCTGCACACTTATCAAAAGATCTTTCGTTGATCACAGCTGTGAAGAAGTTTTTGAAATCGTGTGGAGTACCCATATGGTTTTTGATGATATCATTAGCATCATCAATGATATATCCTTTTACTTCATCCCAAATGTTATTAGGAACATATACACGAGATGCTGCAGAACATTTTTGACCTTGGAATTCAAATGCACCACGAGTAATCGCTGTTGCTAAACCTTTTGGTGTAGCAGATTTGTGAGCCAAGATAAAGTCTTTACCACCTGTTTCACCTACGATACGCGGGTAAGTCTTGTACTTCTCAATGTTGTTACCGATAGTAGCCCAAAGATCTTGGAATACACCTGTAGAACCTGTAAAGTGAAGACCTGCAAAATCAGGGTGATTAAAGATTACGTCACCAGCGTCTGGGCCAGAAACATAAACTAAGTTGATAACACCGTCAGGTACACCTGCTTCTTTAAATACTTCCATCAATACATTGGCAGAGTAAATTTGATCGTGTGAAGGTTTCCAAACGATTGTATTACCCATCATTGCTGGAGCTGTTGGTAAGTTACCTGCAATGGCTGTAAAGTTGAAAGGAGTTAAAGCAAAGATAAATCCTTCTAAAGGACGGTATTCTGATCTATTCCACATGCCAGGAGCTGATTCAGGTTGATCCTGATAGATCTCTGTCATGAATTTTACATTGAATCTTAAGAAGTCGATCAATTCACATGCTGAATCAATCTCTGCTTGATGTGCAGTTTTAGATTGTCCGATTACTGTAGCAGCATTAATTTTTGCTCTGTAAGGACCCGCTAATAAATCAGCAGCCTTTAAGAAAATTGATGCACGGTGTTCCCAAGACATTTCAGCCCAAGCTTCTCTAGCGCCTAAAGCAGCGTTGATTGCCTGAGTCACATGGTCTTTATCACCTTTGTGATACTCACCTACTACATTTTGGTGATCGTGAGGAGATACACATGTACCTAAATTGTTAGTACGAACTTCCTCAGAGCCAATGTACATTGGAATGTCAATCTTTTGCGTTGACATCTCATTAATTGTAGCTTGTAGTGCTTCACGCTCAGGAGTACCCGGCGCATAGCTTTTGATAGGTTCGTTTACAGCCTTAGGTACGCTGAAAAATCCTTTTGCCATGATGTAATTTTTATGATATGTGAATATTCTTATTTAGTATGCGGTCGTATGTGATGGAACCGTTTACTTGAAAGTGATACAAATGTATGAATTTGAGCGTGATATTCATCATTTACTCAAAATATTAAGAAGTGTTTTATCATTTTTTATTGATACAAATTCGCTTGTGCCTATTTTTTATTTTATAATGAACCAGAATTAGTAATCGAAATCAATTACAACCATGCAGATTAAAACCTACCATCCATCTAATAAAGAAAGACTTATAGAAATTTTTCATTCTAACTGCCCAAAGTACTTTGACCCTAACGATGAAGAGTATTTAATTGACTTTCTTGACAATTACACTGATGAAAATTACTATGTAGTTGAAAATGAAAACGGTAGTATTATCGGGTGCGGCGGTTATTATACCAAAGAAGATCACCATGGTATTCCATGGGTTATGTTTGAAAGTAAAAGTATTGGAGCGGCACAACTACTTTCGGTTTCAGATACTTTTTATAAAGAGATTGAAAATAAAATACTGGCAGAAGGTAAAGGGCTAGATATTAATATCAATACTACCCAGCTTATGGAAAAGTTATTCAATAGATATGGCTTTAAAACCTACGAAATAATAAAAGATGGTTTTGGAGAAGGGTTGGATGAGTATAAAATGAAGAAACAATTCTCCTAATTCTCAAAAAAATTAAAGTAAAGCCTAGAATTGTTGATCAAACAAAACAATTTCTACTATTTTGAAGTAAGCTATTCTAAGAGCTTAATAAATTTGTAATTTCATCATCATACCTACCACCTTGAAGCAGCATTCAGAAGCTTACGTAGAAGAAGAAATCGCCATTTATGGTGCAAGAGAAAATAACCTGAAAAACTTTGATTTAAAGTTTCCAAGAAACAGCCTTGTTGTAATTACAGGAGTTTCTGGTAGTGGAAAATCATCCTTGGCCTTTGATACCATTTATGCCGAAGGACAAAGAAGGTACATGGAAAGTTTCTCTGCCTATGCCCGTTCTTTTATTGGAAATATGGAACGTCCTGATGTTGATAAAATTGAAGGTCTAAGTCCTGTTATTTCTATTGAACAGAAAACCACTTCTAGAAACCCTAGATCTACAGTAGGAACTACCACTGAGATCTACGATTTCTTACGTCTTCTCTATGCAAGAACAGCAGAAGCATTTTCTTATGTTACAGGGGAAAAGATGATCAAGCAAACTGAAGATCAAATCATTGAGTGGTTAATGAGTCATTTTGACGGTCATAAAATGGTGATCTTAGCTCCTGTTATCAAAGGTCGTAAAGGACATTATAGAGAGCTGTTTGTTCAACTTAGAAAACAAGGCTACAGCAAAGTAAGAATTGATGGCGAGATCCAGGATCTTGTACCAAAAATGCAAGTAGACCGCTATAAAACTCATGATATAGAAGTAGTTATTGACCGAGTTAAGGTAGATGAAAAGGACAAATTTAGAATTGCTCAATCGGTAAAGACAGCCATGAAAGAGGGTAAAGGAATCATCCTTTGCTATTTCCCTGATGCTCCTCAAAAAGAACAAGTAAAATACTTCTCAAAGTTCTTAATGGACCCGAAATCAGGTATCTCTTATGATGAACCTGCTCCAAACATGTTTTCTTTCAACTCTCCTTATGGAGCATGTAAAACATGTAATGGTCTTGGCGAAATTGAAGAAATCACAAAAGAAGCTGTCATTCCAGATGATACTAAAAGTATATCTGCAGGAGGTATTGTACCTCTAGGTGAATATCGTGATATCTATATCTTTAAGATGATAGAGCAGCACCTCAAACAAAGAGGTTTTTCACTTTCTACGCCAATTAAAGATTTAAGCGATGAAGCTATTGAGGTCGTTCTACATGGTTCAGATGAAGAAATTGAAGTACTAAGTGCAAAAGATTCTAAGTACGATAAAGCATGGATTACGCAGTTTGAAGGTGTTATTCCCTTCTTAAAAAGACATGCAAAAAGTAGCTCTGAAAAAGTAAAGAACTGGGCTGAAGAATTTACTATCATCAAAAAATGCCCTTCTTGTAACGGTGCTCGTCTAAGAAAAGAGTCGCTACATTTCAAAATTGCAGATAAAAATATTGCAGAATTAGCCGAAATGGATATTAATTCATTCGGAGAATGGATCAGTAATGTAGACGATCAACTGACTGAAAGACAAAAAACGATTGGTAGTGAAATCCTAAAAGAATTACGCAAAAGAACTGGCTTCCTGATTGATGTAGGACTAGATTATCTTACATTAAATCGTTCATTAAAGACGTTATCAGGAGGGGAAGCCCAACGTATCAGGTTAGCAACACAAATTGGCACTCAACTCGTGGGTGTTTTATATATTCTTGATGAACCTAGTATTGGATTACATCAAAGAGACAATGTAAAATTAATAAAAGCTCTTCAAGATTTAAGAGACTTAGGGAACTCTGTCATTGTTGTTGAACACGACAAAGACATGATGTTAGCATCTGATTATATTCTCGATATCGGACCAAGAGCCGGAATGTACGGTGGAAATGTAGTTGCTGCAGGTACACCAAAACAGTTTTTAAAACAAAAATCAACAACTGCCGATTTCCTAAGTGAAAAACTTAATATTGAAGTTCCAAAAGAAAGAAGAGCAGGAAATGGTAATACTATATCTCTCAAAGGGGCCAATGGTAACAACCTTAAAAATGTTTCTGTAGACTTCCCATTGGGTAAGATGATAGTGGTAACAGGAGTTTCCGGATCTGGTAAATCAACCTTAATTCATGATACTTTATATCCAATTTTAAATCAGAAAATATATAAATCTAAAAAGGCTCCTAAAGAATATAAAGAGATTACCGGTTTAGAATTTGTCGATAAGGTGATTGAAGTAGATCAATCTCCAATTGGTAGAACACCTAGGTCCAACCCTGCCACATATACTGATATGTTTACAGAGATCAGAGCCTTGTTTACCAACTTGCCTGAATCTAAGATAAGAGGCTATAAGCCTGGTAGGTTCTCCTTTAACGTTAAAGGTGGTCGTTGTGAAACTTGCCAAGGTGGTGGTAAGAAACTCATTGAGATGGATTTCCTTCCTGATGTATATGTAGATTGCGAAGACTGTAAAGGAAAACGCTACAATAGAGAAACACTAGAAATTAGATACAAAGGAAAGTCTATTTCTGATGTTCTCAACATGACGGTATCACAAGGCATGGAATTCTTTGCTGCGCACCCTAAAATTTTAAGAAAGCTCACTGCTCTAGAGCAGGTAGGTCTTGGATATATCACTTTAGGACAACATGCAACTACGTTATCTGGTGGTGAAGCACAAAGAGTAAAACTTGCTACTGAGCTGTCTAAAAAGGACACAGGTAAAACTTTCTATATTCTTGATGAACCAACAACAGGTTTACATTTTGAAGATATACAACACCTATTGAATGTACTTCATAAGTTAGTAGATAAAGGCAATACTGTCCTTGTTATTGAACACAACTTAGATGTTATCAAAGTGGCTGATCATATCATCGATCTTGGACCTGAAGGTGGCAAAAGTGGTGGTACGATTGTAGTGGAAGGTACTCCAGAACAAGTAGTAAAAAGTAAAAAAAGTTATACTGCCAAATTTCTTAAAGATGAAATGAAAAATTCATAAGATAAATGAATGATTATTCGTTTTTTTTACTGAATTGGCAAATATACTATTGATTTATTGGATTTTGCTAGCATTTATTTGCATTATTAAAATATTTGCTCTACTTTTGAAATACCAACCAATTCAATTATCATTCCTACTAAAGAAAAAGGTCTGTCAATATTAATAATTGACAGACCTTTTTTACTTTGTTATAATTTTACCCTATAACTTCATATCTGTTTGATCAAAAGGAATGTTATTTAACATCACTTCTTTATCATTTTTATTCAATCTTAAGTCAGATATAACGTTATGCACTGACGGGTTACTCATTGCAAATAAAACCATAGATAGAATATAAACACCAAATAAAAGCGGCTCCAATGTCAATCTATATAATATTGCTACTACAATTGGTGAAATGGCTAATGGTATAAATTTATAAAACTGAGCTCTTAACAATAAACTCAAACGATACGGTAATGAAGGCTCTTTTCTAATTTCTTTTAGTTGCTTGTTATATTTTGAATAAACAGCAATCGCTACTAATAATATAACTGCAGTTACCCCGCCTATTACAGTATTACCAAAAGCTGGTAAAAAAGGGTCAATATTTCCTGCTTCTTTATTTTGTAGATACCAAACCAATGCAAAAGGTACAGAAATACTTGCCATACCGTAAAATACAATTCGAAGTTTGTTGATCATATCAAAAGGGTCCTTAAACCCTTCAAAGAAAGTCGCTTTTTTATCACTCATAAGTATAATTTTTAAAGAAAGTAATTGATTACTCTCTTATTTATTGATGGCCCAAAGTTCGTGAAACAAAAAAAAATCCACAACACATCAATCGTATTGTGGACTTCTAATATCTTAATGAAGTAAAATTACTTCGAAGATCCTTTTTCTTCAGATGATTGAGAAGTTAACTCTTCCTCGTAGATTTTGTTCAAACCGTCGATTACATCTTGAGTGATGTCTTCAACATTTGGAGTTGACCAAATTACTGTTGACGTAACACCATCGCTATAACCAAGAACAATACTATAGTTTTTATCTGCAGAATATTGATCTAAAAATTCTTTTACTCTTTTTCTAACCTCTGCTTGAATAGCTTGCTCCTCAGCGGCTAAACCTTGTGCTTGTGATTGTTGAGCAATTTGAATCTCTTGTTGCTTGATCGCTAAAGATTCTTGCTTCTTACGAATGTCATTTTGTGACATTAAACCAGCTCTAGCTCTTTTTTCGAAGCTTTCAGCTTCTTTTTGCAATTTCATTGCTCTTGATTGCAATTGCTTTTGAGACTTTTCAACTTTAGCCTGGAATTCTTTGTAGCTATCCTCACCGAACTTATAGTAAACTGATAAAGTATCGTTGTTGATGTAAGCGATTTTAGTTGTTGAACCAGAAGCTGGAGCTGCTTGTTGTTGTGGTTGTTGGCAAGCAAACATAGTCGCAATTAAACCAACAGCTAATAATAATTTTTTCACTTTATTTATTACCGTTTATTTATATGAATCCATTTTTGATGAACTCGACAATTGAAGATATATCCATCAAAAAGTTCTCAAATATCTTCAAACATGAAATTTCACCGCTGCAAATATAATTAAATCATCGAAAGTGTAAAAAGTCCTATTCTTTCATTGTATCTTACTAGTATCTTTTTAATAAAATTGTTGAACTTAGATAGGTAAAAACGTAGCAACCTCTAGATTACTCTATGAACTTCGTCAACCCAATGTTTTTATATGCACTACCACTTGTTGCAGTGCCTCTGATAATACATCTTTTTAATTTCCAAAGGTCCTCTGAGATTAAGTTTACAAATGTAGCCTTTCTACATACCGTAAAGGAAATGTCCAATGCACAAGATCGTTTAAAAAAGATCTTAGTGATGTTAGCTCGTATGTTATTTATACTTTTAGCTATCATCGCATTTGCCCGTCCATACCTACCTAAAGAAAATGGTAATACTTTATTAAAAAATGATTCCGGTAAAGCCAGTATCTACATCGACAATTCTTACAGTATGCAAAGTGAGAGAAACGGAAAAACTCTATTTGATGCTGCAAAAGATATTGGGCGTAAAATACCTACAGTTTTTCCTGTCGGCTATTCGTACCAAGTACTTGATAATCGGTTTACTGGTAGTTCTAGGTACTTTATGAACCAAGAACGATCTGAAGAAGAAATCATAGGATTATCTTATTCCAACTTCACCAGAAGTCTAAGTGATGTAGACCAAATTGAGCAGGATGCCTTTATCAGAGAAAAAATGATTGTTGGGAAACAAGTATTTTGGATCTCAGATTTTCAAAAATCTACAGTAGGAACTTTAGAAAACATCAACTTTGATTCTTCTACAACTTACCATCTTATACCATTGATGGCTGATAAAGTAGAGAATTTAAGAATTGATTCTGTATGGTTAGACAAACCTTTTATTAAAGAGAAAGAGAACAATAAACTCTTTGTACAAATATCTAATTTAGGACTCGAAGATGTAAAAGACCGAGAAGTAACTCTATTTGTAGAGGATGTTCAGTCTTCTAATACCACCATCAATTTAAAAAGAGGCGATACTCAGATTGTTGAAATGGCCTTTGCTATTAGTGATGCTGGAACAAAAAGATGTAGGGTAAATATTTCTGATTACCCTGTAGATTTTGACAACGAACATCATTTTGTACTTAATGTATCACCGAATATCAATATTGCAATCATCTCGGACAATCCTAGAAATTATCTTTCTACCGTATTTAAAAGCGAATCGTTTTTAAATGCGACTACATTTAAATCAAACTCCATTGACTATTCAGCTACAAATGGAGCAGATTTATTAGTGTTAGATGATGTCCAAGTGATTCATGAGTCATTACAAGAAGTAATTATGAATGCAATACGAAATGGTACTAACATAGCCGTCTTCCCATCTTTAAATATGGACATAGATAGCTATACTAAAGCATTTGGTACGCTAATCAATAAAAGTAAATTAAAAGAAGGGCCCCAGTTTATAGGCACAGTTACTCCTCCGGAAAAAGATCCATTCTTTTCAAATGTATTCGAAAAAAGAGTACGAAATATGAGCATGCCTGAAGGTGTCCCTATATTTCAATGGAAAGGAAGAGGAGTGAGAACACTATTATCCTATAAAAACAGTCAAAGTTTTCTTTCAATTCAGGAGAGTGCCCTACAAAGCAATTATTTTGCTTCGACACCTCTTGATCCAACATATAGTAACTTTGGCCGTCATGCACTATTCGTACCGGTAATGTATAGAATGGCTATCCTCAGTAAGACTCAGTCTGATCAGTTATCTTATAATTTTGGAGAGAAGAGCTTACGTATCCGATTTGATAACCTTCAAAAAGGGAGTATTTACAAGTTAAAGAAGGGAGACTTAGAAATAATACCTACTCAAAAGGTAAATGCCGATGTACTTACTTTAAAACTTCCGAATGATGATATGGAAGCTGGATGCTACGAGGTGGTCTCAGCAGATAACAGTTCATTTGTTGGATATATCGCTTTCAATTATTCATCACAAGAATCTCAATTAGCTTCTTATTCTGATTCAGAATTGAAAGATAAATTAGGGCAATTCAAGAATATCAAAATTTACAACAATATAAAGGCGGATAGCTTTAAGCAGATTTTCACTGAAGATAATATTGCACAACCATTATGGAGATACTTCCTTATTGCTGCTTTATTATTTTTGATGATTGAAATGGCACTACTAAGATTCTGGAAAACTTAAAATAGACCATCAACAAAACAAAAAGAGCATAGAATCATGATTCTATGCTCTTTTTGTTTATGTATAATAAGAAAATTAGCTCTCTATATCTTCATTTCTTTCCACTTGAGATTTATAGTATAAGATCTGTTCATCTTTCATAGCAATCTCTTTCTGTAGTGCTTTTCTAACTTCCTCCAACTCCATTTGTCTACGTTCCATCTCTTCTTGAGTAGCTTGTAATTCTTCAGTGTTTTGAAGCATCTCCTCCTCTCTAACCCTTAATTCTTGAGTTAACTTCTGTGCGTCAGATAATAGCTTCGAAGTTCTTGTATTATGTTTTGCTGAAGTAATAGCAGAAGCTATACTTTCTGATACTCTTTCTACAAACTCAATCATATAAGGTTCAAAAGTATTGAATGATGCCAGTTCAATAACTCCTAAAGCCTTTTCATTAAACTTCAGTGGAACCAATAGTAAACTTTTTGGAGAAGCTAACCCTAAGCCTGTAACTACTTTAGAGTACCCTGGAGGTATATCATCTATATATAATGATTCGTTTTCTTGCCAACATCTTCCGGCTAAGCCTTCACCATAATTGACTTTCTTATCCATAAATTTCTTTCTATCGTATGCATAACAAGCCTTAAGTTCAAGTACCTGGTTTGAAAGATTATCCTCTTCAACCAAGAACATCATTCCCTGGTTGGCACTTAAATAATCTACCAATTCTCGTAGTACCACTTCGTAAAGGTCATCAACATTGTCTAAATATTTACGCGTAATTTCTGCAAATTTCGAAATACCTTCTGTTACCCACTGCCTTCTATGATCTTCTATTGAGACCTCTTTTAAACGGTCCCTCATCTTAATTAATGAGTTACCGAGAACATCTCGATTACCATAGGTATCAAAATCAACCTCAAAGTTGCCCTTACCAACATTTTTGGCAAAGTCAGAAGTTTGTTTGGTACGATCAATAAGGTTGTTCATATGGAAAATAGTAGCTCCAATTTCATCACCTGACGTAACAGGGATAGATGAAGAAACATCACCTTTTGCTAGCTTAGAAATCGCTTCCTGTAATTTAAAAATAGGTCTTGTGAAACTTGCTGAATAAGCATTAGAGACAATAAAGCCAATAATAAATATCACAATCGTTGCCAAAGCAACATTAAGTTTTAGTCTTTCAATCGATTCGAATGCTTCTCCTTCTTGAATCTCTGCAATAATAATCCAAGGAAGCTCTCTAATTTTTAATGTAGAATAAGAACTTAAAGCCTCTTTTCCTAGATAGTTTTTTCCCATTAAGTTACCTGAGTGTCCTTTTAAGGCGTCCATCACAGGTGCTGTATTTACAGTTTTTGAAAGTACAGTAGTTCTTAATGATTTAATCTGATTGATTTCATCAGAAGGAATATTTAAATCTAAAAGTTCTTGATTGAATTTATCTGACTCTTCAACAAATAAACGAGCATCACTTCTCATCAACTGGTCCTTACCTACTAAATAGGTTTCACCAGTACTACCTAAACCTTCTTCTACCCAATCGCCGTCATCAGTCATAATTTTATTAATCTCTGACAATGGCATAGTACCTATTAATACGGCTACTTTTTCTAAACTATTATCCACATTATCATATACTGGTGCTGCAAAGAATAATTGCAAACCACCATATGAACCTTCATAAGAGACAAAATCAGATAAGATCACCATATTTTGTCTTATTGAGTTCCTAGCAAGAGTAAAGGCTTGTCCCAAAGCAGACTGTCTAAATACACCATCCATTAGGTTTGTACCGAAATCTGTATTTTTTGCCACAGAATAGATCACATCACCTGATTGTGCATTCACTAAAATTAGATCTGAAAATCCATCTGCTAAAAGATACCTTCTAAAAGAAGCGTGGTATCTTTCATGAATGTCAGAATATGCTGTTTTATCATTAGCTCTATTTAATAGATCCTTTTTACCAATTGGATTTTTATTGTTGGACAGATAAAGATTCTGAAGAATAACCATCTTATCCGAATTCTCATCAACAGAAGTGATCAACTGCCTTGAGAAAGATTCATGATCACTTAGCTTTCTATCAACTGTAGTTCTGTAAAACTCCTTTAACTCTCTCCTCATTTTTACAATCTTACCAGGAGAGTAATAGTAATCCATGATTTGATATGCAGAAGAAAACTCTAAAACGGCATCAGAAACCATTCTACTTTGTGCCAATACACTAATATGTTCTTTTGCATTCTCTATATAATTTTCAAGAGTTCTCCTCTTTACTTCTCTTACAGATGTCAATTGTGCAAAAACAGCCTCTTCTAAGGATTTCTTTGCTGAATAATAACCCAACATACCTACTGCAATACTTGATAAAGCAGCAATCAATAAGAGATTTAGTAATACTTTAATACGTATACTTAAATCTTTTATCCTAAGGCCTGAGTTTTCTATATTATTTGAAGTCTTTTCTGTCATTATAATCTGAGGCAAGAAAGCTTAAATTATACACTATTGTGACTAATGAATATCTAGTGCAATTCAAGTACCATGTTCTAAAAAAGAACGTAGAAAATCGTAAAGTATTTTAATGACAAGGAAGGATAATTGATCAAAGTGGGCAGTTTGCAATGTAACAAGCCTGAATATTAAAAAAAGAGCATAAAAAAAAGGTTGATATTTCTATCAACCTTTCTTGGTGCGGGTGGAGGGACTCGAACCCCCACGCCGTGAAGCACTAGATCCTAAGTCTAGCGTGTCTACCAATTTCACCACACCCGCTTTTTTGATGTGCCTTATTGTTTTAAAGCGATGCAAAGATGTAGGATTTTTTGATACCACGCAAGTATATTTCTAAAAAACTTACCAAACAAAAGTAAATGAAATCATTCTTCACACTATTAAAAATCCAATAAACTGTAATTCAGAAGTGTTAAGTCATTGATTATAAAATATGTGTACAACATCAAAAAGTTCTACGTATCTTTGAAAAAATTTCAGAAAAATCTGAAAAAAATTTATTTGTTATTGTGAAAAGGGACCTTAACTCCCTGTAAGCAGAAAAAGTTATGGCAAAAAGAGTAGTAGTGGGTCTCTCAGGTGGAGTAGACTCAAGCGTAGCTGCACATCTTTTAAAAGAGCAAGGCTACGATGTCATTGGTTTATTTATGATCAACTGGCATGATGGTAGTGTTACGATTCAAGGCGAATGTCCATGGATAGACGATAGTAACGATGCACTACTGGTAGCAAACAAACTAAACATCCCTTTCCAAAGTGTAGACCTTAGTGAACAATACAAGGAGCGTATTGTAGACTATATGTTTTCTGAATATGAAGCAGGTCGTACACCCAATCCAGATGTACTTTGTAATAGAGAAGTAAAATTTGATGTGTTTATGGATATAGCTATGAGCTTAGGAGCTGATTACGTAGCTATGGGGCATTACTGTAGAAAAGATTCTTTCATTGATGAAAATGGTAAAGAAGTTTACCGTCTTCTTGCTGGAGTCGATGGAAATAAAGACCAAAGTTATTTCCTTTCTCAGTTAAGTCAAGAGCAACTGTCTAAAGCATTATTCCCTATTGGTGAACTCACAAAACCTCAAGTAAGAGAAATTGCTGCAGAACAAGATTTAATCACTGCAAACAAAAAAGACTCCCAAGGGCTTTGCTTTATTG
The DNA here is from genome assembly GCF_012641475.1 of Flammeovirga agarivorans. Classification (NCBI taxonomy): domain Bacteria; kingdom Pseudomonadati; phylum Bacteroidota; class Cytophagia; order Cytophagales; family Flammeovirgaceae; genus Flammeovirga; species Flammeovirga agarivorans. Next base: position 440,746 of record NZ_JABAIL010000005.1, on the reverse strand, counting down.
GTAAAGTAAAACTACCGGATTTCTTAAAACAGCAATTACTTCCTAAAAAAGGAAATATTGTAGAGGTTTCTGTAGATCATTCGATTTATCAAGATCGAGAAAATGCGATTGAAAATGCATCTACTGAACTTGAGAAATTACAGTTACTAACAGCCCCTTATTCTTATAAACCAACATATGGGAAGAAAGTAGGAGAGCATCAAGGAGCACATTATTATACAATTGGTCAACGTAAAGGTTTAGGTGTAGGTGGTACTCCACTACCATTATTTGTGATTGCAACAGATACTGAAACAAATACTATCTATACTGGACAAGGTGATCAACATCCTGGCTTAAACCGTCAAGGGTTAAAAGTCAGTCCAAACGAAATCCATTGGGTTCGTGAAGACCTTAAAATGGAGATTGGTGACCAAAGAGAATACATGGCTAGAATAAGATATCGTCAACCTTTAGAAAAGGTCACTCTTTATATGAAGGAAGATGGTTTATACTGTGTATTTGAAAATAAACAATCAGGTATTTCTGCTGGACAGTTTATCACTTGGTATACAGATGACGAGCTAATTGGTTCGGGTGTAATCAATAGTTAGTAGTATTTCCTGTAAAAGACAAGAGGTCTTTAGCATTACTGATATTTGCTAAAGACCTCTTTTTTATATCCTTCTTCTTGAGAATCCACTATAAAATAAATACTGAATTGCTAAGATGACTAGAATAGTAGCCATACTACTCAGAACACCTCTTAACAGAGCTTTGGGAATAAATGCCCATGCTCCTGCTTCAATACAAAACAATAATAGGTGATGAGCCAATACCTGTGGAGCAATAAACACTACAAATGTTCCAAATCCCATTTGACCTATCAGTGGAGTCTCAGACAATTCGTAACCTCCAGAAGGAGCTGTGAGTTTCATTATCTGATATCTTACAAACCCCAGAAAAACACATGCAGAAGTATGAATTCCTATCGAATCATAAAAGATATCGACAATAAAACCCATCACAAAAGCAATCGTTAATAATGTGATATTATTTGCACCAAAAGGCAGAAGAATTAAAAAGGTAACATATGGAAACATCATCACGCTTCCATCAAAAAAAGTTAGGTTCCTAAAAAATAACACCTGTGCCATCAAATAGATAAAAAAGATACCTATCTGTTTAAACCATATTTCTCTTCCCATAATCCAATTATTCTTCCGCTATCGTTTCTAATGAATCTTTTTCTGTTCTGAATAGAGATTTTGTCACATATACATGATGAATCTTAGAGAAATCTACAGAAACATCAATTGTGACCAACCAAAATCGCTCTGATGGCGTTTTCTGAGCCTCTGACACAATACCAATCATCACCCCTTCAGGATAAACAGTATTAAAACCTGATGTAGTTATTGTATCTCCAACATTGATATCTAAATGAAGAGGTAAATAATTTGCAGTAGCTGATGTAGGATCTTGAGTATCCCATTTAACTGTACACAAAGCTCCATTTTTCTTTAATTCAGAAGAAACTGCCATATCTCTATGAAGTAATGAATAACAAGTCGCAAAATGATCTGATACTGCTTTCACTTGACCTACAATACCATCTTGAGTCATTATCCCCATTCCTTCTTCAATTCCGTCTTCTCTACCTTTATTTAAAGTAATGTAGTTTCCTGATCTATAAATTGAGTTGTTGATCACTCGAGCAGGAATAAATTCATAAGCCACAGTATCAGACATTCCATAAAATAAATTAGTAATATCTTCCTTGTCTCTATTCATTACAGTGGCTGAATCTACACCTTGAACCTGAATCAATTCTAATTGCTTACGAAGTTCTGCATTTTCATGTAATAAGTCTTCGTTTACATCTGTCAAATAAAAGTACTGTTCGATATTCGATGATGCGTTATATATACCTCCAACAACAGTATTAGACGACGATAAAACTACCGACCTCTGATAGCTATTATTGTTGACTATTAGAGCTGTAGCGATTATTTCCAACAGTAAGAATACTAGGAAAACTCGATACCTAAATATTAAAGCAAATAGTTGACTCATAGAGTTACTTTAAAGATCAATTGATCAAGAAAATGGATTTTAAACTTGAGTTAAATCGTATACCACTAAAATTAGTAGAAGCGACTGACAAATTTAATGATTTAAAGATAAGAAGTAAGTGGATAAACTAAGAAGTAGTGCACAATCCAAAAAAATATTCTTTTCTATTTCATCTTAAATGAAAAAACGCCTCTCTGATACTTCGAGAAGCGTTTTTTCTATTTATGTAATCAAAATAGCTTTATATCTATTTAAATCTTTCAGCACATGTCCAGTACCTAGTACTACTGCTCTTAATGGATCATCCGGCACATGAACAGGTAATTTTGTCTTCAGTGAAATCCTTTTGTCTAAACCTCTTAAAAGAGCACCACCTCCTGTAAGATGAATACCTCGGTCATAAATATCTGCAGATAACTCTGGAGGAGCTGTTTCTAATGCTCTTAAAATTGCTTCTTCAATTTTTGAAATTGATTTATCCAAAGCGAAAGCCACTTCTGCATAAGAAACATTAATTACTTTAGGTATACCTGTTAATAAGTCTCTACCTCTAATTTCGTAATCTTCTGGAGCATCATCCAGCTCTGCTAAAGCTGCACCAACTTCGAACTTGATTTTTTCTGCAGATCGTTCGCCAATCAATAAATTATGTTGACGACGCATATAGTCTAAAATATCTCTATTGAATACATCACCTGCTGTTCTTACAGATTGATCACAGACAATGCCTGACATCGCGATTACTGCAATCTCAGTTGTACCACCTCCGATATCTACTACCATGCTACCCATAGGTTCTTCGATATTTATGCCGATACCAATCGCTGCTGCTATGGGTTCTGGAACCATATACACTTCTTTTGCTCCAGCATGCTCTGCTGAATCTCGAACAGCTCTTTTCTCCACTTCTGTAATGCCAGAAGGAATACAAATCACCATTCGGTGTGATGGCATGAAAAACCTCCGCTTGTTATCAGACATCTTTATCAGTCCTCTGATCATCTGTTCGGCCGCATGGAAATCTGCTATTACCCCATCTTTTAATGGACGAATAGTTTTAATATTTTCATGTGTTTTCTCATGCATTTGCATCGCTTTAGCACCTAAAGCAATGACTTTTCCTGTTTGACGATCCAAAGCGATAATCGATGGTTCTTCAACGGCAATCTTTCCTTTTGTAAGGATTAGTGTATTAGCAGTACCCAGGTCTATAGCTAGGTCGGTAGTAAAAAAATCAAAGAAGCCCATTAATACTTTACTCTTTTTTCATTCGAAAAATTATTGGTTCAAACTGCAGTCAAAATATTTCAAGAGTTATTAATTGCTTTTCAACTTTCTAAAAAAAGGAATAAAAATAATTTACTCTATTCATTTATTTTATTGAAACGCACACTTGACATCAAGTCGTAAAAGAATATGTGGAGTCACTCTTAATTAATACAGTTACTGAATTCTATTTCATAAGAAATATACTAATTCAATTACTAGAACGACTACCTTTTCTATATTAATATATTGCAACTATTATTTCTTTGATGCTTTATATCAATATTTTGCTAGTTGGTAGAATAAACCTATTTATTCTACCGCAAATTATGTTCCTTATTCCATTAATAGATTGAGTCAAGAGAAATTAGTTTGCTTATAGAAAAAATTACTCTTTCTTCTTAAAGTCTCCTCTTTTAATTGACTTGATCAAATCACCCCATGCAAATGGATTTAGTAATGGATTAGCTGTCTCCATAAAATATTGTGTAGCAATTTGATCTGCCCTATAATTCATATAATATTTATAGTTGCCCGTCGCTCCCATAGGAAGTGCATTAGACATCATAGTTAACTTATCTTGGCTTAAGTTTTTCTCCATATTCTCGATTCTTTGATCTTTTTGCTCACCTAGAGCTAAGAATGCCTCTTCGAAAATTTCCTTTGTAGGATATGGGAAGACCTCAAGTAATGGAAGTTCTGTTACTTCCTCTCTCATCTCAATTAATACCGTAAAACCTAAATCATCTCTTTGAGGAATCACAACTTCTTGTTTTGCAAAACCCAAAGCAGAAACTACAATTGTATCACCCACCTGTGTAGGCATTGTAAAGAAACCAGCATGATTTGTCACTGTACCTTTACCAGCTTGTTTAATGTAAACGTGGGCACCTGGCACACCGAAAGAACTATCTCCCTCTACAACAATACCCGAAAATTGAATCGAGTTTTGCTCTCCCTGTGCTTTTGATTCTGTAGAAACCATGAATGAGATCATGAATACGATGAAAAGCAAGCACTTCAAATATCTCTTTGTCTTATAAAGTTCAGTCATTCTGTGTTAATAAAAATTTTTGGTACATAATTCTTAATCTATCATAAAGTAAAATCATGAAAATGATAGTCGAATTATTCAGCGTTTAAGTGATTTACTCCAAATATAATGAAAGCCTCAATATCAAAAAGGTTGTATTGAGGCTTTTCTTATATAATTTTAATTTTTTATTAATATAAAAGAATTAATTACTCTCGTTGGTTGAAGCGACTGAAGCTAACATAGAATGTTTGATTTTTTCAAATTCTACTTTCTTCAACTTTTTTAATTCCATATTGTGTTCGTACACCCACTTTTCTGGTGAGTATTTTCCATTTGGATAAATATCCCAATAGCTTTCATAGGATAAACCTAAAGCTTCATATTCAATGGCGAACTCATCTTCAATTAAAACAAAGTTCTCTCTTAAATTTCTTGAAAGTCGAGTAATTGCTGGGGGTACCATGACCATTCTTTGTTCCATTTCAACAAAGTGTGCCTTTAAAGCTTCTTGCTCTTTAACCGTTTCTTGTTGTGTAACGTCTGATTGCAGAGCCTCTCCTTCCCAGAATTCATCTGTTTCTGAGAATACTTGCTCATCAATTTCTTTTTGAAGTTCTGGAGTTAATGCTATATGCACTCCTGTTGAAGGGGTTGAATTCGATGTTCCTGTTTTAAGCGTTCCTCTCCACTTTTCGATATTCTCTTTTTCGTGGATTGTCATACAGATCCAGGACTTGCCTAAATATGCCGCCCATAATGCATTATCGTTTGGTGATTCTTGGAGCATTTTCCACACCTTAGGCTTTTTCATAGGGTCGTTTCCTGCTGACACAAAGGATGCATAGCATAGGAAAAGGCATATCGTGATTAATTTGTATTTCATTCTTTACACAGTAGGTTGAAAGTCAAACTATTATTAAGAAGACAAATATTCTTTTATCCTTTAACGTGTTGACGAGGTTAGTTGTATAAGTTCTATAAAAAACCATGCCTAAAAGCATGTATGAAAAAACTCTTATTGTCACATCCTCAATAAAAATTTCTCTTAAAGTAATAAAACTTACCCATGATTCTAAATTAAAAAAATAAAAATTAACCTTAGTTAATGACTATAATCCTTATTTACTGAATAATTTTTCATAAAAAAACACAGGATTTCAACCGATATAAGGTAAAAATTGTAATTAAAACACAAATTCAACGCTTAATTTGTCAATTATCTTTGGAAACAAATATTAGAATTTTAGTTTTGCATTGAAAATAGTCTTTGGAGTTCTATAACTTCGGAGCAGCTATGTCTGAATTCATTGATATAATAATATAATTCCAAGATGTCAAATATCGGTAAGGTTACCTCAGTCATTGGACCAGTAGTTGACGTCAGCTTCGAAGCAGAAGGATCTACGCTACCAGCGATTTATAATGCTTTGAAGGTGAAGAAATCCAACGGTCAAGAGATCGTATTGGAAGTTCAACAACACCTTGGCGAAGAGCGCGTTCGTACAGTAGCGATGGACGGTACAGAGGGTCTTCAGCGTGGCGCTGATGTACTCGACACAGGGGCTGCAATTGCAATGCCTACAGGTGAAGAAGTGAGAGGTCGTCTTTTCAACGTAGTTGGAGAAGCGATCGACGGTATGGAGCAGCCATCTGGCAAAACTTCATTACCTATTCACCGTTCAGCACCTCCTTTTGATCAATTAGCAACTTCAACAGAAGTTCTTTACACAGGTATTAAAGTAATTGACCTTTTAGAGCCTTATACTAAAGGTGGTAAAATTGGTCTTTTCGGTGGTGCCGGTGTAGGTAAAACTGTATTGATCATGGAGCTGATCAACAACATTGCGAAAGTATACTCAGGTATCTCAGTATTCGCAGGAGTTGGTGAGCGTACTCGTGAGGGTAACGACCTTCTTCGTGAAATGATCGAATCTGGCGTAATCAAATACGGTAAGGAATTCGAAGAGGACATGGAGAAAGGTGGATGGGACCTTTCAAAAGTAAACAAAGATGAGTTAGCTACTTCACAAGCTACATTGGTATTCGGTCAGATGAACGAACCTCCAGGTGCTCGTGCTCGTGTAGCTTTATCAGGTCTTACAATTGCTGAGTACTTCCGTGATGGTGAAGGACAAGGTGAAGGACGTGATATCTTATTCTTCGTTGACAACATCTTCCGTTTCACTCAAGCAGGTTCAGAGGTATCAGCCCTATTAGGTCGTATGCCTTCAGCCGTAGGTTACCAACCAACGCTTGCTACAGAAATGGGTGCAATGCAAGAGCGTATTACATCGACTAAGAGAGGATCAATTACATCGGTACAAGCAGTATATGTACCTGCCGATGACCTTACTGACCCTGCTCCAGCGACAACTTTCGCCCACTTGGATGCACAAACAGTACTTTCTCGTAAGATTACTTCATTAGGTATCTTCCCTGGTGTAGATCCATTAGAGTCATCTTCACGTATCCTAAGTCCAGATATCTTAGGAGATGAGCACTACAACACAGCTCAACGTGTAAAAGAAACAATCCAACGTTACAAGGAACTTCAAGATATTATCGCGATCCTTGGTATGGATGAACTTTCTGAAGAGGATAAGCAGGTAGTAGCTCGTGCACGTCGTGTACAACGTTACTTGTCTCAACCTTTCCACGTAGCAGAGCAATTCTCTGGTATCCCAGGTCTTATTGTAGACATTAAAGATACTATCAGAGGTTTCAACGAAATCTTAGATGGTAAGTGGGATCACCTTCCTGAAGCAGCCTTCATGTTCGTAGGTACTGTTGAGGAAGCAGCAGAAAGAGGTGAAAAAATGCTTGCTGAAGCTGCTAAAAACGCTTAGTAGTTACTTCAAGATAACAATATTAAAAGAAGGCGAGAGTCTTGGGCAACGCTCGGGTTCTCGCTTCTTTTTTACATAAGGAGTAAGGAGTCAGACGCAAAAATAATTTGCCAACAATACTACTTCTCCAAATACAAATAATTCAAATGGATTTGTAATACCGGTTATTGAAATCTATAATCAACTATTACATATCACAAATTAATTAAGTCATGTTTGTTGAATTACTTACTCCAGATAAAAAATATTTTGAAGGTGAGGCAACAGGCGTAAAAGTTCCTGGTATCAACGGTGAATTTGAAATGCTTGATCGTCACGCCAACATCATCTCAAGCCTTGCTAAAGGTGATGTACGTATCGCTAAAGGTAATGAAGTAACTTCTTTCACTATCGATGGTGGTACTGTTGAAATGCTTGACAACAAATTGGTTATTTTAGCTGAGGCGGTTGTTGGGTAAATCCAAACATTCTTACTTTGAAAAGTCAAAAAATAGTTATTCACTTCTATTTTTTGACTTTTTTATTTTATATGGGTAATAAAACTAAATATTCATGACAAAAGTAGATTCATATTTGTCATAAATCTGCAATAAAGTAATACTTTTGTATTTCTATAACTAAACGATTGTTCCATGCAGAGAAAGACTACCAAGAATTTTAGATCTATTATATTTAGAGGGTTAGATACGATTTTAATTAATATTAGCTTCTTAATTGCATATTATTTAAAATTTGATAAAGCGTTTCTTATTGGAGATGAATGGTATAATAATGTGTTTATACTTTTCAATCTATCATGGTTTTTATTGATTTCAACTTATTTAAAACCTTATAACTCTAACAGATTAACAAGATCTTTTTTAAGAACCTTCATTCAAGGTTGTAGCATTGGTTTATTACATGCAGCAATATTTTCTACATTATTACTTATCTTCAAGATACAAAACCAATCAAGAGAACAATTACTACTAAGTTATATTATATTTTGTGGATTAAATATAACTATTAAATCATTTGTTCTATTTATTATTAGATGGCTTAGAGAGAGAAAAGGTGTTGACTCTAAAAAATATGCAATTATAGGGCAAGGAAAATTATCAGAAGAAATTAATGAGTTCTATAAAAATCACAAAGAATTTGGTTATAATTTCAATGGATACCTGAATACTTCTTCCCATAATTCGAAGAATTTCAAAGATTATATATTGAAAAATGAAATTGATGTCATTTACATTTGTCTTCCATACATTCTACATTCTGATGTAGATAAATTAGTTGATATTGCTTACGAATTAAATGTTGATGTTAAGTTAGTAATGGACTTTAGAGGCTTCATTACAAGAGGTTTGCATTTACAATACCATGATTATATCCCAGTTTTAGATGTTGATGTAAAACCTTTATCCAATTTTGGAGAAGTCTTTATCAAAAGGTCATTTGACATAATATTTTCATTATGTGTTATTATTTTTGGAGCACCCGTTTATTTATTTACAGCTTTAGCTACTAAATTCTCTTCAAACGGACCTATACTTTATAAGCAAGAAAGAGTTGGTAAATGGGGAAAACCATTTCACATCTATAAATTTAGGAGTATGTTTATTGATGCTGAAGAAAAAGGGCCTGCACTATCAAAAGGTGATAAAGATCCAAGAATTACTCCATGGGGTAGATTCATGCGAAAAACTAGATTAGATGAAATTCCTCAATTTTTTAATGTTCTAAAAGGAGATATGGCCATTGTTGGGCCACGTCCAGAAAGACAGTTTTTTATAGACCAAATAGTTGAAAGATCTCCTCAATATAATAAACTAAAAACCGTTAAACCTGGAATAACTTCAATAGGACAAGTCCTATATGGTTATGCTGAAAATGTTGACGAAATGATACAACGCTTGAGGTATGATTTACTTTATTTAGATAATGCTACATTATCAACAGATATTTGGTTAATATTTAAAACTGTTGAGGTAATGGTTCTTGGTAAAGGAAAATAATGAAAAAGAGAATATTACATATTGCAAATATTGCTGGAGGAATTGAAACTTATATATCAACTATTATCAATTCTGCTGATAGTGACAAGTTTGAATTTTTAATAATTAATGGAACTTCTTCAAAGAAAAAAATTTATAATTCGAAAGGACAAGAAATATTACAATACACAATTAATATTGAAAGAGAAATAAAGCCAATAATTGATCTTATCACTCTTTTTCAACTACTCAAGCTTGTACTTAAATTAAAACCAGATATAATTCACTGTCATAGTGCAAAAAGTGGTATCCTAGGAAGAATAATTGGTGTTTTGTTCAATATTAAGACATTTTACACTCCACATGCATATTCATTTTTAAGTTCTCAATCTAGACTTAAGAAAAAGTTTTTTATTTTACTAGAAAAGTTTTTCACCTACTTTCCTGCAACTACATTGGCTTGTTCATCATCTGAGGGAAGCTTAGCAATAAACATATTGAATGCTAAAGAAAGCAAAGTTAAAATTTGGTCTAATTCTTTAGCACCCATAACAAACAACGATATACAAGAAGTCTTAATAGATGATATTCACATTGATAAAGATATCATTATTACCTCAGTTGGTCGTCCAAGCTTTCAAAAAAATACAATAAAATTAGTTCAAATCATAAAAGAAATAATTCTTGAAAACCCTAATAAATCAATAAAGTTACTACTTATTGGTGTTGGTCATCACTCACCTGATGCTGACAGAGTCAATAATTTTATTTTAGAAAATCAATTATCTAAAAAAATAAAATTGATAAAATGGATGGATAGAAAAAATATCAATTACCTTTTAAAAAATAGTTTTATTTATATTTCAACATCTAGATATGAAGGATTACCATATTCATTGTTAGAAGCTTTAAGATTATCTATCCCTATTATTGCAACAGATGTTATGGGTAATAATGATTGTGTTATTAATAATAAAACTGGTTTTTTAGTCAATGATAATGAAGAGTTCGTTACTAAAATAAATAAGCTGCTAAACAATAATAAAATTTATGAGGAATTTAAAAGTAACTCATTAGCTTTTTTCGACAATAAATTTAACCTTGATAAAAATATCGATAAACTTGAATATATATATGATCAGAGCTTTTCTAAATAACTATAAGTTAAATTTATTTTTTCTATTAAATGCAACATTTATTTTAATCCCAACACCAAACATTCGAAGTATAATACTAATTTCAAGTTTAATACTAAGTTTTTTCTTTTTTAAATCGAATATCATTTATGACAAAAGAATATCAATCTTAATAATATTAACTTCTATATATAATTTATTATTTACTATAAGTTCTTTTTTTATTAGTGATTTCAGTAAAGCCTTTTCTAGTTTTATTTCGACATGGGAAACTAGGGGTTTAATAATATTAATATTAATTTTTGCTTACTTTCAACAGAAAAAAACTAAGGATGTATTCATTATTATCTTTATTATCTTTTTAAATTTTATATGTTTATACTGTTTCTATAAGTTACCTATTCTTTCATACTTTTCAATGTCAGAATGGGATATGGTTCATAGATTTATTAGTGATATCACAAATTTACTTAAACAGCATCAAATTTATATCTCAATAGGTCTGTGTTTATCAATATTTTTCTCTGTTAATCTATCTTTAACACAAAGTAAACTTTATATTTTATCTTCATTCTTGCCATTAATACTGCTATTATTAATTGCTTCGAAAATGGCAATTATTTCTTTATTTATAACTTTACCCCTACTCATTCTCCATATATATTCATTTAAGAAATTCATATCTGTCATTTTATTAAGCCTGTTCTCATTATTAATACTAATTTTTTCATTACCAAATATCAAAGCACGGTTTAATCATTTAACAGAGGTAAAAACTTGGTCTCCTCCACAAGGTGATTGGCATTTAAATATTAACTCTACCAATATGAGAATAGGAATTTGGTATTGTGCAGCAAAAATAATTAAAAATAATCCTCTTTATGGAGTTGGAAATATTAATAAACAATCTTCACTTGAAGAATGTTATAAAGGATATAATACTACTGCATATGATGACTTTCAATATAACTCTCATAACCAATATTTAGAATCATTACTTGCAGCAGGAATACCATGTCTAATTAGTTTTTTAAGTTTAATTTCATATCTCATTTATATATCAATTAAAGAAAAAAACTTATTACTACTTAGTATTAATTTATTTTTCTCTTTAGAATTTATTGTTGAAAATATTTTTGAACATCAAATTGGTTGCTTTTTTTGGGGATTTGGAATTATCTTATCCATGAAAAAAATTAACGATACTTCTTTAGAAAATTAATAAAATTACGTGGAAGTAATAATAGGATTTTTGCTTGAATTATTCCTAATTGTTTTAAAAAACTAATATAACCAAACTTTTTTATTACTTTAATTCTTGATTGTAATTGAACCTTTCTTTTCGTTGCAGATATACCTGTATTATTAATTTCAATTACTGTTAACGGCATATCTATACTTGCTAACTTACCATATTGTGATAATCTAAAAAATAATTCATAATCTTCTGCAGCAGGATAATCTAATGAATAACCTTCACCTTGTAAAAGAACCAACCTAATCATGACGCTGGGGTGAATTAATGCACAATTAAAATGCATTTTTTTCATTATCAAATCATGATTTTTAGGTATTTTTATGTCAAATAAAAAATTCCCATTTTCATCAATAGCTTTAACATCGCTACCTACAATTGAAACATCAGGATTTTCTAATAAAAACTTTTCTTGAATTGTAAATCTCTCCTTTCCGACAAGGTCTCCACAATCTAATCTTGCTATAAAGGTATAATCTTTAGAAAAAATAAACTTCAAACCTTCATTCAAGGCTCTTTCTATTCCTACATTTTTACTTATTCTAATTATATTAATTGTCCCCTTTGCTCTATAATATTTTTCTATGGCATTAAGATCAAGAGGTACATTTGAACCATCATCAACTAATACGAGATCTATATTCTCAGTATTTTCAATTGATAGTAGTGTTTTCTTTAATGATTCAAGACTATTATAAACTGGGATTAATATACAAGATTTATTTATCATATGTTTTTGTAGAAATAAAAATACTTACTATAAACCAAAAAAGAGTATCTGGACCACGAAATTGAATCATTCCACCAATTAAATATGTACATGAAAAGATGAAAAGTGGGTCATTAATTTTATTATTTTTAAATGCTTTGAAGATTATAAAAAAAATAAAAATCAGGAATAATAAAATTCCAACTAAACCAAAATCAACAATAAATTGCAAATAAATATTATGTAAATTATCTTCTGGAAGGTTTTCATTAATGTAACTTTCTACACCAAAGATTGCATTACCTGCTCCTAATCCTAAACCATTACTTGACTGAAAAACATTAAAAGCATTACCCCATAATTTAAACCTCCCTAAACTCCCTGGGTCATGTCCAATATCACTGAATCTTTGAATTATATTGGTTTTACTTAATAAATAAGGTAAACCAATAGATATACTAAAAATTGACAAGTTAGTAAATAAAAACTTTTCAATAGAAGATGAGTTTGAAGTAAAAATCCTAAAAAATAGAATAACAAATAGGATAACAATAGCTGCTCTTGTTGAATATAAAAAACTCAGAAATAATGCAATAAAAAAATATGAGTAAAACTTTTTCCAATTACTACTTGAAAAAAATGCAACATTCATTGAGTACCAACTAGCTTCTAAATTCGATCCTCCTCCATAAAAATACGGAACTAAATACGGATGAGGCATTTTTTGTTTGAAAGATTCAATAAACTCATTAACATAAACAATATTTTTAATAATAATAATAATTGTCATTAAAAACATTGCTGATTTCAACAATGATAGTAATTTTTGATAAGTTAATAATGTCACTAAATTGTAAGAAATAGCTATAATAAATAAACAATAGACATAATTAATTATCAGTTTGTTCCAACCTATAAATAATGAATAAGTAAATATACTTGATAGTATAACATAAAAAATAAAAATAAAATCTGTTTTTACTTTATAAACTATTTTAAACTTCTTAAGAAACAGAATAATAGTAAATAATAATAATGATATCAAGTGATATAACTTAATAGTACTAGGAGCCTCGAATCGTGCCCAGCCAAATGGTGTAATATTTTGAAAATTCAGTAAAATATAAAATATTATTACTAAAATGGATAGAAAAGAAAATTTTGAAATATGTAAAGTTTGTTTAATCATATTATAATCCTCTATAGAACTTTGTTACAAAAGATAAAATCTTTTCACCAAGAATTTTTTTTATTAGAATTGACATTTTAATTCTAAATTCCCATTTTGATATTTCTTTTGAGATCGGGTAATTATTTTTTCTTAAAGCTATCTTACACTCTTCTATTCCTTTTAGCTTTCCCTTTAAATTACTACTTACTCCTCCTTCTCTCATATCTACAAAAACCATATCAGTAAAAATAGCTTCTTCATGTCTTAAACTTCTCAAAAGAAAATCATAGTCTCCTGATATTTTAAATGAAGAATCAAATTTACCATATTTCTTAAATAAAGAAATATGATGAAAAGCACCACAGTGAGGAACACTCATAATTTTTGATAATCGCTTTTTCGATAATTCCCATGAATCTCCAGCAACTTCAATTAGTTGCTTATTCTCATTAATGTATTTTATTTTATTGTAAACAAAAGGGATATTATTTTTTTCAGCATTATCTAAAAAAGGTAATAAGTTTTGCAAAATACTTGGACTGTCAATAAAGTCATCTGCACCTATAAATACAATCCAATCACCTGTCACTACTTCTAGAGCTTTATTCCATGCATCATAAATTCCGTTGTCTTTTTCAGACGACCAATAAGATAAATTTGATGAATATTTTTTGATAATTTCAATTGTTCTATCTTGTGATCCTCCGTCTATTATGACATATTCAAAGTTTTTATATTTTTGATTAATAATACTTAAAATAGTTTCTTCTAAATATTTTTCAGCATTATAAGTAGATGTAATAAAGGATATTTTCATTTTATTCTGAAAGAACTTCTTTATAAATTTGGTAAATTAATGTTGAGTTTTTTTCCGAAGAAAAATTATCTTTTGCAAACTTAGATGATTTATCCGTAGTAGAAATAAAATGGTCTCCATCAAATTTCAAGACCTTTTTTAATATATCTACTAAATCTAAAATATTTTGATTTTGATAGATAAAACCATTTTCTCCATTTCTAATAATTTCTTTATTAGCTCCACTATCACTAGCAATAACTATTAATCTATTTAACATATACTCAATAGTAACTCTACCAAAAGCTTCGGCTTTAGAAGTCACAACACCAATGTGCATTCGACTTAAAAATAAATTTACATTTTCAACAAAACCATGAAACTTAAATATTTCTTCTAGACCATTATTTTTAATAAGTTCTCTTAATTCTCGAATATAGTTTTCTTTGCCTTCTCCAAGAAAATGGACCTTTAATTTATTTTTTAATGTATCATCATCCTTTATTAATTGATTTATAGCTTTAATCAAATCAATTTGTCCTTTTTCAGACGAAAGATAACCTATTAAACAAATATTAATTATTGATAAGTCCTTAAACTTTTCAATACTTATTGTATTTAAATCTGGTACTAATAGACCATTATAAATAACTTTAATTTTATTTGGGTTAATTGATGAGTTTAAATACTTTTTTGACAGTGCTTTAGATATACAAATGATCTTATTTGCATGATCATTCATGAATTTACTTGCTTTATCAAACCCACAAGAAAACTGAATATTATAATCTTCTTTTCCAAATTCTCGTATATGCCAAATATGTGGTATTTTTAACTTACTACTTAAAAATCCACCTAAATTTGTAACACTTGTGTTCGTATGTATAAGATCAATCTCTAAATCTTTAATAGTTTTATAAATCTGATAAAAATAAATTTTATTTAGACTATTCTTTACAAATTCTTTTAAGGGATTATAGTCTTCATAAATCCATAACAAGAAATTTTCAACCAAAAAATAAATATCATGTTTAATTAGCTCTTTTGTTAAAGACTGAGAACCTCCTTTAGGTAAGATTACAATTGGATTAATATTATAATTATCCCTTAATTCAATTATTAATTGTAACATGGATTTATTGGCTCCATAAAACTCTGAATTATGAGTAATAAACAAAGCTTTAATTTGATATTGATTTCTCATTCAAATTTTGTTATTTTTTAATGTAGTTTTCAATAATTTCCCACATTAATTTATTTTGGTCTGATATATTTTCTTGTTGTTGAGTTATCTTTTTTCGAAGATCTGAATTTAGATTTCTATCTAATAAAATATCTATCTTATTTAAAATTGATAGTTTATCTAATTCAAGAAAAGCGAAATCAGTAAGGTCATATAACTCAAACAATTCTTCATATTTATGAGACCACCCCAAAGCAATACATGGCACTGAATTCGACAAAGAAGAAGCTAAAGCATGAAATCTAGATCCTATTACAAACTTAGCTTTACTTAATTTTTGTTTTAGCTTTATTGGATCTTCTTCTAATAGTACATTAAAATCACCTTTTAGTGAATTAACTAATTCCTTATCCTCTCCTTGTTCTCCATCATGAATTAAAATTGAAACCTTTTCATTAGCTATATTTAGCCTATCAATAATTATATTCAACAAAGAAATATAATTAGAACTCCAATTGTCAGACTTATCTAACATTCTCTTGTTAGGAACAATTAACACTTCTTTAGATTCTTCAAAAGATGATGTTTTCGATTTATAACTTAATGTTATATCAGGAAATAATTCAATATTATTCTTATTATTTATATTTTTCAGATTTTCGTAGGATATTTTATCTCGGGCAAAAATAAGGTCTGACCTTTCTATTACACTACGCATTTTATTGATAATAAAATCATTATCAAACGGACCAAAAGCTTGAGGCAAGAATATAAATTTTGTTTTTTTTGATTTGTGTTTTAAAATAAAATCAACATTTGTAACTGGGCTATTACCCCATTTACTTGAATAAGCATATCCTGAGATATCTATAATTACATCCATATCCCATAAACTACCTTCACCTTTATACCATGGTAAATAGTTTAAGAACCAATTAAAATAAAACTTTTTATCACCATCTCCTACATGTAATAAAGGGCCTTTTAATTCTAAAACATTTAATGTCTCTCTTTGAGTTTTAGTTCCAACTAATGAACTTAAATATACATTAGCCTCAATAAAAAGTTCATTGAGTTTTGAAACTAAAGTATTTAACATTAATTCAGCACCTTTATTATTAAAGTTTCCTCCAACAATTAAAATTTTCATCTAATTATATTTTATAAGTTCATTAATAGTTTTCTTTTCAGAATATGGTATTAAGTCATTTTCTGATGCATAGCCTACTGAAATTAATGCAATAGGTCTTTCGTAGTTTTCTAAGTCCAACACACTATTCATTTTATTTTCTAAATGAGGAACATCTGGCCAATTAATAACACATGAACTTAACCCCTGAACTTCTAGACCATACAAAAATGACATAATAGCTAATGAAGAATCTATATAAATAAGATGTCTATCACGTTCGAATGTATAATTTTCAAGGTTACCAATTACAACAATTATCATTTGAAAGTTGTGTGCAAAACCAGCAGTTCCACCAGGAATACCTGAAACTTTTTTTAATAATGCTTCATCATCAATAACTCTAAAATAAAAAGGTTGTCTATTACAAGCACTTGGTGATAGTTTAGCTATATCAACAGCGTTTTCAATCAATTTATGAGGAACCTTATCATTAGTATACCACCTTACTGATCTTCGTTGCAACGACAGTTTTTTTAATTGATCATATGAAATAGTATTAATTAACCGTTCACTTCTTCTAAAAGGGACCCTTTTATTTCCATGATCACTACTTAAATTAAGTTGTTGAAATAATTTAAATTGTTTTGATAATTTTTCGTTATTTAAATCAACAGCATCAAAATAAGATTCTAAAACATTTTTGAACCATATATAAGAAGGTGTCCCTTTTATTTCAGAATTACTGCTAAATTGAATGAATGCATTCACAGTTTCCTCTATATAATCTAGTGCAAAAACCTTTCTGCGTGGTTTCATTATCAACCCTTTTTCTATTCTATGTATATTTCTTCTTAGTAAAGCCTCAGAATTTGAAAGTTTATTATTTTTCAAATATTTGTAACGCCCCTCTAAAACAGCCTGGCATTCTCTATAAAATGACCTTGAAAACAAGAAATAATAAAGAGCTGAAGTAAATTTAAATTTCCTAGAAAATGTAATCAACAGATTATCTATATCTGTAATAATTTTTTTTATCGAATTAATTATTATTTTTTTCATAAAGAATTACTTTAATATTTTTTTTCATTCTTATTCCAAAGAAAAATGATTTTAACATCATGAATGCCGAACTTCTAAATGACTTATAAAAAAAACAAATCAAGACATTCGAACAAAAATATGAAACTAAAGTCGAATATGCAGTCATTAATAACCCATACCTCGGAATCAAGATAATATTAAGGACTATATTTATTACAGCTCCAAATAAATGGCGTATCAAAGAAAATTTTGTTTTTTCAAGGATTATAATTTCTCTACTCAAGATCGCTCCCCAAAAAATAAACAATAAAGATATAATATGGACATTTAAAATATTGGCTGCTTCTACATATGGGTCTCCAAATAAAAATGTAATAAAAATTTTACTAGTCAACAGGACTATGATAATTGGTAATAAAGAAAGAAGAGTAAATACATCATAAAAAACTTGTAACTGACCTTTGTTCTTTAATTTTGCAATTAGTTCATATAGCGCTAGTGATAGTGTACTTGGGATTACATACCAAACTTCAGAAAATCTAGTTGCCACACTATACACTCCCACATCTTTGGCCGTTAAGAAATAGTCAATTAGAAATACATCAATTTTTAAATTAATCATCCCTGCAAAAGAGGATAGAATTAAAGGAAAACTTAGCTTAATTATTGGTAAATATTTACTTATATCAAGCTTTACCTTAATAATATTTCCAACTTTTAAGTATTTATTAATTACTATCCAAGAAATAATAAAAAGTAAGATATATTCAGATAAAAAAGCAAAACAGAAATAATTAACAGAAAGACTTTTATATACCCCAACTAGTTTTAGAACTAAGCTTATTAAAAATGATGTAACCTGAATAATCGATAACTCTTTTCCTTTATGATAAGAAGTTAAATAAATCTGGGCAACAGTATCAGATCTAAATAAAAAAGTTAATAATATAAAGAAATACCCCCAATAAAACTCTTTATCAATAAGAGTTAAATATCCTAATACTATAAAAAAACAAAATAAAATTACACCAACAATAGATTTTACTATTGAGGCATATTTAATAAGTTCATATTGTAATAATATATTTTCTTCTTCTGTTATCTTTTTTTGCAATACCCCATTTAGGCCGAAATCAATAATAGGTAAAACTACTGTAGAAAATGTTAGTAAATATGAATACTCTCCAAAGAATTCAGGACCTAATGACCTTGCAATTGCAATACCAATAAAGAAATTAGCAGATAATTTTAAAATCCTTCCTGATAATAAATGAAATATAAGAACTAGATATTTATTCATTGTTTGTTAATAACCTCTTCTGAAGTATGCCTTTTATATTTAACTGTTATAATAATTGACTAAACTTATCAATCAACCTATAAGCTACAATTCTAAAGTCTCTCGAATTAATCAAATTGATTTACCTTCAAACCCCTCTACTTTTAATAGATTTTACTAGTCATTTTATATTCTTATGATAGTACTGGTCAAACCAATTAAAACATAAACAGGTATCTTACTAATTAATAAACTTAAAGTTTTACTTAATCTGACCAAATACTTATTAGTCCTTTATAATATAACTTTAGTATATTATAAAGGACTAAATCATCAATAATTATATGTAAGATCTACTCTAGAAACACTATTAGATTTCTCATTTGTAAATACATATTCATTCAGAGTTCCCTCTCATTCTAATATAGTGAAGACTTCTACTTCTTTTTTTATTCTAAATTCCAGCTAGAACATGAACTTTAGATCCGAGAAATTTTCATTTTATAACCATTGCCATTGAAATGGCACCAATGCTACAATAGTAAAGCTTTGAATAATTTATTTATTGAAATTTATTCAAAATAATTTAAAGTATTATGTCCTCCTTCCATTAGGTACCTGTCCTTTTTGAATAGTTTTAAATCAGATCCTATCATATCTTTTATTAAACCTTTTAAATCATATTCTGGTACCCAGTTAAGTTTTTCTTTACATTTAGAAGGATCTCCTATTAACAAATCAACCTCAGTAGGTCTAAAGTATTTAGGATCAATTTTTAAAACTGTCTGACCTACTTTAATAGGATAATCTTTGTTATCAACAGATTTCACTACTGCTATTTCATCTATATTATCTCCTTTAAACTCTAACTCTATACCTAATTCAGCAAAAGACATTTTTACAAAGTCTCTAATTGTCGTTGTAATTCCTGTAGCTATTACAAAATCTTCTGGTTTTTCTTGTTGTAAAATCAACCACATTGCATTAACATAATCTTTTGCATGTCCCCAATCTCTTTTTGAGTTTAGGTTTCCTAGATAAAAAGTCTCTTGTAAACCTAATGCAATTCTACATGCTGCTCTTGTAATCTTACGAGTAACAAAAGTCTCACCTCTTAACGGAGATTCATGATTAAACAGAATCCCATTACATGCAAACATATTATATGCTTCACGATAATTTACAGTAATCCAATACCCATATAATTTTGCAACTGCATATGGAGACCTTGGGTAAAATGGTGTAGTTTCTTTTTGAGGAACTTCTTGGACTAAGCCATAAAGTTCAGAAGTTGATGCTTGATAAATTTTAGTTTTCTCAGTAAGGCCTAATAAGCGTACAGCTTCTAATATTCTTAAAGTACCTAGACCATCTACATTTCCTACATATTCAGGTGTATCAAAACTAACTCGAACATGAGACATTGCTCCTAAATTGTATATTTCATCTGGTTGCACTTCTTGAATAATTCTAGTAAGATTCATTGAGTCTGTAAGATCACCATAATGAAGTTTCAATTTTACTCCCTTCTCATGAGGATCTTGGTAAAGATGATCTATTCTATCAGTATTAAACAAAGAACTACGGCGTTTTATACCATGAACTTCATAACCTTTACTTAATAAAAGTTCAGCTAAATAAGCTCCGTCTTGTCCTGTAATACCTGTAATTAATGCTTTTTTCATATTATCTTCTTAAATACCAATCTACCGTTTTCACAATACCACTTTCAAAATCTTCGTCTGCTTTCCAGTTTAGTTGGTTTTCAATTTTAGTGGCATCAATCGCATACCTTTTATCATGACCCGGCCGATCTTTTACAAAGGTAATCAACTCTTTATAGGATTTACCATTACTTAAAGGTTGTTTACTATCTAAAATCGAACATATCTTATCTACAATATAAAGGTTATTACGTTCGTTTCTTCCTCCGATGTTATAGGTTTCACCTACTTTACCTTTATGATACACTAGATCTATTCCTTTACAATGATCCAATACATATAACCAATCTCTAACATTTTTACCATCTCCATAAATTGGAATTGACTCTTCAGCCAATGCTTTTCGAATAATTGTAGGGATTAGTTTTTCTTTATGCTGTTTTGGACCATAATTATTAGAGCAGTTTGTAGTGACCACCTGCATTCCATATGTATGGAAGTATGATCTTACGATTAGGTCTGATGAGGCTTTAGAAGCACTATATGGGGAATTAGGTGCATATGGAGTATCTTCAGTAAATAAACCTGTTTCACCTAAAGTACCATAAACCTCATCTGTTGAAATATGGTGAAATCTACAATTCTTATATTCCTTTTTATATTCAAAAGGTGCATTCATCCAATATTTTCTAGCAACATCAATAAGAGTAAAAGTTCCATTAACATTCGTATTTATAAATGCTTCAGGTCCCGAAATTGAATTATCTACATGAGATTCTGCTGCAAAATGGATTACACCTCTAATATCATATTGTTCAAATAACTCTTCAATAAGTTGTCTATCACAAATATCGCCTTGAATAAAAGTATACCTAGAATGGTTTGCTTCAATCTCAGAAAGATTTGATAAATCTCCTGCGTAGGTCAATTTATCTAAATTAACAATGTTATAGTCTTGATATTTCTTTAAAAAAAAGGGGACGAAATTAGCTCCTATAAAGCCTGCTCCGCCTGTAATCAATATTGATGTCATAGTAACTCTATTGGTTCATAAAAACGGTACAAAGGTAATTACTTTTTATACTTTATCTAACTCTCTATCAAACTCAGACAATTAATTAAGCTATCTTGCCAATATGGGATAGAAATATTGAATGTATTTTTAATTTTTGACTTATCCATCACACTATATTGAGGTCTTTTTGCTGGTGTTGGATATTCAAAAGTAGATATTGGTTTTACTTCTATTTTGACGTCTTTTATATTAAATATTGTTTTAGCAAAATCATACCAGCTAGCTACTCCCTCATTACTAAAGTGGAGAACTCCGTATTCTTCTTTATCATGTTCAATTATAGTTAAAATTACCTGAGCTAAATCTTTGGCATATGTAGGTGTTCCAACTTGATCTACTACTATACCAAGACTATCTCTAGTTTTTGCTAGATTCAACATAGTCTTAACGAAATTATTACCAAAAGAACTATATAACCAAGCTGTTCGTATTATGTAATACCTTTTAGTATTTTGCTCAATTGCTTTTTCCCCTTCCAATTTAGTTTTCCCATAAACACTTAAAGGTGAAGTTTGATCTGTTTCATTATAGGGTATTAGTTTTTCCCCTCCAAAAACAAAATCTGTAGAAATATGAAATAAGACAGAATTAGTCTTTTCAGTTACCTTCGCTAAAACTTCGGCTCCTATAACATTTACTTTATATGCTGCTTCTTGGTTGTTTTCTGCTTGATCTACAGCAGTATATGCTGCACAATTAATACAATAATTTATTTTCTTATCAATAAAGAAAGTTTCTACCGCATTTTCATCAGTGATATCTAAAGTGTCAATATCAACAAAAAAAAAGTTCCAATTTGCCCCTTCAGATAGCACTCTCAATTCACTACCTAATTGACCTTTAGAACCCGTCACAAGAATTCTTTTCTTATCCATAGATTGATTTATTAAACTCTTTTAAAAATGGAAGGTCTTGATCTTTTTCTGATATGATTTCATCACCATTATTAATACCCCAATCGATTGCTAAACCTGGATCATTATAACGAATTCCACTTTCAGACTCCTTATTGTAATAATTATCACATTTATAAGAAAATTCTGCTGTTTCAGATAATACTGAAAAACCATGAGCAAATCCTCTAGGCACAAATAATTGCTTCTTATTTTCTGCACTTAACTCTACTGCTTCATATTGCCCAAATGTATCACTATCAGGTCTAAGATCTACCGCAACATCAATCACTCTTCCCGATAAAACTCTAACTAATTTTGCTTGAGCATGTACCCCTTTTTGAAAGTGTAAACCTCTTATTACCCCATATGAAGATGATGATTGATTATCTTGTACAAAATTGATTGCTAACCCTGTTACTTCAGTAAATTTTTTCAAATGAAAACTCTCAAAAAAATATCCTCTACTATCACCAAACACCTTTGGCTCAATGATATAACAATCCTTTAATTTCGTTTCTACAATATTCATTTTAATGATTTTCTGATTTTAGAATATTCATGATATATTGTCCATATCCACTTTTAATTAGAGGCTTTGCAATCTCTTCTAATTCCGTTGCATTTATATATCCCATTCGGAATGCTACCTCTTCAATACACCCAACACTTAATCCCTGTCGCTCTTCTATAACTCTAACATACTCTCCAGCTTGCATTAATGAGGCAAAAGTTCCAGTATCTAACCAAGCAGTTCCTCTATTCATAATACTCACTTGTAGCTTGTCTCTTCTTAAATACTCTTCATTAATAGAAGTGATTTCTAGTTCTCCTCTAGCACTAGGCCTTACATTTTTAGCTATTTCTACAACGTCATTATCATAGAAATATAATCCAGGCACTGCATAATTCGATTTTGGTTTTATTGGCTTTTCTTCTATTGAAATTGCTTTTTTATTTTTATCAAACTCTACTACTCCATACCTTTCAGGATCAGTTACATGATATGCATACACACAGCCTCCATCAATATTATTATTGGATTGTAATAGTTTTGATAAACCTGAACCATAGAAAATATTATCTCCTAAAATCAATGAGACTTTATCATTACCAATAAAATCTTCACCCAATATAAAAGCTTGAGCTAAACCTTCCGGTTTCTCTTGAACTGTATAAGAAAATGTACAGCCTACCTTAGTCCCATCTCCTAATAGTTTTTTAAATAACGGTAGATGTTCAGGCGTAGATATTATTAATATATCTCTTATCCCTGCTAACATTAATGTTGATAGTGGATAATAAATCATTGGTTTATTATAAACAGGCATTAGTTGCTTACTGACAGCTAATGTTAAAGGATGTAACCTTGTTCCTGAACCTCCAGCTAAAATGATTCCTTTCATAATATTAATATATAAAAAAGGTGTGTAAGTTAGATTTACACACCTTGCAATTTATATTTTATATACAAATTTTCATGTCTTAAATGTTTGCTTTCTTTTTCAGGTAATCATTTAAGTCCACTAAAACAGCAAAACCAAGAATTGTAAGAAAACCAAATAACATTCCTAATACCGTTTTACCTCTTGTCGAAAGTGAAACTGTAAATAGTTCAGAAAATTTATTTACAAATTCAACAGGTTTTTGTAATGACAATTCCCTTCTGATAACTTTTAGACTATCCTCTAATCCTCTCGCTTCTAACATAACTTCAAGAGATTTTTCACCACTCTGACGAATATATCCGTCAGTCTGTTCATCTTTCATAACAACTACATTAGAAGATGAGGTTTTAGTACCTTTTCTTAGCAATTCACCTTGAGCAATAATGATATCTTTATAAGCATCATTAAACTCTCTTAATTGTTTTCTTTGTTCTAAGTAAACTTCTTCTTTTTCCTTTAAGCTAGTTAAGTAAACAGATTGATAATTTTGAATAAATTTATTTTTTTCAAAAAAATATTCAAAACCACTCTGAAGTTGCTCCTTTGTAATTGAATTTACCTTTGTGCTAATTGTTATTTCAAATCGAGATTCGTCTTCCAATGAGTTAAGATATAATGAATCCGCTATTTCTTCATTTACCCTACCCTTCATGTACTTATTGAAATATCCAATAGTTTGAATTTCTGAAATATTTTCAGCGACTTCTAATGGTACATTTAATTGCTTTGATAATAGTACTCGCCCATCTTGTGTGCATAGAGAATTAAGTTCATCAATCTCAGTGATAAAATCTACACCTTTTAAATATGGGGAATTTACAGTTGCTGTTGAAGAGTAGTATTGTGATGAATCTTTCATTAAGAAGCCTACAACACCACCAATAATCACTGCAATACCAATTACTAACTTCCATTGATAAACTTTTTTATAAAAGTATATTAACAAATTTACAAAGGCTTGACCAATACCAGTAAAAAATTGTTTGATCTTATCCCCTATTAAAGAGAACAACTCAATCAAATCTATTTCATCGTTATTTTTTTGATTGGAAGTATTATTAATATTGTGATCTTTCTTGTTTTCTTGCATGTCTAGCTAATTCAATCGTTTAGAACGGCCAAAGATAATTAGAATTCTAAACTTAAAGTAAAATTTAGAATTCTAATTATGTCAATATTTTCAACTTACTGAGGAAATTATATAAATTCTGGACCTCTTTGTTCTTTTGCTGCTTTTAGGAATTGTTTTACTCTTTGTTCATGATCTTTATTACAGATCATCAATACATTATCATATTCGGCTACAATATAATTTTCCAACCCTTGCACTACTACTAAACGGTCTTTTGGCGTTTTAACAATAGTTTTAAATGTCTCATAAGCCATTACATTACCCTGAAGAACATTTTCTTCTTCATTTTTATCCGCTTGTTCATACAGGGATTTCCATGTACCAAGATCTGACCATCCAAAATCAGTTCTCATGACATAGACATTGTCAGCATGCTCCATGATACCATAATCGATAGAAATATCTCTACATTTTGGATAGATTGTATCAATTGCTTCCGTTTCTTGATCTGTATAAAATTTATCTTCAATAGAAGAAAATAATTGATCTACGTCTTGAAGATTTTCTTTAAATGACTTCTTAATTGTTTGAGCATTCCATACGAAAATACCTGCATTCCAAACAAAGTCACCACTTAAAACAAATGCCCTTGCCAACTCTTCATTAGGCTTTTCGGTAAATGTTTTTACTTTGTAAAGTACTTCAAGTCGTTCATCATTCAAAGCTTGAATATAACCATACCCAGTATCTGGTCTATTTGGGCGAATACCTAAAGTAACTAACACATCATGAGAAGCCACATAATGTAATGCTTTTTCTACCCTTAGTTGAAACTCTGGAACATCCAGAATAACATGGTCAGCTGGTGCTACAACGATATTTGCCTCAGGGTTCTTCAATCCTATTTTATAACACGCATAAGCAATACAAGGTGCTGTATTTCTACGCATAGGCTCGCATAACACCTGATCTTCTGAAAGAAATGGTAATTGCTCTAAAGTGATTTCTTTATAATCGCGACTAGTTACCACAAAAATATTTTCATTAGGACAAACACCTTCAAAACGATCAGCGGTCATTTGAATCATTGTCTTTCCTGTCCCTAAAATATCTTGGAACTGTTTAGGTCTACTTTCTCTACTGTATGGCCAGAATCTACTTCCTACACCACCAGCCATAATAACTACGTAATTATTTTTATTTTCAGACATAATAGTTATGTGAATTTTACTTCTGTTAATACTTCAGTTCTTAGTCTTTGGTTAATTCTATTGACAACATGCTCTCTTGCCATATTTAATTCATTTTTTAATGAAGGAGCATTTAATTTAACATATAAGACTTTACCTCTTAGTTTAATACTTAAAGTTCTTGAGGCAATAGTATGTCCCATTACTTCACCCCAAACTTTACTAATAATAGCTTCATTATAGCTGTGTGATTTTTTCAGAGACTTTACAAATTGTTGCATAGCATCGCCAATACCTAAAGTTTCATGTTTTTTAGGTATCGGTGTCTTCTTTCTAAATCGATATACAGATTTCTTATTTTCCGACAAAATGATCTATTTCTATAAAGTGAGATTCCGTATTTATTTCTTCCATTAAACTCTT
Source organism: Flammeovirga agarivorans (assembly GCF_012641475.1). Taxonomy (NCBI): domain Bacteria; kingdom Pseudomonadati; phylum Bacteroidota; class Cytophagia; order Cytophagales; family Flammeovirgaceae; genus Flammeovirga; species Flammeovirga agarivorans. The sequence goes on along the minus strand of NZ_JABAIL010000005.1, from coordinate 414,100 downwards.
AGACCGTTCAGGTCGAGCATCGGTCAAAATAATTTGACCAAATTTCTTCTCTTTTATCAATTCTAGGAGTTTTTTTATTCTATTATCATCCAGTTTATCAAAAATATCATCTAATAATAGAATTGGAACTACTTCTAATGCTTCTTTTAACAAATAATGTTGAGCTAATTTCATAGCGATGATAAATGATTTCTGTTGTCCTTGAGATCCATATTTCTTTAAAGGATAACCTGCCAATTGAAAATCAAAATCGTCTTTATGAATTCCTTTTGTTGTCCTCTGTAAATGTACATCCTTCTCCCAAGCTTCAGCGTAAATTTGTCCGAAATTTTCTTTAGAAAGGTCAGATTTATAAATGATAGAAGCTTCTTCTCTTTCTTCTGATAAAAAAGAATAAGACTCCTGAAAGAAACCATGAAACTTCTCAACAAACTTCTTTCTCTTGTGATGAATTATCTTTGCATTTTGTAAGATGATATGATCGTAAGGAGCAACCCAATCTTTATTTGGTATTTGACGTTTCTCAGCAAACATTTTCAACAGTTCATTTCTCTGTAAAACTGCTCTCTGATAATCTATCAATGCTTTTAGGTATTCTTTATCAAATTGAGAAATGACACTATCAAAGTGTTTTCTTCTGACTTCACTACCTTCCCTTAGTAAATCAGTATCATTGGGGGCTATTAATACACAAGGGTATTTACCAAAATGTTCACTAAACTTTTGATACTCCTTACCATTTAAGCTAAATTTCTTTTTGGGCTTCTGATACTGACATACTACCATATCAGGATCATCTTTTTTATAAAATTTCCCAGACAAAGCGAATATTTTCTCACCATGTCTTGCATTCTGCTGTTCTGTAAAACTAAACGCACTACGAGTCATGGATAAGAAATAAACGGCATCCAAAAGATTTGTCTTGCCTACCCCATTAGGACCGACAATACAGTTTACCCCTTCCGTAAAATCAACAGAAAGTTCCTTGTAATTTTTAAAATCTCTTAGATACAACCGCTCTAAATACATTTACCTTTGCTTTATTGAGTTGCAAAAATAAAAATATTTATCTTTTCAATTAGATATACTTCTTATTTATTCATAAGAGATTGTACTAATGTTGGGAATGGAGTTTCTGTATATCCTTGTTCTTTATTTTCTTTGCTTATTTTATAGATCCTCCACCAATGACGAAATAGATCTTTATATGCTCTCATCAATGAGTTATCTGGGTCATAAATATGTGCTGGTTCAGAATTTACACCATTCAATTCCATTACTTTAAAATCTCCGTTTATTAAAGCATTTTCATCTTTAGCTTTTAAATCATATCTACCGAAATAAAAACCTTCTATAGATTCTGATATTGAGTCGAAAAGTGATACATCCAATTTATCGATAAGGTAATTTGCATCATTAAAGATCGCTCCTCGGCAATGATTTCCCATCTTTGACAACATAAATATTTCATCCTTCTTAATGACCATATTCAGCTGATCCTTGTAAAATTCTTTAAGGAAATCGATATATAGTTGAGCCCTTGGGTGAGTTTTGAACAATGTAATTAGATCACTAACACCATCGCCGATTACATACAATTCACCTTTGAATACTATTGATGTTATTTTTCCTTTCTCTTGTGATGGATATTTTACATACATCACTCCAAACTCATTTGGAGCATCAATAAATTCTTGCAAAATGATATTAGGGGAATTTGCTAATAGATATTCATCTAACTCTTGGTCATTCTTTATCTTCTCTACACCACTTCCTCTTTCTCCTTCATCAGGTTTTAAAATCACAGGGTATTCTAGTCCTAATCTGTTCATTTCTTTCTTTACTTCTTTACTCGTAGGAGCTACTGTAAAGAAAGCTGACTTAGGTACATATTTTTCAGGAAGTTGTTTAAGTACATCATATTTAGAATAGCTGAAAAAGCCACCATATCTCATCCCGGGGTTAGCCAAAGTCATAAAACTTAAGGAACGCGAAAGAGCTGATAGAAGAAAGTAGAAAAAGTATACTGGTATATAAAAAACATAATACGGCCAGAACTCCCACTTAAATAAACGATATCTTAAATTGGGTTTAAGATTCATGATTATAAACTGTTAATGGCAAATGAGCAAAATCTTTTTGAGTTGAATTACGATCATGATACATCATATCCACCCTCTGATCTGTCACTTTTAATTGAGTTGTACTCACAGTACAATATTGAGGACGTTGCATTGATAGTCCTATTGTAGAAGAATCTTCATGATCTAAGTTCTCATGAACTTCTAAAATTTCTTGAGCATTTTTTTCAGATGAGGATAACCAATCTAAAAACTTCTCTTTCCTTTTCTTTGTTTGGTTTGAATTATATAATGTAACTGATGACCAAATATGTGGACTAGCTGGATCTAAAAATTCTTGATATGATTTTTGTCCATCCCAAATAAATTGTATGATTGATAACTCGTCTTTATTCTCAATGACAATCAGCGTAAATGGCTCTACATTATTAAAGTCATATGTGGTTAAATACAATTCAATGTCAACAGCTAACAAAGAATCAATCACCACTTTTCCTCTCGAATGTTTATATGGTGGAGTAGGAATATGTGCTTTCAATCCTCCATTTAATAAGCAAACTACTCTTGAGTTTTCTGATGCTCCTAGCCAAGTACCCAATGCCTGACTATCAATTGGTGCGATAAAAGACACTCCATTTTTCTCATGAATCGTTGGCGCAAATGCAGAAGATCTGCTTTTTCTTTCATCTCTATTTGATGTGAACAAATAAGATGTTGATGATAGAGGTATATAAGTTAGGGTGCACATATGTTAATTGAAATAAAGTAGAATGAGTTATTTACCTTTTCTGTAGGCGTAAGTTGATTTAGCGACTCCAAAGCTATCATTCAAGTTTAACCCTGGGAAATAATGCATTAAACCCACTTTGATAATTGCTAAATGATGTACTGTATGTTCGTTACAATAATGCATTTCGCGAGAAATTGTTGAAGGTGACGACCATTCATTCATTTCCAAGTTTTGAGCGTAATCTTTCACTTTTAAGACTACATCTTCTGTATAGTTATCTAACTGGGAAAAAGATGAAATCTGTTCATCAATCTTAGCTAATGCATTGTATTTATCTGATTCTAAGGTAAGACTTCGCTGCCTATCTTCATAACAGATCTGTTCTCCTTTTTTCACACTATCAATTAAACATTGGTAAAATTCGATAATGTGTCTAGTATGTTGCCCAATAGAAGATCCCGAAAATAAATCTAATGGTGCAATAAATTGTTCTTCTGATATCTGAGTCAATAAATTCTTAAGCTGTTTACATAGCTCAATTGCAGATTGTTTAACGTTATTATTCATGCAAGTAAATTAAGAGCAAAAAATTAGCTATACTCTTTTAAAAATACTGAGTATAGCCAAAATTAAGAAGATTCTATTGACTTTTTTAGGCGAATTTTCCCGATATCATCAATAGTTTATAAAATATAACATCATCTACGACTATTTAGGCCGTTAATGATTCTTTTTTTTGTGTTGATTTTGAAGTTTTCTGAATTCTACCTAATTCTTGTTCTAGTATAAGTAAAGAGGTCATTAATACTACCAATGACATTCCAAAAAGTTGTAAACCAGATGCAAAACTGTTTTCTACGGGTAACTCAAATCCCAAAAACACAAAAGGTATGATGGACAATAAAGACACAAAAATGCCTATGTATGCACCCCATCTACAATACACAGATTGAACTAGGAAAATACTTCCAATAAATTCTAAAACAGCAAACAAGAGGCGCATATCATCTCCAAGGCCCATTTCTAAAAAAATATATACGTAAGCACCATCATCTCCAAATTTGTAAAGTAACGATTGTAAAAGTATGACAGAGGGTACGATTCGAAGAGCCCAATAGGATAATACTTTATGGGTACAGAAGTCTTTGTGCATATGTCAGAAATAATTAGGTTTAACAAGTCTATTACAATTTACTATCCTATCTTTGAAAAAAGAGGTCAAAATAAATCAAGAAAATACCCTTGCAAGAAATGAAGCAAAATAGCACTTTTTCAATATTACTATTTCAATTAATATTTGTACTGATGGGTTGTTCTACTTCTAATGAAGAAAAACAAGATCAAAATCAAGCTTCAAATACTAGTGTTCCTACAGTATCAGCTGATGAAACTTCTTCTAAAAAGACAATCATATTTTTTGGAAATAGCTTAACTGCTGGGTACGGTTTGGAAAAGGAACAAGCATTCCCCCAATTAATACAACAAAAAATTGACAAGTTAGCGTTACCATATACTATAGTTAATGCTGGATTAAGCGGAGAAACTACTGCTGGTGGTTTAGGTAGAGTTGACTGGATTATTGGCCAACAGAAGCCCGATATATTTGTACTTTCTCTAGGTGGTAATGATGCTCTTAGAGGCATTGATCCCAACAACACAAAAGATAATCTCGAAAAAATTATTGATAAGGTGAAAAAGGTCAATCCACAATGTAAGATATTACTTGCAGGTATATTGCCTCCTCCAAATATGGGAGATGATTATTTTAAAGCTTTTGAAAAACTCTACCCTCAAATCTCAAAAGAAAAAAATACTTATTTACTTCCTTTCCTTCTTGAAGGTGTTGCCGGAGAACCTTCATTAAATCAAGCTGATGGAATTCACCCAAATGTTGAAGGAGCTAAAATTGTAGCCAACACTGTATTCAAGAGTCTTCAACCATTACTCTGAATCACTGTCTTTTTTCTTTGGTTTAATGACAGGTCGAATACGTTTAGGTTTAGATGGTTCTTCCTTAGGAGATTCATCTTTTAGTGATTTCTCTGCCGTATCTACACTCGGTTTCTTTTTGAAGACCGGACGAACTTTCTTTGGTTTCACGTCTTCTGTTGACTCCTCAGATACCGATTCGGTTGAACTGTCCACTTTCTTCTTAAAAACAGGACGAACACGCTTTGGGGTACTTTCTGAAGATGCTGATGACTCTGTTGGTTCTGAAGAAGACTCTTCTACACTCGGTTTCTTCTTAAAGACCGGTCGTACTTTCTTTGGTTTTACCTCTTCTATTGGCTCCTCAGGTACCGATTCAGTTGAACTATCCACTTTCTTCTTAAAAATAGGACGAACACGCTTTGGGGTACTTTCTGAAGATGCTGATGACTCCGTGGGCTCTGTAGTAGACTCTTCTACACTCGGTTTCTTCTTAAAGACCGGTCGTACTTTCTTTGGTTTTACCTCTTCTATTGGCTCCTCAGGTACCGATTCAGCTGAGTTTTCCACTTTCTTCTTAAAAACGGGACGAACACGCTTTGGGGTACTTTCTGAAGATGTTGATGACTCCGTTGGTGCTGAAGAAGACTCTTCTACACTCGGTTTCTTCTTAAAGACTGGGCGGGCTTTCTTAGGCTTCACCTCTTCTGTTGACTCCTCGGGTATCGGTTCAGCTGAGCTTTCCACTTTCTTCTTAAAAACGGGACGAACACGCTTTGGGGTACTTTCTGAAGATGCTGATGACTCCGTTGGTTCTGAAGAAGACCCTTTCACACTCGGTTTCTTCTTAAAGACCGGACGGGCTTTCTTAGGAGCTTCTTTCTCAGTTGTCTCCTCTACATTCTTCTTCGATTTTATTACAGGTCTACCTACTTTTCCTTTAGACTCTTCAGTTGCTTTTTTCTTAAAGACAGGTCTAGAAGGTTTATTCTGAGATGGTTCCTCTTCCGACTTTGCTTTCATTACAGGCCTAGAAGGTTTAGTAACAGCTGCATCTCCTTCGTCTTGCTTAACGACAGGACGAGCCTTCATCTTCGGCCTAAACTTAGGCTTACTCTCTGAAGACGAATCAGTTTTCACCTCTTCCGATGTAGTTGCTTTCTCTACAGCCTTTTTAACAACAGGCTTAGGTTTCGCTTTTGGTTTTTCAACTTCTACCTTAACTGCCTCTTCCAACCAATAACGTCTACGAATTTGATTTATCAAAAAGAGCTTTTGCTGTGTAAAACTCTTTGGGTGTACCTGCATAAATAAAGAATCCCATTCCGTATAACGGTCGGGTTCTGCCTCTTTGAAAGCTTTATGATCAATACGTTTTTTTGTTAGATATACCTCAAATTCATTCATAGTATATTTATTAAAGTCTGTCACAAAAATAGGAAGATGGTGTATTTATCTTCAATATTTTAATGAAATGTTTTGTTAGTTACCTACCCACTCTTTATTAAGACGTTGTAGTTGCTTTCTGTAAACACTGAATATTCTTGATTTAGAAACCATGCCTACATATACTTTATCTTCATCAATAACAGGTAAATTCCAAGCATCTTCCTTCTCAAATTTACGCATTACTGTTTGCATTCTTTCTCCGTAATAGACTACATCAGGTGCTTGCATCATTACGTTCTCTATCTTAACTTTCTGTTGTTGCTCTTGATCAAACATAATTTCTCTTACTTGATCTAAGGTGATAATTCCCTTCAACCTTCCTTTATCATTAACAACAGGGAAAACAGAACGTTTACTTACACTAATTGCTTCTACTAAGTCACTTAAATAACCTTTTACAGGTACAGTCACAAAATTGGTTTCGATTAGTTTATTAATGTTTAATCGGTCCAATACCTGCATATCTCTATCGCCTTTCAAATATTCTCCTCTTGCTTTTAATGTACTCACATGAGGAGCGTCAGGATTAACAACACTTACTGTAGTATAAGCAATGGCTGACACTAACATCAGAGGAACAAATAGTGTATATCCTCCTGTAATTTCTGCGATTAAGAAAATTGCTGTAAGTGGAGCATAAACTACACCACATAGTACACCACTCATACCAACTAAGATAAAATGAGATTCATGTAATTCTGCCAAACCTAACAAATTAACTAATCTAGCAAAAGCAAAACCTGTCAAACCTCCAATCACTAAGGCAGGTCCAAATGTACCACCGGCTCCTCCAGAAGAAAGCGTTAACGAAGCACCAATTACTTTAGCAAATAACACCATAATGATATAAGCCAAGAAAAGCCAAGCTTTTGTATTAGGTATTAATGACTCGAACAATTCTGCTCTCACTAACAAGCTATGTTCTTCACCATTTAGAAGGGCTTTTATGGATTCGTACCCTTCCCCATAAATTGGCGGAAAAATGAATATAAAGATTGATAAAAGACCACCTCCGACTAATGCTCTTCTGTATCTGTTAGGAAATCTCTCTTCCATTAAATGTTCCATTTGGTGTAATGTCTGATTAAAATAAATCGACATAAAACCAGCTACAACACCTAGTACAATATAAAATGGAATATGATGTGCTTGAAAGGCCTCTACAATTTTGAATGAGAACAATACTTCCTCACCAACCAATAAAGACGAAACGATTGCTGCACTCACAGATGATATAAGTAGAGGTACAAAATTGGCAACAGAAACTCCTGTCAAAATCACCTCAATACTAAAAATTAACCCTGTGATTGGTGCATTAAATATCGCTGAGATAACCCCTGCCGTTCCACAGCCAATCATCAAAGTCTTTGTTTTATAATCTAATAAAAACGACTGACCAATATTTGAACCGATCGCTCCACCTGTTAATACAATCGGAGACTCTAATCCAACAGAACCACCAAAACCAACAGTAAACATAGATGTAACTATACGAGAGTACATCTTACTTTTACCAATGTTACTATTGTTTTTAAATATATCATGGAGAATATCTGTAATGGCATGTCCTACACTACTCTCTTTATAAAGCGTTTTTGCAATAATCGTCGTAATGATCAATCCAAGAATTGGAAACAATAGTAATCCCCAATTTTCCGCAAAGTTGACATGCGTAATATGATCATGAATATGATGTACTGATAATTTTAGAAGAACGGCAGCAAAGCCAGAGGCAATACCTACCATGCTACTGACAATTAGAATGAAATTTCTATCGGACAGATGTAATCTTCTAAGATTAAATAGTTTTTCTATCAGCTTATGTTTTGCCATTTAATACTTCAGTGCGCTAAAAAATCTATGCGAATTAAACTGCAGTTGATGATATTTATGAGATAAGTATGTTTTGAAAATTTTCCACACAACTAAGTTTTAGTATCTATAATCCTGTAAGACAAAATAATAAAACGACCAAAATTCTTTAGTTCTCTTTAATTGTTTTACAATATTAAAACCAACCTTGAGCAAAAGTACAAAATGAACATCAAAAAAAGCTACGTTCTTATTGAAAAGACCGCAGCTTTATTAATATCATTACAAAACTTATGTATTATAAATGTTAATTCCTTGTATACTCGTTAGTTTTCACCTTTGGTAAGGTAGATCTATATAAAGTATTCAGCTTATCAATAAGCTCATTTACAATAATTGCATTCGCTGAAGATGTATAACTTAGCCCATCCATAGAATAAAAGTTTCCAGATCTATATTCCGTGGTAAATGTGTTTCCATCTTGTTTATAGCCAGTTAATAATCTAGTTGAAATCGATGCCACATCGACATATGCCCAATTGACCGATTTAGCTGCACTACTAATTGCTAAATTATATTCTTGCACCGCTTGAGCAACTTCTTCTTGTGTATTAACATCATAAACCATATCTGCAGTTGGAAAAAGGTCCAACAATGTAGATACCGTAAAATCAGCAGGCAAACCACCATTCGAAATTATTGATGTTAATAATGATCTTAAGTCAGCATAAACATTAGCATATGGCAGCATGATCTTATCTCCTACTTCCAACTGTCTCATTCTGGTTGGTGAGGTAGGGTCCAACACAATAAACGGGTTGGTGCCTGCAACAAACTCTGGAAAATATTGATTTCCTCTTAGCACATCTAATAATGCTACGACAATAGTACCAATCGATTCATCAATCGCATCTTCCAAGCTTTCTGGAGTTAGCGTTCCTTCCACATTGTTCAGTACTATTTTATATAATTGATTAGAAATAATTCCAGTAACCTGATCATTATCGATAAACATCATCAGTAATTGATCTATTGACATTTTGAATGCTGTCTCAATCACCATAATTTCTAATGGATCAGAAGACATAATTGCATTTACTGTAGATGCAGAATCTGTTTCAAAATCAGTTACCCAATCTCTTGTGATACCTGCGAAAATATAATCTGCTATCAATTGTTGATTTGCAGGAAGTGCCGTCTGTGTTCTTGCTGTTGGAGCTGCTAATGGTACTGTCACCACATTTACTCTCCTTCCCCAATTAGTAGTATAAAAAGTTTTATTATAGACTAAGTTGTACGCCAGAGTATCTTGAATATAAGAACAACTAGACGGATAATCATCTACTGAAGGTTTCAGGGGTAATTGTTCTTTATTTATTCCTGGTTCGGTCATATCATACCCATTACAAGTATTGATAGCAGCTATTCCTAATTCTCCATCCCACCCATTGACTAAAATTGGTAAAATAAACTCATCCCTAAGGTATTCTTCTGCTACAGGCTGAGTGACTGAACTTCTTATTGAATCCAAAAGAAAAACAATAGCTCCTGATGCAATTTCATCAATTCCATTATTTAAAGCTGTCGCAGTTTCTTCTGTCAGCTCTAATGAGTTTCTCATATGATTAAAAAATGGTATCTCATTAATAAAATCAATACCTATCATTGCTCCACCTTTCTGATCAGATAATGGTAACGCCATATTTTCCAACTGAATTCCTAATTGACTGGCATCAGGTAATTCTAAATCCTGATCTGTGTATTTGTGGATCGCATAATCCAAAATATCTCGACGTCCGGCTGATATTAAAGTAAAAGTGGGATCTAAATTGACAACAGTACCAAACATTGATGCTGTATCTGAAGAAGAAAAATATGCAAAATATGGATTTTCAGTTTTATAGCTTGGTATAGTAAAATCATTAAACTTGGCTCCAATTACAGAAATATTGGTAAAACCTTCTCCTGAAGCTGTTGTACCTATAATAGAAGGGACATTTTCAGAAAGAATCCTAGCTTCTCCCATAATCCATGAACCCTTAGAATATCTTATCGCTTCCGTTGAATCTTCTGCAGGTATACCTGTTCCTTGTGTTGTCACCTCAGGGTTAATGATTTCAGGTCCTAAATTATTTTGAGAAATCACCTGTGAAAAGATTCCTGCTACAGAATTATCTTGTGCTTCTTTATACCACACATTGTCTTGTAATCCAGCAGTTACACCATCGCCAAGTGCTACAAACCTTGAATAACTAATAGGTGTTCCTATACGAGTAGTCCCTGAATCGGTAATATTTTCATTCTCATCTTTAGTCGCACAGGAAATTGATAGGATAATGGTTGATAAAATAATGATAGTTGATCGTAAAGAGTATCTCATTTTTTGTTTCTATTTTGTTTGAGTGATTTCAACAACACACTCATAATCAGCAATAAATATAAAAAACCTACCATCATTACTATTGTAATAAGGTAGGTTTTCCATAAAAGTAAATATTTTTACTTCTTATTGTTTAATTTTCAACAATCATTAAGATTAATTAGCAGGAGCAGGAACTGCTGTTTCCTCTACTACAGGGTAATCGTTTTGTTGAACTGTTGGAATTTTAGCTCCATATTTATTGTTGATTGCTTCGATTGTGTAATTCGCAATCACAGCATAACCTCTCTGAGTAAGGTGTGCACCATCTAATGAGAATAAGTTACCTGATAAATATTCAGTAGTGTAAGTAACACCATCGATGATAATACCTGTTACTGCCTCATGCATAATTGATCTTGTATCAACATAAGCAAAACCACGAGCATCAGCTTCTGATTTTAAGAACTCATTGTATTCTCCAATTGCAGTTTCAACAGCTTCAACGTCTGAAGCAATTAAAGCTTCACCGTTCGCAGGTACAGGTAGTACTTCTTGTAAATCTTCAGGAAGATCACCTCCACCAACGATTACACCTACTAAAGCAGTAATTTTTCCTTGAGCAGTTAAAGTAAATTTCGTTCCTACTTCAGATTGTCTCATACCAGTTGGAGAAGTTGCGTCATAATAAGGCATTTGATTAGACTCCATTGTAAATACTGGATATGTACCTTGTTCTTGCATATATGAATCAGAATCTGCAATAGCTTGCTCTGCATTCATTTGAGCCCAAGTAATATTTAAACCTAAACCAACAAAACCTGCAATTTGAGTTTGTCCTTCAACAGAAGCTAAATAAGTCATAGCATCAGCTGGTGATAATGGATTCTCAGGATCTGTAGTTAACTGTAAGAATATTACAGTGTAAGCAAGATCTGATGGTACATTTGGATCTTTATCTATTGAAGGTGCCGTTGCCGCCGCTGCTGCTACTGCATTGATTAACTCTCCATTTCCTGGATCAATACTAGGTGTTGCTACAGCTGTAATTGTAGGGTTTTTCGCATCTCCAATTGTTGACGCCATAAATCCATTCACCAAAGTCAATACGCTTTCAGAAAATTCAAGTCCTGCCAAAGCTATAACTCCTTCTAAATTTGAAGGCATAAAATTAAACAGTGCAGCTTCCATGATATTTGGAATATTTAGAATTACACCATTTGCACCGTTTGCTGACATTGTCTCAAAAACTTGAGTCATCGCCGCTTTGTAAGTCTCTACTGGAGTGATCGCAGTCGCTTGTAAAATATCATTTGAACCTAAAGATCCACCTGACGTTGCAAAGCCTAACACATCATTTGCTCCTAACCAAACTGAGAAGAAAGTTGCATTAGCTGCTGCTGCATCATTCAATACAGTAGCCGTAGCTTCAGAAGAGAAATATCCAAATAAAGGATTTGCTACACCGTAACCAGGTACCGCCATATCTACAGCTCTGATACCAGGTACAGCCATATTGTGATAAGTACCAGGTGTAATATTATCTGATGCTCTTGCACCATCCACATCAATTGTTGGTAAAGCGCTTGGTCCAGCATTAGTTAATACTAGTTGTGTTCCAAAGTATGCTTTACTTGAATTTGATACTAAAGGTTGAGTAAAACCGTTTGCTCCTAAGTTTACAGATTGTAAGCTATTTGCAATTAATTGAGGATAAGAATTAGCTTGTGCTTTTGCTACCCATGCTCCATCAGTGTACCCAGCTGTGAGCGAGTTACCAAGAGCTACATAAGTAGTAAAGTCAACAGCATTGCCACTAGCATCAGTACCTGCTGATGGTTGAAAATCATCCACCTCTATTGTACAAGATGCTAAAAAAGCTACAGCTAGTGCTGCTATTATAGATCTATATTTATTAAAAATCATTTCTTTTTCTTTTGTAGAGTAATGGATTAGAAGTTATAGTTTAGTGAAATACTTGGGATATAAGCAGTCGCCTTATACACTCCATTTAAACCTCCAGTATCTTTGTCTGTCGGTACAATATTTTCTCTTTGTTGTTTATTCGTAAACAAGAATGCAGCATCAACACTGAATTTCTCTGTAAACATATAGCTAAGTCCTACTGAAGTACCAATTGATAAAGCATCTGGTGACTCTGGAGTCATGTGACCATCTGGTACAGGAGTAGTATCTACATAAGCACCCGCTCTAACAGTTAAAGCATCTGTAACCATATAATCAGCACCTAAGTTAAAGATCCAAGAATCTTCCCAGCTTCTGTCATATGCAATTGGAGCATAGTCACCGTCAGGGAATTCAACTTTTAATTCTTTGTAAACACTCCATGTTACATAGCTAACATCAAAACCGATCGATAACTTTTCATTTGGATAAAAACCTAAACCTACTGCATAAGTATTAGGTAATGGTAAAGTCGCATCGAAAGCAGCTTTATATCTTTCACCTGCTGTAAATTTATCTCCGAATAATTGCTCACCAATAAATGCATTAGGTACATCAAAGAAAGCATCGCCTCTTTCCACTGACATATCAACACCATGACGGTAATTTAAACCTACTGTGAATTTCTCACTTGGTTGTAAGAAAACACCTGCATTGAAAGTATATTTAATCGTATTACCTTCCATATCGAACCCTACATCACCACCAGATGCTGCAACACTCTTTTTGAAAGAAACACTACCTGATACAATATCAACCCCTGCACCCACAGAAATCATATCATTGATTCTGTATGAAACAGTAGGTTGGATATAAATCGCCTGTAATGAAATTTCTTGTAATGAATATCTTCCTGTCCAACCATCTTCGTACGATACTGTCGAACCGAAAGGAGTAAATACACCTAAACCAAATGCCCAAGGTGATTCAGCAGATGGTCTGTATACACCATACGCTTGGAAGGGTGTACCCATTGGGGAAGTTGAAGCATGCTTTGTCGCACCATCAGTTGGTCGATAAGAGATATTTGAGAATACCGGGTTAAACCCTACTTGAACCGTACTTGTTTCTAAAAATGATAATGCACCAGGGTTAAAAAAGATGCTGGATCCGTCAGGTCTAAAACCAACACCAACATTTCCTCGTCCCACTGATTTTGTTCCTTGCAAAAGCACCTGGAATCCATTAGCAAAAGATGCAGATGAAATGCATACGGCTGCCAACGCAATTAGTAGATTTCTGATTTTCATTAAATAATTAAAGTTAGATGAAGCGTCTAATCGTGATTGAAAAGGTTTACTTCTTATTTTCGTTTTAAGTCAATGAATAAAAAAATGTTATGCATACATAACAATTGTGAACAATTATAAATTCAATAGCTGCAAAGTGCAAATATTTATAAAATAAATCAGTGTGCAAATAACACTTAAATTAAAATATTCACATTTATTATTAAAAATTTACAATGATATTTTTGAAGTTTAAACGTTTTTAATTAATGAATATTCATTCACTTATATAGATAAACGAATATAAGTATACGTTAAAATGTTGTAATTATTATATATAATACATTTTATATATCTAATCTAATGAGATGTTTTAAACCTATCGTAATTTGTAATTAATGCTCTGTAGAATAATTCACCTTGGTATTGATAGCCAAGTCTACTTAAGTGTACACGGTCTTTTGAGGTCATAGAAAGCTCATTCCATTTCTCTATAGATGAGAGGCCTCCCATAACATGGTAGAAATCCCAAATTGTTAGGTGTTCTTCTTGAGCTAATTTATACATCATTTCTATTGCTCTAGCATTGTCCTTATTTAAATATCTAGAGTTTCTGAAATTATCACCTGGAGTCGTCAGAATTATCGGTAAGTCAGGCTGGTTCTCTCTAATCAGCTGAATTAGTTTTTTATAATTTTCATAAAATCTTTGAGGCTTAAATGGAGCGACAAAAGCATCATTTGTTCCTAATGAAATCACCATCATATCAGGCTTCACTTCAGCAAGATCTTCTTTTATCGTTTTACACCTTAAGTAAGAAGTTACCTTGGCTCCGTTTACCCCTGATGAACTATATACAATTCCGGGTGCTTTATTATTTAGTACGCCAAAACCTTTCAGGTCAAATCTCATTGCAGAGTCTTTCTCTTTTTTCAAACCAAGTCTAAACTTCGAAATTGGTCGATCAAATACATAAGAAATATGATCATTAAATAATTCTACTTTTTCTAAAGATGCAGGATTTAAAGGCTGAATAGTAGGTTTAAACTGGGTTCCATCATTCACATCATAAAAAACTTGAACAATATTGCCTCTATAGGAATAGGCTTCATTTCCACTAAAATCTACTGTTAAACTTGCAAAACTCTCTGTTGTAGACGCTGTTATTCCAGCAAGTCCCCAATTGGATTTATGATAACTAATAGATGCTCTTTGTCCTTTCCAGCTACCTATTTTATTCACCTTATAGCTATAAGGATTATTTGTTTTAGCTGCCTTATAGGGAAAAAAGAAACCTCGTCCTGACATGTCAAAACGAGGGTCTTCATAAAATCTTTCTCTTACCCACCCTGAAAAGAAATCAGCTTGAATATGTGAATCACCTAAATGGAAAATATGAACTTGTCCAGCTTTTTTCTCTTCTAAGCGTTCTAGTTTTTTATAAAATGAATAAAGTGTTGTATCACCAAATGATTGTAGTTTATTCAAATCCATACGAATAAAATCATAGGCAACGAATGGTCTTCTAACATTCTCTGTAGATGTTGGTGCTGTATGTGCACACAACAATACCACTGTTAGCAGCCCTTTAATAAACCACAAACCTCTATGTTTACAATAACTGTATTTATTTGGTTTCAACATTCTTCGGATCTCTATTCTTATATCTTTGGTACTCTCTTACTAATTCATTGTACAACATATCACCAATAAAATTGGCTCCTTTTCTAGTAAAATGAGTGTAATCTTTTCCTGCCCATGCAGGACTCTTATCAGCCCATTTTACTATTGAGTTCTTTCCTCCCATAGCTAAATAAAGGTCCCAATAAGCCGCTCCTGCTTTATTTGCCGCTCTTCTTTCAGCAGCCCTTACAGCATCAATATTTGGATACGACTCAATCTTTGAGCCATCTTTTCTTGCCATATCAGAAACACCTACTATTAAAATAGATAGATTTGGATCTACTTCTTTAAAGTGATTGATCTGCTTAATAAGTAAACGCTCATAGTAATTATAGCTTTCCGCTTCTTGTGGTACTACATTTACACCAAACTGTAGTATTAGAAGCTTTACATCTAAGTCAGAAAACAAAGTCTTTAGGTGACCTTTCCTCATTTTTGTAAAGTCTGTTCCGGAGCTACCTCTCATCGGTATATTATCTACTGCGATACCTGTATTACAGTCAAAACTAACACCATACACTTCTGGAGATGCATCGGCTTCAAAAGCTAGATCCAGTTCTCCCAATGCTCCAGATACAGGTAATTTTATTGCTTTTGGTTCAGATGAAGCTTCAATTGTTTTGGGGTCTCCCTCCACTTCATTCATTGTATATTTTAAAGTTACATCTGCTACCGTATTTCTTAGGTAGACTTTAAAGTCTTCAAACTCTTTGTGCTGAGTCTTAGAATAGGGAGCTTTTTCAAATGAAATAGTGGCTTCAGTTCCATCAAAAGTGTAGTACTTTCCAAAGAAACCGTAATCGTTATGTTTTCCTCTATATTTTTTAGGTCCAAAACAAATAAATTGTTCCCAATTATCAGAATAAGATTGAGCCAATGTAGTTCTCATATTTTTTAACTCAGTGATTGGCACTAAACCTACACCACAGCCTCCAAATTGTTCTTGTAGATTCTTTCTCAACCTTTCTGTCATACGGTCACCTTCTAACTGAGAATCTCCATAATGTAAAACTCTAATCATACTTCCTTTTTCAGAAATATCACTTAAACCTCTAAAAAAGTTATCTAAGTACTCTTTATCTCCATTTGGATATTCAATAGCTACAGCTCCTTTAGGCGTTTTTACTACTAATGGTTTTTCTTCAACTGGTGTCCAAGTAGAATTTTCTTCAATATCGGATAGATCAACTGTTAGATCTTCTTCTTCATACTCTTCTTCTGAAAGGTCTGTATTTGCTTCTTCTGGAGTTAATAAACTTTCAGGTAAAACATCGTCTGCAGTTGGTACTCTCACTTCTGTACCAAATATTGATATTTCTTTAGGAGACATCATTAACACTATGGCTAACATTATCCCTATATAAATAAGTATTTGAAGAATCTTAAGTGGAGTTATTTTCATTTTACTATCAGGTTATTGAGTTATTATCTTTGTTTATCGGTAACAACTACAAAGTTTATTCAAAAAATTTATACTAAAAAAGTACTCTAAAGATATAAAAGAACATACATATAGAGGTTATTCTAGTATTAATTTTTAGAAAGAAATTTTCCTTATGTATTATTGCTTGTACTTTTGCAGTCTTATATAAATAATAACGTTATGGCTGAAGAATTATATATACCAGATCATACATCAAAAGAAGAATTATACAATAGTTTAATTCCTCAAATAAAAGGCTTAACATCCATCGAAAGCGATTTAATTGCCAATTTATCCAATACATGTGCTGTGCTTAAAACAGCGTTTGATCATCTTTGGATTGGGTTTTACCTAGTGAAAGAAGATGAATTAGTATTAGGCCCATTTCAAGGTCCAATAGCTTGTACAAGAATAAAACCTGGTAAAGGTGTTTGTGGAACAACTTGGAGTGAAAAGAAAACATATGTTGTGGAAGATGTTGAAGCTTTTCCAGGGCATATTGCTTGTAGTTCTGCTTCTAAATCAGAAATCGTAGTTCCTGTGATTAAGAATGATGTCGTTGTAGCTGTCTTGGATATAGATAGCGACACACTATCCACTTTTGACACCATCGACCAAAATTACTTAGAAGAGCTTTGTGATTATCTCTCAAAATTCTTCTAACAACAAAAAAGAGAATAACGACATCGTTATTCTCTTTTTTGTTGTTTAATATATTCAATTATTGGTTGGCTAAGATAATTTTATCTACTGCTTCCAATAAGTTTTTTGCATAATGTGTAGCTACAGAACCTTCTACTAATGGATTATCTACTTGAATTCTGTGCTGTATACCTACTTTTTCTGCTGGAATAAGATCTCTTTCCTTATCTCCAATCATCCAAGTATTTTCCATATCAGCATTGTACTTATAAATAGCTCTTTCAAACATTAAAGTACCTGGTTTACGGCTTAATGAATTCGACCATTTCTCATGAAGAGGTGCATAAAACATATCATCAATAGCATGGTCACAAGCTTCTTGTAAAGCATTGTGGCAAATGAATACGTCTTCCTTTTTATAGATACCTTTTACGATACCCGACTGATTTGTCAAAATAACAAGCTTAAAACCCGCTTCTTTCAACTTGTTAAGTGCCTCTGGTACACCCGGTAACACTTCGAATTTCTCTAATGTATAGGCATAGTCCACATAGTCTTTATTCAAAACACCATCTCTGTCTAAAAAGACACACTTATTTTTTTCCATTTTTTCGTCTGTAATGTATAAACGGTTTTCGTCACAAAGGTAATATAAAGATCATAATCTAAACTACTTATTCAGAATTGTATACTCTTCCCTTCCACTCTACAGGTGGAGAAAATAAAGAATATACCAATAAACGATTGTAACAGTAAGTATGATAAAGATCAAAAAGTAATACAGACCACCAATCTACTTTTTCGTTTAGTTGGTATTGAATTCCCACAAGGGATAACATTTTAAAACAATAAACAGTAGGAATTAATAGTCCAAACTGGGGATTAAAAAAGGAAATAATGATTAAAAGTGGGTAAAGTGTGATATTTAGGTAATTAAGTACCACTAAATAAATAGGTAGTTTTTTTGCTCCTTGCATCCACCTCCAACGCTGAGACAACCAACTATCCATGCTATCAACACCAACTGTTTTGGCTAATACCTTTTTGCTATATAACTGTTCATAACTTCCATTTTGACTAATAATAGATTGAAATATAGCAAAGTCTTCAGCTACTGTAAAAGGTAATTTTCTAACTCCTCCAATCTTATCAAACATTGTTCTAGTGATCCCCATATTATTACCCATGGCAGTAAGCGGAATATTAATTTTTGAGAAAATTTCGATCTGTTTTAACGCCAAAAGCCAATCTAATCGTTGAAACCCGAACCAATTTCCTTTTCCTTCAACGGTAGTCACTCCTGTAGCAATATCATGAGATTTCAGTGAAATGTACATTGTTTCAACCCATTGATCAGGATAAACAACATCGGCATCAGCAAACAGTAAATACTTACCTTTTGCCTGTTCACTAAGGTAGTCTATCACATTAATTTTACCCTTCAATTCTCGATTTTGTGGAACGTCAACACAGTGAATATGTGAATATTGCCGAATAAATTTATCAACAATCTTTTTTGTATTATCATATGAATCATCGTTACCTATTAATAACTCTATGTTTACATTGTTATTGAAATGTTGATTAAGAAGGCTATTCAAGCAGTTTTCTATATTTTTTTCTTCATTTCTAGCTGCTATCAAAATACTTACTTCTATCTGCATGTATTCGTTTTATTTCCTGTTAAAAATTCGTTAGATAGACTTTTCTCATTTGTCCAAATTGAGAAAGTTGATAAATTTGTGACATCAACAATCGTATAAACCTTTTTTAGCGAGGTGATTGCGTGTCGATTTTTATTTCAAACAAATTTCATTACCGTCTACAAAACGGTTACAATTTACTGCATTAAAACATAGCTTACATGTCTAACGGGATTAATTTAATTTCATACAATACACTTTTCAATTTTAGTAAAAACGTATTTCTTGCCATGGGATGTCCGGAAAAGGATGCCGACTTAGCAGCCAACGTTTTACTATCTGCAGATTTAAGAGGTGTTGATTCTCATGGAGTTGCTCGTCTGATTGGTTATGTAAGATTATGGGAAGCAGGTAGAATTAACCCTACACCTGAAATAAAAATTATCCACGAAACACCTAGTACAGCTACTATCGATGGTGATGCTGGTTTAGGACTAGTTGTCGCTCCACAAGCTATGCAAGTGGCTATTGATAAAGCTACCAATGTTGGAACCGGATGGGTTTCTGTCAAAAACTCTAACCACTATGGTATTGCGGGTTATCATGCAATGATGGCTTTACAACATGATATGATCGGTTTATCGATGACAAATGCAAGTCCTTTAGTATCTCCTACTTTCTCAAAGGAAAGATTATTAGGTACTAACCCAATTGCAATGGCGATCCCTGCTGGTGAAGAACCACCATTTGTTGCCGATTTTGCTACAACTACTGCTGCAAACGGTAAATTGGAAATTCTTCAACGTAAAGAAGAAGATGCTCCTGTAGGTTGGGTACAAGACAAACAAGGAAACTCTACAACAGATGCTGCTGCTCTTAAAAGCGGTGGTGCATTGTTACCGTTAGGTAGTGATAGAGTGAGAAGTAGTCATAAAGGATATTGTTTAGGTAGTATGGTAGATATTTTATCGGCTGTGTTATCTGGTGCAGGTTACGGACCTTGGGCACCTCCATTTGTAAGTTTCCTTCCATTACCTGAAGATCCTGTTGGAGAAGGTTTAGGTCACTTCTTTGGTGCCATGAGAGTTGATGGATTCAGACCAAAAGAGGAATTTAAATCTCATATGGACAACTGGATTAGAAGATTCAAAACTGCCGAAACTGTGGAAGGTCAGGAAAGAGTATTAATTCCTGGTGATCCAGAAAGAGAAATTGAACACGAAAGACGTACGGTGGGTATCCCTGTATTGTCTCCTGTTATAAAAGACCTAGAAGAAGTAGGTTCAAAATTCGATATAAAGCTCTAAGTAATCTTTATTACTTAGACTTTTAAATTGCTATAAACTAAACCAATACACTACTTCCTTCTTAAACCTTTTATTGCTCATTATTGGGCAACAACTATAAACCAATTTATTAACCCCTCAGGATTATACCGACTTGAGGACACACAACTTTAGTTAGCTAGATTAACTGTCTAAAACCAAGAAAAATGCTTTACAAAATTAAACTAAAAAATGCAGACGAGCATGTGCTTCTGTCTGGTGATGCTTATGATTTTATTACAAATAATGAGTATTACAACCAATTAGATCTTTTGAATAACCTAAGAATGCATGCAAGTGGTTATGTATTTTTTCAAAAGAATTATCCTAGACCTAACGGTGGCTACCAAAATATTACCATTTACCTTCACAAATTAATTGCAGAAAAATTTGTACCTCAACAAGAGTCTACAAAACGTCTTTTTGTTCGTATTAAAAACGGCAATGCGTTAGATTGTAGAGAAAAAAACCTTGAGTGGGCAACGATGGCTGAATTAAGAAGAAATCAGAAACATCACCACAACAAAACAGGTTACAGAGGGGTAGTAAAAGTAAGTAAAAAGACATTCAGAGCAGTCCTTTACTCCAAAGGACAAAGATATGATTTAGGCTTATTCCCTTCAGCAGAAGCTGCTGCAGAGGCTTATAACAATAAATCACAAGAGTTATTTGGCAAAACTAAGAGTCTCAATAAAATAGAAGACGAAATGGTTGCCGAAATGGACTAATTACATCAATAGCCCTATAACTTTATAAGGTGTTTTTCTTAGGAAAAGCACCTTTTTTTACTTTTTTACAAAAAAAAGTATCTATCAGAGAATCAATTATTAATATTTTCCGTAAATAATAGTGAATAAATAATCATTCATACGTAACTTTATAACACTAAGCAGTTGAATGGAATAGTTTATTCAATTGTTTCACAATAACCTTCAAATTCACTTTTTATGGCACAGCAAAGAAAAAAACGTACTACTACTGCTAAGACCGAAGGTGGTAAAAGTACTACAACCCGCAGAACAACAAGAAAGCCCGCAGCAAAAAAAACAACTGCTAAAGCTGAAGATGCTCAAAATTTAGAGCAAAAAGCAACTGAACAAACATCCACTCCAAAACAAGAAACTGTTGCCGAAACTGTAAAAGAAACTGTTGATAAAGTGACAGAACAGGTTTCTGAAACTGTAGATCAAACTACCCAAACAATTTCTGAGTCGAAGGGTAAGATTGTTGAAACAGTAGCGAAGACTGTTGAAAGTACTTCAAAAACAATTAATGAAGCTACTGATAACATTAAAGAAACCGCTAAAGAAAATATAGAAAAAGGAAAAGAAGCAGCGAAAGATGCATCAGAGAAAATAGAACACAAAGTAGAATCAATCGTTGATGAAACTAGAGAATTCTCACATAAAACAATTGCTGATGCTTCGGCTTACTCTAAAGAAAAAGTAGAATTTGTTACCGAGAAAACTAATACGGTAATCAATAGGTCTGAAGAAGCTGCAGGTAGAATTTTAGAAGAAGCTAAAAGTCTATCTGATGCTGCATTAGAAAGTGCTGAAGCTACTAGTAACAAAGTAATTGAATTAGCTAGAGAAACTGTTGAAAACACTTTTAAGAGTTCTCAAGAGATTGTCACTAAAGTAGTTGATAAAAGTAAGTCCTTTTCTGAAAAAACATCTGGCAAGTCTAACGAGACGATTGAAAACTTATCTCACCAAGCAGATGATTTGATTAATGAATCGGCTAGATTCGTAAAAGAAACTTCCGAAAAAGTGCTTCATACTTCTAAAGAAATTATTGACCAACCTTTAGATACAGCTATTAATATCTTTAATAGTACTCATGACGCAACTACTCAGGCAGTAGAAGAGTTATCTGATAAGGTCGTTCGTTTATCTCCTGTTGAACTTCCTAAACAAGAAGAAGTAAAACGCTTTATTTCAAATGGAGCTGCATTTGTGATCTATCCGGTACTAAAGTTGCTAAGATCATAATACATACATCACTATATAAAACGATCCCAACTCCTATTATAGGAATTGGGATCTTTTAGTTTATTCGAATTTTGTTCCTAGTAAGAATGCATCTACAGGCATTCTTTTCTTGCCTTGCATTTGCCATTCATGTACTGCAATAAAACCATCTGCAGTTTTAATATAGAAATATTTCTTATTGTCAGTAGCAAAACCATCTTCATTGGCAACTACATCCGTATCATAAACTTTTGATACCTTGAATAACTTGTATGTCTTTCCTTGAATCTCTGTCCAAGCCGCAGGGTACGGTGACAAACCTCTAATAAAATTGTACACTGTTTCCGTATCTTTTGTGAAGTCAATCTTACAAGTTTCTTTAAAGATCTTTGGAGCATGCTTAGGTTCGCCTTCGATCACCTGAGGTGTTGTTGAATAATCGCCCTGATCAATTTTTTCGACCGTTTTTAAAACTAGATCTGCACCAATATTCATTAATCTACCGTAGACATCCCCAACGGTATCTTCCTCATGAATCGGCTCTTCTTGTCTAAAGATAATATCACCTGTATCTATTTCGTGTTGTAAAAAGAAAGTGGTTACACCTGTTACTTTTTCACCATTAATAATTGCCCAGTTTATTGGAGCAGCTCCTCTATAATCTGGTAATAATGAACCATGCAAGTTAAAGGTACCAATCTTCGGCATAGACCAAACCGCTTCAGGTAACATTCTAAAAGCTACAACAATTTGTAAGTCTACTTCTAATTCTTTTAACTCTTGTTGAAATTCCGGTTTCTTTAAGTTAGTCGGTTGTAGAATATTCAATCCTGCTTCTTCAGCATATTGTTTTACAGGAGAAGACTGTAATTTTCTTCCTCTACCTGCTGGTTTATCTGGAGCAGTGATTACACCTACAATATTATAACCGTTTTCTACTAATATTTTTAATGAAGGAACAGCGAAATCAGGTGTTCCCATAAATACAATTCTTAAGTTCTTATCCATATCTATTTTTGATTTTCTTGTTCAAATGTCTTAATAACACTGTCAACATGTTTAATTGACTTATATATCCATGCCATTTCAATCACTTTTTTCTCCTCATCAGTTAATGCCCAATTGATTGTTGGATCTTTACGCATTTTAGTACTCAAGTGATTTAAAACGAGTGCTGCACTAACAGAAATATTAAAACTTTCAGCGAAGCCATGCATTGGTATTTTAATCTTATAATCTGCCGCTTCCATAGCTTCATCAGTAAGGCCCTCAAACTCATTTCCAAACATTAATGCCAATGGCTCATCAACAGGTAGATCATCCAAAGTCATGTCTGTATGAGGAGATGTAGCTACAATTTTATACCCTGCCTTTTTCAAATGACTGACAGATTCCTCTAAGCTTTTATATTTATTGATATCTATCCATTTTGCAGACCCTTTGGCAACACTAGTAGACAACTGAAACTTATCTTCTTCATCGATCACATGCATTTGTTGAATACCAAAACAATCACATGTTCTTACAACTGCAGCAGCATTCTGAGGTTTATATATTTCCTCCAACAAGACTGTCAGGTGATTTGTTCTTTCCGACAGTACTTTTCCAATTACCTCTTTTTTATTAGGTGTTGCAAAATCCTTTAAATATTCAATTAAACCTTTTGTCTCCGCATACTTTTTAAACTCAGAAGTATGAAAGAATTTAGGATCATTCTCGTCTGCGTAAGGCATTTATATTACTTTATTAGCCAAGAAAAGCTGCTTAAAAGAACCTCATTGTATCCCTTAAGCAGCTTTTCTCATTATTGTATCTTTTTATCTAGTCAAGTTCTTCAAACTTGGGAGGAGTTGTATTTTTCAAATCTCCATCTACAAATTGGATAATAGGTACATACTGATTGTCTTGCGACTCAAAATAATTAACAGCAGGTAGCATATATCCTTTTCTTTGTTTTTCAGATTCTTGCAAAGCAGAAACAAAACCGTTTCCATATTCATGAAGGATAGAACCGAAAGTGAAAATGGTTTCAAATCCTTTAAATACAAAGTCTGTAGGCTGGTTATTAAACTTCTCTTGGTAATCTGCAATAAGTGTTTTTACTCTATAATCATCATCATTGTACCAACTTGGGAACATGATATTGATTTTTGCTGACTCCATTTGTCCATAGCTTAATTGCTTAAACTTCAACCACTCCTCAGGAACATATGTTGTTGCTTCTGGCCCTAAAGAAAGTAAAGCACTAATTGTACTTAAAGCTTCAACTTCATTCGTTACTGCAACAAATACATGTGCTGTAGAATCTTTTACGAATTCGATCGAATCGCCTTCAATTACTTTAGCCAATGGATCAAAGAGTTCTTGAGTGATTTTAAAACCATCTACCGGGTCAAATTCTTGATAAACAGCAATCTTACCACCCTTCTCTTCATATGCTTCTTTAAATGATGCTGCCATTTTCTTTTCTTTTGTTGAATGGCCAAAAATCACATACGCTTCTACGGTATCCGCTTTAATTCTCATCGAGTCTTCTTCTGGAATTAACTCTAAAGCCGCTAATTCTTGCTCTCTTAAGTGGTGTCCCAAGCTTTTACCAATAGTAGCAGGAGTTGAAGTAACTAAAAACGCATTAGGGTGATCAGCGATTATAGAAGAATTATTTGATATCGGATTAACCATTGGAATGCCTGTAGAATCTGAAAATGCCTGTACATAAGGAATCATATTCGCATACAATGGACCAACAATAAGATCTACATTCTTCATAGATGCTTCAGACAACAATGATTTAATATGAGTTGTATCTCTTTTTGTATCAAATGCTAAAACATCAACTTTAATATCTCTTTTTTCTAAGTATTCCTTTCCTAATAAAATACCTTGATAGATGTTATATACAAACTCATTTTTTACTCTTAAAGCTGCTCCATCCGTAGTTTCAGTAAAAAACGGAAGCATCACAGCCACAGTATATACATCTTTAAACTCAGATTTCTTTACAAAGTGCTTACTGATTTCAACCCCTAGATTCTGAGCAAGTTTTTCTAATAACTCATTATCTTTTTGATCTTCAGAAAGAGATTGTAATTTCTCCAATAATACCAATTGTACAATCTCATTATTGGGGTATTTGTCATAAAGAGATTTTACTTCTTCATAAGTTAAATCCTCAGCCGAGTGGTGAGTTATTGCATTAATATTTTCTGCGAAGCTATCAGTTGTAATTTTATTAAAAAGCTCAATAGCTTCATCCACTTTCCCTTCTTTTACATAAACGTTACCTAATAGGTAGCGTGCTTCATCAAGGTGATTCCATGAAGAGTATAAACTCACTACTTTTTGTAATTGAGCACTCGCTTCCTGGTAATTCCCTTCCTGATAATATGCATATCCCATTAATGTTAATGCATAAGGTTGAAGAGTAACATTTTTCATGTTTAACATATCCTCTAAAACCACAATACCAGGTTGATATTTTCCTTGGTCAATTAACTGTTTAGCGTAAGTATATTTATCTGATTCTGTTTTTCCTCCGTTTGATTGAGCCAGCAAAGGCATGGATAGAATTACACAAAAGAGTAATGTAAAAATGTGTTTCATAGAAGGTGACAAAATTGCCAATATTGATAACCGTTTAATTTAGTACAAATATTAGATTCACTTCTTATTTATTGAGTAAATCAAATCAACATGCAATTTAAAGAATCATGTGATATATAAAGAAAAAAAGCCAACCTGATTAAACAAGTTGGCTTCGATTTATTGGATTTGACGATTATTTATTAGTTGATATCAATTTTTTTCTTCTCAACATTAATATTTTTAGGAAGAGTTACTGTTAAAATTCCGTCGTTATAAGAAGCATTGATATTTTCCGTATCAATATTATTTGGTAAAGTGAATGTTCTTTCAAACGATTTACCCTTAAATTCTCTTTTTAGGAATTTCACTCCTTCTGCATCTTCTTCAAGATATTGGTGTGAAATCACTAATTTATTTTCTTCAACAGAAATAGAAACCTCTTCTTTTTTTATTCCAGGAATAACAACTTCTACAGTATACCCTTCTGCTCCTTCTTTCACATTCATTGGAACATGAGCATCCGTTGGGTTTACAGTATCTAACACATTGATCACATCATTCATGAATGATGATATAAAAGTTGATGGATAATCAGACATTGAATACTTCATTCTTAATATTTTTTATTGAATAGATACTTTTAAAGGTGCTTTTTCTTCACTTTTAACAAGTGAAATCAACAAAATTCCTTGTTCAAATTTCGCTGATAATTTCTCTGTATTTACATTCTCAGGAAGCTTATATACTTTTTTAAAGTCTTTCACTTCATAACCTCTTACTAAGAATTTTTCAATACTCTCGTTATTACCTTCTTCTGTTTCTTTCGTAGGTTGCTTGTATTCTATTGTCAACTTATCTAACTCTACATCAATAGAAAAAAGTTCTTTTTTATAACCTGGAACAACCAACTCTAATTGGTATTCAGTTTCCAATTCTTTCACATTTACTGGAATATGTGTTGTTACATTTCTTTCAATTGTATTGAAAAAATCAGCTACAAAAGATCTATTTCTACGAGGATAATATTGTGATTTTGAGATACCCATTTTATATATATTTTAAGTTTAAATTATTAATCAATTTCGATCATAAATTTACAATGAGTATGCCAACGAAAATTTAATGTCATTTTGTCTTCATTTAGGTAAAAATATAATAAATCAACTGTCATTTTGGCAAAATCAATTAAATGAGCAATAAAACAAATGTGAACAATGTCAGTTGAAATGAACTTTTTAGCGTACAACATAATAAAGTCACTTAAACTATTAATTCTCTAGCTTTATGAACTATAAATTCCAAATCTCCATAATCATTATTGTGTTATTGTCGTTCTTCGCCATCCTTACGGTTAGTGCTGATGACAACATCAGAAAGGCAACAGAAGAACTACAGAATGCAAAAAGTTTGATATCAACTGATATGAAGTATTCTCACATGAGCGAGAGGTTATCAGCGATATCTCAGGTACAACAAAGAATCAATTTGGCTCAGCACCATTTAGAAAATGCTTCCCCTGATACTGAAACAGGTAATAATGTAGCTGATGTAAACAATATTTTAGACGATATTCAACTTTCTCTTAAACAAGAAGCTTTAGAAGGGGAATCGGAATTAACGAAACAAAAGCTTGAAAAAGCACTACAATTACTATCTGATAATCAGTGAGTTTTATTTTTAACAATTAAAACTATTGATTAAACCCCAACAAATAAGTACATTAGAACTTGTTAAAAAAGATGAACCACATCATTACATAGTAAAGGACAATTATATGAATAGTTTAATGAGAGAAGACGTTGAAGAAAGAAGGAAGTTGACTAAAATAATAGCACAAACTTCTAGGCTAGGAAACTACACTCTTGGTCGTGCTTTTGAAAAAGAAGGTCTTCCAATCTCACGTGAACAGTGGGATGTATTAGTTATGCTATGGGAAAAAGATGGGCGAGCACAACAAGAATTTGCTACTTTCCTTTTGAAAAATAGAGCAAGTATTACAAGCTTGATCGACAATATGGAAAAAAATAGCCTTGTAACTAGAGTGCCTAACCCTAACGACAAGCGTTCTAAACTTGTTTATTTAACAAGGAGAGCAAGAGATCTTAAAGATCAAGTAATTGGAATTGCAGAAACTTCAATTTTACAAATTACCGAAGGTATTGAACTAAAAGATATTCAGTTTGCTGTTGATATTTTAAGAAGATGTCTTGAGAACATCAACAAGTATCACAAACAAATTATTGAAGACTAAATCATATAATAAGTATTTGTTAGGGTTATATAGAAATAATTCTAGCAAATACTTTTTTTCTAATAGAGCTTTATGAGCTTATCTCTATCAATTTTATACTCCAGAAACTTTTTAATCTACATTTGTGCACTTTTCTTCTCTGCTATTCAGCTTAACGCACAAAATGCTTCAAAAGACGATATTCAACGCGTACTTTCTACTGTTTCTGATCCAAATGCTGAATACACTTTCTTTTCTGATAGTCTAATGCCACTTATTTATGAAAGAGTGGATTATGATTATATATGGAAATCACCTACATCTATCGATGGATTAATTTATAGTATTCATGATGCCTACAATGATGGGTTAACCCCTGAACATTATCATTTAGAACATATTGAAACGCTGTTGAATAAGAAAAAGGAAGGATCAATAACTTCATTGGAAGCAGCTACACTAGATATTTTAATGACAGATGCAGGGATACTTTTATCATCACATTACCTATGGGGTAAAGTTCAACCAGAAACGATTTCAACTACATGGAATTATGATACTCAGGAAATTGATGGTGATAAGATTGAGCTTTTCCTTGAGCCCATTCAGGCAGGTTTAGTGAAAGAGGCTATTTCAACACTAAAACCTAAAGATGTTTTATATACTGGATTAAAAGCAACATTAGCTCAGCTAAGAGAAATAAAAGAAAGTGGTGGTTGGAGTAAGCTTCCAAAAATGGAAAGTATTGAGGTCGGTGACCAAAATGAATATATTCCAGAACTAAGAAAAAGATTAGCAGTTACAGGTAATCTCATCACTTTTGATACTACTATTTTAAAAGTAGATTCTGTTTACAGATCACATAGCGAAGGTGTTGTGGTTAATGATGCCCCTTCAATTCATCCTAAAGTTGATACTGTCAAATCATTTATTCCCTATTCTCCAATACCTGTATTGGATTCAAGCATGGTTACTGTTCAATTCTTAGATACCACTTCAACAATATTTGATGATAATCTACGCCGATCTGTAATCAAGTTCCAAGAAATGTACGGTTTAGAGACTGACGGCAAAGTGGGTAAAGCCACTTTAAAACAGTTAAATATTCCAATCAAAGATAGAATCAACACTTTAAGAGTGAATTTAGAGCGTACAAGGTGGATCAACCCAGAAGATAAAGATAATTTCATCTTTGTGAATATCCCTAGTTATGCGTTATTCCTACATAAAAATGGAAGGTGGTTTTACCAAACAAAAGTAATTACTGGTAAACCATATCATCAGACTCCTGTATTTAAGTCCAAGTTAAGTTATATCGATATCAATCCTACTTGGACGGTACCTTATAGTATTGCTTCAAAAGAGATGCTTCCAAAACTGAAAAAGGATGCTTCTTATTTAGGAAAACATAATATGACTCTATATGACAGGTCAAACAATATTATTGATCCTACAACAGTTGATTGGAAATCTATCAAACAAACAAACTTTCCTTACTTCATCGTACAGGGATCAGGACCAAGAAATGCATTAGGTCATGTGAAATTTATATTCCCGAATAAGTATTCTATTTATTTACATGATACACCTTCAAGGTACCTTTTCAGTAAAAACACCAGAGCATTTAGCCATGGTTGTATTCGAGTTTATCAACCTGTAAAACTGGCTTCTATTTTAATTAACGACCCTAATTATACAGAGCAAAAGATTGAAGAAATAATTAAGGAAGGAGAACTTAAAAGGGTGTATTTACAAGATCGACCTACTGTTTATTTAATGTACTTTACGGCGATATTAGGCCCTGAAGATGCAATACACTTCTACGACGACATCTATTCAAGAGATAAAAGGGTATTGAAACAATTAGATAAAAAGCCATATTAATAAAAAAGACTTCAGTAGAGTATACTACTGAAGTCTTTTTCTTTTTATGAAATGATGTTCCTATTTTCTACTACCAAAGAAGAACGTTAAGAACATGGCAGAGTAAAAATTTCTATTATCAGAACTAGCCATAATTTGAACCTCTTTTGCATACAAGTCACCAATTAGACCTGCCTCAATTCCGGTGATACTTCTTTTGTTCATACCAAATTCGAAAGTTAAAGATGCTTTAAAAGCCAAACCTGCTGTAACACTTGCATTCGATAAACTTTCACCTAAAGATCCAGTACCTTCTATATAATTACTGAATTGTAAATAATCATCTTGAGTAAATTGCTTGGTCTGTGTTTCTCCACTAGCATCTCGATATTTCACCATATAAGGAGCTACAATACCAATTGCAGGACCAACACTATATAAAAAGTTAATCTGAACACCTTGTTTTCTAGCTTTTTTAAATATGATCAATTCTTTGCCAAACATCGGACGAATGGAATACAATCGATTCATTTTTCCAAAGACCACTCCTTCCCCAGTATACGTCTGTCTTTTTTGCTCTTTTGGGTGTCTAATACTCAGAAGTTCTAGATTAAAAGAGTGATATTTTTTTTCATTTTTGATTTTACCAACAGTACCAGTAGTAACTTTAGTTTTACCACTCCCTTGTCCTAGAGAAGTTTCTATTTTGTGTCTGTAGAAATAATTTCTTGCGTGACGTATAGAGAAACCTCCGATAAAACCACCGTAGGTGTTCATCATTATTCCAAAAGCCCATTCCTTTTCATAATACTCATCTTCCTCTTCTACAGGAAATTGAGCATATCCAGAAAAAGGAATAGCAAGGATTAACAACAGAGGTATAAGTATATATTTCTTTTTCAAGTTTAGCTAATTTTATTTGTGGTAACAGATGAATAAGGGTTTCTTCTAGTAATTTACATTCTAATATTGATTACTACAAGACACAAATTCAGTTTAATGAGTAAAATATCATAGAACTTTCCATTAAATTTGTTGATAGGGTGAAAAAATAATAACATTTTGTGATGATAAAACTAATTAAATCGATTTTTCACTTCTTATGGATGCTGTTCATGTCACCCTTTTACAAAGTATCCACTTTGAATAACTAATTGAATATGAAAATATCTATCATTGTTGCAAAGGCAGAAAACAATGTGATAGGCAAAGACAATCAGCTTATTTGGCATATTCCCGCTGATTTGAAATACTTTAAGAAAGTTACTTCTGGTCATTGTGTAATTATGGGCCGCAAGACTCATGAGTCAATCGGTAAATGTCTTCCTAACCGTCTAAATATTGTTATTTCTAGAAATAGCGAGTACCAAGGTTACGAAAGATCAGTAATCGCGAACAGCTTAACAGATGCAATTGAAGTTGCTCGTCAGAATGGAGAAAATGAAGTATTTATCATTGGCGGTGGAAGCATCTACGAAGAAGCCATGTCTTTAGCAGATAAACTTTACGTTACTGAAATTCATGATCAGTTTGTTGGAGATACATTCTTCCCTGAAGTTTCTTCTGAAAACTGGGTCGAAATCTCAAGATTTGAATACCCAAAAGGAGAGAATTCTCCTTATGCATATTCCTTTGTAAATTATATAAGCAAGTAGTTAATAAATAATGAAATACGTTGTCATCAAGGTAAAGTGCTCAGAAGAGATGAGCGAGGTGGTACAGGCCATTTTAGGAAATATAGGTTTTGATGCCTTTTTAGAAAATGAAACTGGCTTCGAAGCTTCCATAGAGAGCAACCTGTTCAATGAAGAAGAAATGAAAGAGGCACTTTCTTTCTTTGATGATCAAATCACTTATGATGTAGAAGAGCAAGAAAAGCAAAACTGGAATAAACTATGGGAGAGTCATTACAATCCTGTAGAAATTTCAGAAGATCTTCAAATTAGAGCATCATTCCACCCGAAAGATCCTAAGTACAAATACGAAATTGTGATTACTCCAAAAATGTCATTTGGTACGGGTCACCATGCTACAACCACATTGATGTTAAGAAATCAATTAATGATTGATCATCAAGATAAGAATGTAGCAGATTTAGGCTGTGGTACAGGTATTCTTGCTGTAATGGCTAAGTTATTAGGGGCTAAACAAGTTGATGCTTGTGATATTGAAGATTGGTCTTGTGAAAACGCTCTGGAAAATGCCGCTCTAAATAATGTTGATGTTAGAGTGACATGCGGAACAGTAAATGAAATGGAGAAACTAGACCAATATGAGATTGTATTGGCCAACATTAACAGAAATGTTCTCCTATCTGAAATGCCTACATACCAAGGTCTCTTAGTTAAAAACGGAAAATTATTATTAAGTGGCTTCTACACTGAAGACCTACCTATAATCAAAGATCGTTGTAAAGAAGTGGGGTTAACTTATGTATCTCACCTAGAAAAAGACAATTGGGTGAGTGCGGTATTTGAAAATTAGATACCCAAATCCCCTTTTTGGATTATTTTTTGCAATTTAAAGTATCTATACTTTAGGGCTGTAACTGAAGTTCATTCTATTACAGCCTTTTTTTAACAGAACGCCACTTTTGATTCAAATATGGTATCAAAATCCAGATATACTCTTCTTTTTTCTTTAATTATCTTTTTGCTTTCTTCCCTAAACAGTATTGCTCAAAACAAGAAACAAAAAGAAACTCAAGATAAAAATCAGCATTTCAGGTTATTTGCAGAATATGATAGTTTTCTTGTAGACCTAGATCTATACCTTGAAAAAGGTGTACGTTATGGTACTGATTCATTAATTGATGAATTTTCATCTCATTGGCAAAACAATGCGATCAATGAAAATCAGAAGGAATGGATTTATAAAAGTACAAAGCGTCTACATAGAAACAGGATTAACTATAGAAAGCAAGCTGCAGCCTATTTCAACTGTATCATTGCCTTTTTAGATTCTGGTGAAAACCTTAAACCTCAGTTTACCCGTTTTTTAGAAATCGCAGATACTTGTCTTTTGGCGTACTCTCCCGGTGTAACTCAAAATTTCTTCAATAAAACTCACATGTTCGTAAAGGACCGTAAGTTGGAGAAATCAAAATACACTACCATCGAGGTACAAGGAGGTTCATTTACGTTTACACATACTCTTGCCGATGAAGGAGCGATTGCTGATCATATGGTTATCGAAGA
Source organism: Flammeovirga agarivorans (assembly GCF_012641475.1). Lineage (NCBI taxonomy): Bacteria > Pseudomonadati > Bacteroidota > Cytophagia > Cytophagales > Flammeovirgaceae > Flammeovirga > Flammeovirga agarivorans. Next base: position 380,982 of record NZ_JABAIL010000005.1, on the reverse strand, counting down.
GAATGAAGAAGCAAAAGAAGAAGAGACAAAAGAAGATTGGTTTGGTTCTGATGAAGAAAGTGTAGCTCAAAACGACGAAAACACCGAAAATACTACTGAAGACAGTTGGAATGACTCTGAAGAAACCTCTTCGGAAGAATACGATTGGGGTGATGACAGTAGTAGCTCAGAAGAATATGATTGGGGAGACGACTCTTCCGACAGTTGGGGTGATGATGAAGGGAGCTACGATTGGAGTGAAGATTCTGGATCTTCTGACTGGGGAGATTCTTGGAGTGGTGACGACAGTAATATCACTGAATATGGAAGTGACAATCAAAAAACAGACAGTTATGCCGAACAATCTTCTATGGATGAAGACTGTGCTGTAGCTGAAGTTGAGGTAACAGAGTACGACCCAGGAATTACAGAAATGCCTCCTAAGGATGGCCCTATGCTTGTTATTACTGAAGCAGATCTAGTAATTTCCACAAAGTTTGATACCGCCCTACTAGAAAAAACGGTAGGTACTTTCCTTTTTAAATCGGATACTCTTATCTGTAATGGTGGTCGTTTTTTCTGGGAAAATGTTGGGTTCTCAAAGGATTCCGCTTGGACCGAATTACCCCACTTCTGTTTTGATACCAGAATCGCTTATATTGAAGCTGATCATGCAGAGATGTTTTTCCCAAAACACTTAGATACATTAGCTATTGGTGCTTTTACCTACAGAAGTGGCCACTACAATAAATTCAAAGAAAAGTCAGAATATCCTCAATTTATTAGTTATAATAACATTTATGATTGGAAAAACTTACCAGAAAATGTAGCGTTTAAAGGAGGCTTTGCTTTAAAAGGTAAACATATCGCTTCTAAAGCCGTTTCTGGATCTTCCTCTCATTTAACTGTAAGTGGTGATAGTAGTAAACTATTCAGCATTTCAACAAATACATCCGTTCGTTTTAATGACGACGTTGATAATATTCGAACAAAATCAAGTGATTTAACCCTATACTATGCTGGAGGAGACAGTATAGTTCATCCTTCCGTAAACACCACTCTTATAATGAATGATAGTATAGAGTATGTTTACTTTAGAAAAACAACGGATGTCTACAGGTTTAATCCCTTTATTCTGAGCAAGCAAAACATGAATGTCCATGCAGATGCAATCACTTGGGATATGAAACAAGATTCTTTAGACTTTAGAATTGTAGGTGGAGAAAAAATTATTCCACTGATTGTAGAATCACCCGACTTTTATCAAAAAGGATATTTCAATAGAATTCAAGGACTTAAGAAGTTCCACCCATTAGTTATCCTTGTTAACTACTCAAGAAATTACAGAAGAAAATGCTTCGACTCAAATGAAGCAATAAAAAATACAAATATCGATCAGGAGCTGTATAAAGAAAGTTTAGAAAGTATGGCTTTAGAAGGTCTTATTGAATACAATAAGTACTCTGGAGTAGTAAAACTAAACGATAAAGCTTACAGGTATTTTGATAGATATTATTTCGCACAAAGTGAAAGAAGAAGAGCACATCTAACTTCTCGAATGAATTTTGAGAATTTATCGATGGCACAAGAAGAGGCATTAGTAGATAGAGATTTTGATAATATCAATATTCCTGCTTTACATCCTATTGATGGAACAGCAAATGCTTCCCTAACCTTAAACGACTCTTCTTCACTTACACTAAAGAATGTAAAATACTTCCCTATCTCGGACTCTCTTAATGTTTTTGCTGAGCCAGATAGTGCTGGAGTAACTATCACACAAGACAGAAAATTGATTTTTGGTGGTAAGTTTACTGCGGGTACATATATTTTTAGAGGTAGAGAATTCATATTTAACTATGACAGCTTCTTAATTAAACTAGCAGAAGTCGATTCAATCAATTTCATTGTTACAGATTCCGTAACCAATAAAAATGTTGAATCACCCAACCCATTAGTAGAAACTGGAGGTACTTTATTTATCAATAAGCCTTTCAATAAAAGTGGTTTATTGGATATTTCTGGTTATCCTTCTTTCAATTCAAAATCTAAAAGTAATTCTGGTGGACGAATTTTCTATGACCGACCAACAGTACTTAATGGTGCTTACGACAGAAGAATCGTTTTCGAACTAGATACTTTCACTGTTGATGCCTCTCAAATCAGAACTGACGTTTCGTTTAAAGGGGTCTTCAACTCAGGTGGTATTTTCCCTACATTTATCGACGAGGTAGTGATGGATCCTTCATCAGGTATTTTCACTTTAGAAAGGGAAACAAATCCTAGTGAATATTGGTCAAATAGTAATGGTTGGCCTGTTTACTTAAACCCTAGATTCTTAGACGTTAAAGATAGTATTAAAGGTAAGGGTGACTTTGAAGGAAACTTTACATTAAATCATAAAGGTATTCGAGGCAATGGTACACTACACTATTTAGGTAGTAACTTTAAATCGGATGATTTTATTTTCTACTCTGATTCACTTACAACTCATGGATCTGGAGGTGTAATAGAATCTGCTGTTCACCCAAGGGTAGAAATGAAGACTTATGATATGAAATGGTTTGTCAACAGAGACAGTATGGCCTTTACAGGTAGCCATGATGAGCCATTTACAGTCTATAATAGCAAAATTAAGTTCAGTGGTGAGTTAGCATTGGTTCCTAATCAAATCTCTGCTATCGGTGAAATTGAAACCACAGAATCATACAACAAGTCTGCTAATATTAAATTCAAAAAAGATCTTTATATAAGTAGACACTCCAAGTTTATCATTCATTCTGGTATTGAAGGAAGTCCATCTATGTTGGGTAATGATGTTAGAGTCGCCCAAAATATCAGTAAGAATATGGTGGACCTGAGAACGGAGCAAAATTCCAGAACAAAGTCGCTACTTACCTTCCCATTTGTCAAATTCGAAACCTCTATTAATCGAGCCGTTTGGGATATCAACAATAAAAATATTGTCATGAGTAGTGCAAACTCTACAAAGGGTAAGTTCATTTCTACAAAGCCTGAACAAGATTCATTAATGATAAAAGGGGACTCTGCTTATTACGACCTTGTGGCGAATAAGCTGAACATTCTTGAAGTTTCTAATATTGATATTAGTAATATTCGTGTGATTCTTGATTCCACAAATCAGACTGTTCATATTCAACAAAATGCCGAGATTGAACCATTAGAAAATGCGACTATCATCTTAGGTAGATACTCGGATTTAGATCAGAAACATAAAATTTTTAATGCCCATGTGAAACTGATTTCAAGTAAGCAGGTAGAGGCACATGGTGATTACTTATACAAGAATAATTTAGGCGAAGAGAAAGTCATTAAGATTGATCGTGTTATTGAAAAAGAGTATTACAACGAGAACATTAATGACAATACCTTAGAGGCTAGAGCATACGGTCAAGTGAGTCAGGATGACCCTCTTCTATTCCTTGGTGGTATGGAATATTACGGTAAGATAGGTCTAACTGAAAGCAAAAGAGCTACCCGTTTTAAAGACGGTAATGTGAGACTTTATATTCCAGGAACTGAAACTACTTGGTTCGGTTATGAATCAAGAAATGATGGAGCTAAGGAAGAAAACGAAGATACGATCGCTCATGTAATGATCACAAAAGACATTAAATCTACTGATGAAGGCCTGCCATTAATGACTGGTTTATTCTACGACGATAAGAGTTATTCATTCTACAATAGCTTTATCGAAAGGCCAGAAGGATATAGACAAGATCATAGGAGATTATTTGAATTAGAAGGTCGTTTGACATTCGAATCAACTAATGGAACAAGTAGCGAAGGCATCTATTACATCAAACCAAATTCATACTATAATGGTATGGAAATAGATGAAATTGCAGCAAAATACATTGGTAACTTTGGAAGTTATAATCCTCAATCTCAAGAAATACATTTTAAAGGAAAAATGAACTTCTTACCTGTTAACGCTAAGAGTAGAATACTGTCGTTTTCTGCGGGTGTTGATGGTGTAACAAGACACGGCATAGATGATGTTGAAATGAAAGCTTCTATTGCCTTTGGTGGTACAAGACCTGCTTCAAGCATTGCAGCAAACATGAAGTCGTATTTAAGTTCAAATGCAGAAAATGTTGTTACTGCAATTCCTGAGGATTATGAGCTGGAAGCACTAGGAGAGCTTAATCACCAAATCATTGGAATGTTTACTCCCGATCTTACTAGAGGGTATCTAGAAGGAAAAAGTATTACTAACCTATTGTCTGAACAAATTGTCATCTTAGACAATGAATTAAGATGGGATCCTGAGTATGCTGCATTTTATTCTACTGGTGACCGTGTTAAACTTCTTTCTGTTTTTGGTGAATATGTCAATACCGAGATTAACGGATTTGTAGAGATTCCAAAAGAAGAAAGTAGAGATGGAGATGAAGAAGCGGCATCTAGTGATGCTGTCATGAATGTTTTTCTTGAAGGACCTACAGGAACTTGGTATTATTTACGTCTAGAAAATGAAGAATTGAGTATATTGAGTTCAAATAAGGAGTTTAACAACTTTATGAGAAAACAAAAAGGGGTTACTTTAACTACTCCTGATCAAGCTTCTGCTTTCTTAGAAAGGTTTTACGCCAACTACCGAGACGGACAGCAAATGCCTGTTCGCTACTCTGATGATCTAGACAAACAAATGATGCCTGAAGTTGCTGAAGATGACTTCGGTAACGACTTTGAGGGAGTCGATAGTGATGATCCTGAAAGTGTGGATGATGATGGTGGTATGGATGACTTACCTGCTGAGGAAGAAGATGACGGAGATGATTTTTAGGCTTCGACTTTTTTAGCACATCATGACATCATTAGTAAAATATATTACATTCTTTTTAATAACGATTTATTCTTCGGCTGTCTTGGGACAATCTTTAGAAGAGGAGGAAGATAAACCAAAGGTCAATAAACCAATGGTTGTTGAAATGGACTCATTAGAGGAAGACGCTCCTACTATTGAGTTAAATCCTGGAGCTCCCGAAGAAGTAGAAACAATAAAAAAGAAGAAGAAAAAGAAAAAAAATGTCTTTTGGGGAATAAAAGCAAAAAGGGCATATACGCGTTCTTTATCCAAAGGCAATCAAGTTTTTGAGCTTTTCTATACATTACCTGAGTATGAAGCCCCGAATGAATACTCTCCTTTAAAATATTTCTATAACCCAAAAGAGAGGAAGATTGAGAAAAAGTCTGTATCTCGAAAAGAATATGGTCTTCCTTTACATGGTACATACATAAAAATTGTAGAAAAGGATACTGTTACGGTTGGGCAGTTTTATAAAGGACTGATTACAGGTAGATGGGTTTGGTATGGAAAAGACAAACAAATAAAGGATAAGAAGTTCTATTATATGGGCTTCCCTAAAGAATCAAAGATCACTTATTACGATTCAAAACAAACCAAAGTGAAAGAGGTGGTTCCTATTCAATACGATGAAAAAAATGGAATTTACCAAGAGTTTTATGAAAGTGGCCTAAAGAAAACAGTAGGTGCTTATAAGTTTGGTTATAAGATAGGTGACTGGACGGAGTATTTCGATGCCAAAGATAAAAGGGGACGACAACGAAAGAAACGTATCACTCAATACAGAAATAAAAATAACGTCTACAGAAAAGATTATAATGGTCCTAAGATTAAATATGAATGGGACGAGAAGGGAAAGGTACTTATCAAAAATAAGTAACTAAAAAACATTACATTTGTAGAAAATTAAGAAAAGACGTTCAGAGATGTTAGATAAACTCGAAAAAATAAAAGAACGCTTCGATCAGGTGAGCGAAGATTTGGTAAAGCCAGAAACAGTTTCAGATATGAAATTGTATGCCAAATTAAACAAAGAATACAAAGATTTACAGAAGATTGTCGATAAATATTTTGAGTATAAAGGTATGCTTGAAGGTATCGATGAAGCTAAACAAATATTAGAAGAAGAGAAAGATCCAGAATTGCGCGAAATGGCAAAAATGGAACTTGATGAACTTCAAGATGGAATTCCAGGTATTGAAGAGGAGTTAAAAATGTTGTTAATTCCTAAAGATCCTAATGATTCTAAAAACGCAATCTTTGAAATTAGAGCAGGTGCAGGTGGTGATGAAGCTTCAATTTTTGCAGGCGACTTACTTCGTATGTACCAACGTTTCTGTGAAAGACATAAATGGAAACTTAGTATTACTGACTTTGTTGATGGTACTTCTGGTGGTTTCAACAAGATTGTAGCTAACATCCAAGGTGAAGATGCTTACGGTATGTTGAAGTATGAAGCAGGTGTACACCGTGTACAACGTGTTCCAGCTACAGAATCTCAAGGACGTATCCATACATCAGTAGCATCAGTTGCTGTACTTCCTGAAATGGATGATGTAGAAATCGAGTTAAATATGTCTGATATCCGTCGTGATGAATTCTGTTCATCTGGACCAGGTGGTCAGTCTGTTAACACAACTTACTCTGCGATTCGTCTTACTCACCTTCCTACAGGTATTATTGTACAATGCCAGGATGAAAAGTCTAAGTTGAAAAACTATGACAAAGCACTAAAAGAATTAAAATCTCGTCTTTATGCTATCGAAGAGAAGAAAAGACAAGAGGAAATTGGTGCTGAACGTAAATCAATGGTAGGTTCAGGTTCTCGTTCTGATAAAATTCGTACTTACAACTACCCTCAAGGTCGTGTAACAGATCACCGTATCAACCACTCTGTATTTAACTTACCAATCGTAATGGATGGTGAAATTCAAGATTTCATCGATAGATTACGTATTGCTGACAACTTAGAGAAAATGGAAAATAGTGGACTAGCTTAGTCTACATCACTTCTCGATATAAAAGAAAGGGATGATCTTAATTATTAGATCATCCCTTTTTTATTTTTTATGAGGATCAAAACTGCATATTTAATGCTGAATACAATTGAAATAAAGGTTGGTTATCTCCATAATGTAGTACAGAATATTGAGGTTCAATAAAGAAGTTGCAAACAGTCTTTTTGATTTTAATCACCTTACCAAGACCCACCCCCAATGGAACATTATATGTTCCTTTCTCTAAATTAAAATTCCAAGTTGGTGCACTTCTAAAATATACTCCATTACCTACTTGCCAAAAAGCAAAAGGTTGGAAAGCTAAAATATTTACCTCTTCCCTATTCATATCTCCACCCACATCTGTTCTCCATATTACTAAACCACCTGTTTGGAATTGAGGGGATACACTAGCAAAAGCTACTGCGGCAGCACCAAGAGTCCACTTCCCTGTACCTAAGGTAGAATGTGTAGCCGTTGGAGCTGATACAGAAGGCCCAATACCAAAAGATAAAGTAGGTTTAGAAACAGCGAGATAGGCGGCAAAAAGATCAAAATCTCCTAACCCCGATGAACTTATGCCTGTTTCTGGATTGGAATAAGTACTAAAAGGTAAAGACGCTCTCCAAAGTACTCTTCCTGTCGGTTTGGCATATCTCAACCAATAGGTACTTGAGGTAGCTTCATCATTTCCGGTTAAATTGGGAGCATAATATTGCTGAAGATTAAATGCTGTAATTTTTGCCAAAGGATTATTGGCTTGTGCTTTTTCTTGATCTGTTTGAGCAAATGAGACCGTTCCAATTAATAAGGAAACTAAAATGAATAGATATTTCATAATTGAGAGATTATTGATTGATAATGTTCAAATCTCTCAAAAAGTGAAGTCGAATTAGATAGTGAAATACCCAACAATAATTATTAAGTGATTTACCTATCAAGACATTCCATAAGATTTATGGAAAAAAAAATAGAGGTACAAATAATCAATTTACTTTTACCTCTGTTCTTCTTATAAGATCTGTATTTACTTTACAAAACTACCTTTTCTCTTAATAATAGTGCTGATCGAAGTGAATCTTCTGTTAGGGGTTTACTCAAAAAACCTTTTACAGTATTGTATGTATTTGCTTTCGCTTTATCATCTTCATTCGTCGATGTTGTTAGCATAAACAGTGTGATCTTTTTTCTTAAAGATTCATCCAATTGATCATAAGCATCCAAAAAGTCCCACCCATTCATTTTGGGCATATTAATATCTAAGAAAATAATTTCTGGTAGAGGATTATTTTCATTATGCTCTTCTTTTATATACTCTAAACCTTCTTCAGCACTGAGAAAGAAGGTACATTTCTTAGTAACTCCTGTTTCTTCAATGATCAATCGGTTATAAAAGTTTATAGACTCACTGTCATCAATAAGAAGTATATGATTTAATTGACTCATTTTATGTTGTTGGGTAATGTAAAATAAAAAGTACTACCTTGACCGACGGTTGACTCAACCCATAGTTTTCCTCCCGATTTATTAACGATTTTCTGACAATTAGCCAAGCCTAATCCAGACCCTTTATAGGTTGTATCATCATGTAACCTTTGAAAAACCTGGAATATTTTTTTCTTATATTTTTCTTCAATACCAATTCCATTATCAGAAATACTAAACAAGTACCCTCCATTTTCTGATTCTTCGACTTGAATCTTAATCTCTGGGTCATTGCCCTCTTTCTGGTATTTTAATCCATTTTCGATTAAGTTCTGAAACAGTACTCTTAATCCAATAGCATCTCCTTTTAGAGTGGGTAAATTATCACTATTTATAGTAGCACATTTTTCATGTAATGCCTTCATAAGGTCTTCTTTTATATCAGCTACTAAAGTATTTAAGTCTATATCAGTAATAGTTACATTTGAGCCTAAACGAGAATGAGCCAGTATTCCTTGAATCATATTACTTAATCGAATCGACGACTTCTCAATATAATCCAAACACCTTCTTCCGGTATTATCAAATTTCTCAAAATATCTAGACTTCAATATATTTACAAAACTACTAATCGTATTTAATGGTTCCTGTAAATCATGAGAAGTAATGTAAGCAAACTCTTCTAAAGACTTATTGGTTTCTATCAGATCTTGGTTTTTCTGTATCAATTCCCTCTCAATTCTTTTTAACTGAGAGACATTTTCATAAGAAACCATTAATTGATCAGAAGAAAGTGGTGTCGCTTTTATGACATAAGTCTGTGGAGGAATACCATGTTCACCGTACTCAAATTCTCCTAGATCAATTACAATTTGCTCACTAACACATTTATAATATCCTTCTGGTAATCCTATATCATACACTCCAGGGAAACTTTCTCTTAAAGTTGTGCCTACAAATTGTTTTATATCTATTCCACAGGCTTTTTTATTTTCTTCATTTGCCATTTCAATCAAAAACTCTCTTTTCTCAGCATTAGTTAGCCTCAAGACAAAGATGGCTATTGATAACTTGTCGAATAAATGATATATATCGAATGGTTTCATTAATTAAATTAGACAGTATATTACATCAACATAACCCAAATTGATGAATGGTGATTAACAAAGAAAATAAACGTAGATGAACACCCAAAAGCATTAGTGATGGGATAACTTTTTTGAATAAACTCTTACTGAATTCATTCTTGAGGATAATTATTTAAGTAGGATCAGTTAATAGGTTATTGGGAATAAACTAAGTGTTTTCACTTTATTTTAATATGATCATATCAGTCAGTGGATTTAAGATATTAAAGTTTATTTACATTTAACTGATTCATTAACTTTTTTCTGAATAAGAGTCTATCAATACACCATATTATCCAAAGAAATCAATATTGGTAGTCAACAGAACGCCTTTACTTTTTATTCAACATGTTTACTGTTATCTTCAATCTAATCTCTATTTCTATTATCTAATTACTTCCATGAGCTCTACTAGAGTTATATTATATATTCTTTTTCTTCTTCCCTTTCAACTATTTAGTCAAGGGTTAGACCCCACTACCCCTATTCAATTTTATGAGCGAAAAAGCTGGAATAAGATAGAAGAAACACCAGTAGATAGAGTCTTTGATATAACTCAGGATTCTATTGGATTTATGTGGATCGCTTCCGACCGAGGCTTATTAAAGTTTGATGGATCCAAAGCAAAAGTATACAATCTTTTTTCTGACCCAATAATAGAAACAGAATCAATACGTAACGTTTGTGTTACTCCAAATAACCAAGTATGGTTTTGCACTCGTCGAGGTTTATTTTACTTAGACAACCAAAAGGTTAAACAAGTTTATGAAGAAAACGGCGATAAGGTTAAAACAATAAATAGTTTATTTAGTGATCAAAATGGAAGAGTTTGGTTTGTTCATCACAATAAGTTGAGATCCTTTGACAATGGAACTATTAGCACTCATAACTATACAGATAATAAGAAGTTATTTAAGATTTTCCCATTTACAGAAGGTACGATCTATGGTCTTCGATCTTTTAAGACACATGCAATCATTGACCTTTGGGATAAAAACAGTGAAAAAGTTATTAAAACCAAGAAGTTCAATTTTAGAATTTTTTCGATTAAGCCATTAGGTAATTTACTCTATATAGGAGGATTATTCGGACAAATATATAAGTACGATTGGGATACTGATCATCTAGAACTTCTATATGAAAAGGATAGTCCATTTGATAATCGAATCCATCAAATATGTATACAAAAAGATAGTACCATCTGGGCAGCTGGTTTAGGACTACATAGAATTACAAACAACAAAATATCATCACTTTACGACAAAGAAGATATAACACACAGTAATACATTCTGTAGTTATTTAGATAAAAATGAAAATTTATGGGTAGGAACTAGAACGGGCTTAAATTACTTTTCTAATACTGCTTTCTCAAAGATTAAAGAGGATGACAGTGCTAAAAATATCTTCCATCAAGTGATGGTATATTTTAAAAATCGAGTCATTATTGGAAGTAGACAAAATGGGTTATTCGAATTAAAGGATGGTATCATCACAAAATTGGTATTAGATAAAGAAATTGGTAAAACTATCAACAGCTTATCAACATCACATGATAATAAACTATATGTTTCTACCAATAAAGGAGGTTTTGAACTGGATGAGATTCATCAAAAACTAAGAGTTTGCCAACAAATTGTGGATAAGCCAATAAATTTTCTCTGCAAAACCAACAATGGACAGTTCATTTACAATTTTGAAGAAGATGTTTACAGAAAAGATAAACAATCAACAGTAAATATATTTAGTAAAAATATTCTTATTGAATACCATAAAGCATTAGGTAAAGAGTGGATCACCTCAACAAAAGGGCTTTTCACTATTGAGGATGGAGAAATGATTCCATACAGTGCCAATAATACCCTAGATAAAAAATACCTTTTTACATTCTCGTATGATATGGATTCTAGCTTTTGGGTTTCTACATACGGTAGCGGAATTGTACATATAAGAAAAGATGCTTCTCCGGTAAAATACGATACAAGAAGCAACCTTCCATCGAATGTGAGTATGTTGGTAACTATGAATGATAAAATTGGAAAATGGTTTTATCTAAAACATGGAGAACACCCTTATTTCCAAAAAATATCACCTATTGAACTGGATGGGAAAATGATTATCAATCAAGGTGTAAAGTTTAGGTGGCACTTTGAAAATGAAGAATATCATTTTGGTGGACAAAACCCCATTCGTCTAGATACCAAAGAACAAGTATATATATCTTCAAGACATGACATTTATACTTTTTCTCCTGATAAAATTCATTATTCTCCATCCAAGCTTTTCCTTGGTGATGTCTTTATTGATGGAGAACGCCAGATAAACTTACCTCAACAAATTGAAGCAAATAACAAGCAACTTGAGTTTCATTTATCCGTATTGGACTTTGCCCATGAAGGAAATCACTTCTTTGAATACAAGCTCAATGGATATGACAAAGATTGGGTAAAAATGGGCAGTAGATCAATTGCCTACTACAACAATTTACCTGCTGGTAATTATACTTTCGAAGCAAGAATAAGAAACGCAGACAACGAATACACTTACCTAACCAATACCTATCATTTTATTAAGTTAGAATATTGGTACAAAACCAATTATGCCATCTTTTTGTATTTATTTCTTCTTTGCATCATTGTCTATCTCCTGTTCAGATGGAGAATAAATACTATAGAAAATCAAAAAAGAATACTACAACAAAAAGTCGATCAAAGAACTTTTGAGTTACAAAACCTCAATGAAAACCTAGAAAATATTGTACAAGAAAGAACAGAACAATTAACCCTACTTTATGATGAGTTGACCGAAAGTGAAGAACGATTAAAATATGCCCTAGAAGCATCAAAAGATGGTATTTGGGATTATCATATTACTTCTGATCAGTTGGTGATCAACGAAGCGGCATTAAATATTTTAGGATATAACTCTGATTCCTGTGATCCTACAAAAGGCATTTCCCCATTTATCCACCCTAATGACCAAGAGAAATGGCAACATTATTTTGCTACTTCTATCCAACAAAAGAAGGTGGATAATTTCGAAGATCAAGATTTCAGATTCTATCACAAAAATGGAAAACAACTCTGGATTGCCATAAAAGGGAAGATTGTAGAAAGAGATAAAGAGGGCAATGCCCAACGTATTGTGGGTACTTATATTGATATCACTGAGAAAAAACGAAAAACTCAAGAAATCTTAGAAGCGATCATTAAAACTGAAGACAATGAAAGGCAACGTATTTCTAAAGATATTCATGATGGGTTACAACAAACGCTTACGATCTCTTCTTTAAACTTTCAATCCGTAAAAAAGAATATCTCAACATTGTCAGATAATATTATCGACAAGTTTGAAACAGGTTGGGAATATCTTCAAAAATCAATTACAGAAAGTAGATCGGTTGCCCATAGTTTAATGCCAAAGGCAATTACTGACTTCGGGATCATATCCGCTTGTGATAGTTTAATTACTGAAGCTGATAAAAGTAGTGAGGAAATACAATTTTCGTTTTTCCATAATTTCGAAGAGCATCAAATCGAAAATCATCAGATAGAAATTACACTTTATAGAATTCTCCAAGAAGGGATCAATAATATTTTTAAGTACTCAAAGGCAACAAAAGTGGATATTCAACTCAAGAATTATGAGGATATCTACATGCTCACTATTGAAGATAATGGGGTTGGATTTGATGTATCTAAAGTGATGCAAGAGAATATGGGACTTGGTTTTAAAGGGATGAAAAATCGACTCGATGCTATTGATGGTTTCCTAGAAGTGGAAAGTAGAGAGGGTAGAGGAACGACATTATTAATCGAAATCAATAAGAACTTTTAATATGAAAAGAATGAACAAAAATATTTTCATAAGTATCTTCTTGATATTCAATTTTAGTTTTGCCTTCGGACAAAACAAGGTCGATTCTTTATGGAATGTATGGACTGATATTAACCGAGAGGATACCACTCGCCTAGAAGCATTATTCGAACATAGTAGAGAAATAATTAAAAAGAATACAGATAGCGTATTCACAATATCAGATATAGGTTATCAATTTGCAAGTGAAAAAAATCTAATAAAATACCAATCCTCAGCCTTAGTTATAAGGGGGAAAGCTTTGTATAGAAAAGGGCGATATACTGAAGCTGAAAATACATTTAATGAAGCATTAATTTTAGCTAGAGAAGCCAAAGATAGTTTGTCGGTTTCAAGAGCAATTTATGGCATTGGGTCTACCTATTATGCCAGAGGAGAATATGATACTACATTAGAATATTACAAGAAAAGTTACGCTATTTCTTCATTACTAAATGATAAAGTTCGTATGGCTGATGTGATGAACAATATTGGCATAATCAACCTGATCCAAAAAGACTATGAAGAAGCGGAGAAGAACCTAAAAAGATGTCACGAACTTTATACTGAAGCTGGAATTCTGAGAAGTGCACCACTAAATAACCTAGCAATATTAAAATCAAGAAAAGGAGATGTTGGAGCGGCGGTCGAACTACAATTTGAAGCATTAAAAATTAATGAGAAAAAGAAGAATGACTATTCTATTGCATACACCTATATGAATATTGCTAATACCTATTCTCAACTTAAAGACGATGAAAATTACCTAAAATATACTCAGAAAAGCTATGATATTAGAAAACGAATTGATGATAAAGCAGGGATGTTAAGGTGTTTATCTGGCTTTGGTATTTTCTATAATAAAAAGAAAGAATATGATAAAGCACTAGAATATTATAATGAAGCTTTATCGATTGCTTTAGAATTAGACCGTAAACTTTCCATCAGTAATATTCTTATCAATAAAGTACTGATAAAATTAAGAACCGATCAATTAGAAGAAGTTCTGGAGATGATCAATAAGACTTTAGAGATCAATAAAAAATTAGATAATAAAAAAGGGATTGCAAACTGTTACTATAGTTATGGTATCTATTACAAGAAGAAAGGAAATTATGATAAAGCTCTCTATTATGTGAATAAAGCTATGACGCTAGCTGAAGGATTAGAAATTGAACAAACTAGAGATTTTTCAAAAGAGTTATATAAAATCTATTCAACACTAGGACAAAGTCAAAAGGCTTTAAAAAACTACGAAATTTATATTGAAACTAGAGATAGTGTATTAAATCTAGAAAGTCAACAAGATGTTTTGCATCAACAATATACATATGAAAATGAAAAGAGGGCTTTATCAGACAGTCTGAATTACGCAAATAAGCAACTGATTCATCAAGAGAAATTAACCCAATCAAGAAATCAGAAAACAGCTTTAATTATCATATTGACTTTGGTCACAATGTTTACTGTTTTTGCAGTCAATAGAGTTCGATTTACAAGAATACAAAAAAGAATCATTGAAGGGCAAGTTGTAGAACTGAATGAGCTGAATGAAAATCTAGAAGAAAAAGTCATCGAGCGATCACAAAAGATAGCCGACCGAGAGGAACAGCTTAGATATGCATTGGAAGCTTCTAATGATGGTATTTGGGATTGGAATATAAAATCGAACCATATGATATTCAGTCCTGCATTATTCACGATGCTAGGTTATGCACCTTATGAGTTTAAAGAGAAACAGGAAGAGATTCAAGATCGTATCCATCCAGATGATCTAAAGAAAATAGGTACTGCCTCTTACCTCGATTTAATACTTCAAACCAAAGAGGGAAATATGGTGACAGAAGCCAGATTAAAAAATAAAGTCGGAAAGTATATTTGGGTACAGATCAAAGGTAAAGTAGTGTCTAAAGATACTAGTGGAAATCCTGATAGAGTGGTTGGCACTTTTACTGACATTACATCAATTAAACAAAAAGCACAGGATATTCTGAATGCGGTGATGACAACGGAGGATATAGAAAGAAATAGAATCTCCAAAGATATACATGATGGTTTACAGCAAACGCTAACGGTATCCTCATTGAATTTCCAAAAAGTAAAAAAGAGTATTGGTGAGTTACCGGCTGAAGTAATAGAAACTTTTGATATAGGTTATGATTACCTTCAAAAGTCGATCACAGAAAGTCGAAGCGTTGCTCATCACTTAATGCCTAAGGCAATTGTTGATTTTGGAATAATCAAAGCATTTGAAGACTTGATATACGAGGTAGATAAAAGTGCTGATACAATCGAATTTGAGTTCTTCCATAATTTTGGTGAGCATCAAATAAATAACCAACAAGTAAAATTGACCTTATACCGTATTCTTCAAGAAGGTGTCAATAACATATTTAAGTATTCTAAAGCGACAAAAGTAGATATCCAATTAAAAAATTATGAAGATATATATATGCTGACTATTGAGGATAATGGAGTAGGATTTGATGCCAAAAAAATATTGAAGGAAGAGTCAGGTATGGGATTTAAAGGCATGAAAAACCGATTGGATGCTATCGATGGATTCTTAGAAGTAGAAAGTAAAGAAGGGAGAGGAACGACAATTTTGGTAGAAATTAATAAGAACTTTTAGTATGAATTGGATAAACAAATATTCCTTGATAAGCATTCTACTGCTGTTTATGTCAAATGTATCAATTTGTCAGACAGAGACGGATTCTTTGTGGGATATTTGGACTGACCTAAAAGCAGAAGATACCACACGTTTGGAAGCTCTTATTCAATTCGGAGGTGAAATGGCAAAAACGAATTCAGATAGTGTATTAATACTTTCTGAAATGGGGTTTCAGTATGCTTTGGAAAGTAATCTGTTAAATTACCAAGCAAAAGCCTTAAACCTGAAGGCGAAAACATTATATAGAAAAGGAGAGTATGATGACTCCGAAGAAATTTATGGTCAAGCGATTACTCTAGGAAGAAAAGCGGAGGATAGTTTATTGGTCGCCTCCTCTTTTCAAGGTATTGGGACGGTGTATTATGCTAGAGGAGAATATGAAACTTCAATTGATTATTATCAAAAAAGTTATGCGAGATCTTCTATTTTAAATGATAATATTCTGATGGGTGATGTGATGAATAATATCGGAATCATTAATGTTATTCAGAAAGATTATGAAAGAGCAGAGAAGAATCTAAAGAAATGCGATTCGTTATATATGGCTGCAGGTGACCAAAGAAGTGCTCCATTAACGAACCTTGCAGTATTAAAATTCAGAAAGGGCGACCTTATCCAATCAATGGAATTGTATCTCCAAGCAGTAAGAATAAACGAAAAAAATGGAGACGATTACTCTAACGCTTTTGCCTATTCTAATATCGCCAATATTTATTTCGATCTGAATGATTTTGAAAGGTATGAAGAGTACATTAATAAAAGTCTTGAAATTAGAAGAAAGCTAGGAGATAAAGCCGGTATTTTAAATAACACATTGAACTTGGGGTTAGGCTATTCCAATGAGGATCAATATGAAAAAGCATTACCGATTTTAGAAGAAAGTCTAGCTTTAGCCAAAGAGATTGATGATAAAAACTCGGAAGCTCATATCTTGGTTCATTTAGCTTTTCTTCAGGTGAAGTTGAATGAAACTGAGAACACCTTGGCAACTATTAATGATGCTTTAAAAATAAATAAGAAACTAGGTAATCAATTAGGAATAACACTTTGTAATAAAGCTTACGGTAATTACTATAAGCTAAAAGGGAATAATTCAAAAGCACTGATTTATTACAAAAAGGGATTGAAGATTGCTAAAGAGACAGATCTTGAGCAAACAAAAGATATTTCTGAAAAGATCTATGAAATATATAAAATGCAAAATAATAGTGCTGAAGCTTTAAAGGCTTTTGAACTTTTTGTCACTTCAAAAGATAGCGTTCATAACCTCGAAACTCAAAAGGAAGTTTTGCATCAACAGTATAAGTATGAAAATGAAAAAAGAGCTTTATCAGATAGTCTAAATTATGCAAGTCAGCAACAAATACAACAGGAAAAACTCATTCAATCTAAAAATCAGAAGACCGCATTAATCATCATCTTATCTTTAGTGACAATGTTTACAATTTTTGCCATTAACAGAGTTCGATTAACAAGAAAGCAGAAGAAAATTATTGAAGGGCAAGTTATAGAACTGAATGAACTGAACGAAAATCTAGAGGAAAAAGTCATCGAGCGATCTCAAAAGATAGCCGATCGAGAGGAACAGCTAAGATATGCACTAGAAGCTTCTAATGATGGTATTTGGGATTGGAAGGTAAAATCTAATCGTATGATATTCAGTCCTGCGTTATACACTATGCTAGGTTATGTACCTTATGGGTTTAAGGAAACATGGGAAGAAATACAAAATCGTATTCACCTGGATGACCTTAAGAAAATAGAAGATGCCTCTTATTTGGATTTAATTCTTCAGAGCAACGAGGGTAGTTTGATTACAGAAGCCAGATTAAAAAATAAATTCGGAAAGTATATTTGGGTACAAATCAAAGGTAAAGTAGTGTCTAGAGACAATACTGGTACCCCTGATAGAGTAGTTGGTACCTTCACCGATATTACATCAATTAAACAAAAAGCAAAGGATATTCTAAATGCAGTGATGACCACAGAGGACATAGAAAGAAATAGAATATCTAAAGATATACATGATGGTTTACAACAAACGCTAACGGTTTCTTCATTGAATTTCCAAAAAGTAAGAAAAAGTATTGGTGAGTTACCGACTGAAGTAATAGAAACTTTTGGAATAGGTTATGATTACCTTCAAAAATCAATTACAGAAAGTAGGTCGGTTGCCCATAGTTTAATGCCAAAAGCAATCGTAGATTTTGGTATTATCTCTGCTTTTTAGAGTTTAATCACAGAAGTAGATAAAAGTACAGAGCATATTGATTTCAAATTTTACCATAACTTTAACGGGCATCAAATTCAGAATAAACAAGTAGAAGTCACTTTATACAGAATTCTACAAGAAGGTATTAATAACATATTTAAGTATTCAAAAGCCACAAAAGTTGATATCCAACTCAAGAGTTATGAAGATATTTATATGTTAACCATAGAAGATAATGGTATTGGTTTTGATGCTAAAAAGGTAGTTAAAGAAAACTCAGGTTTAGGTTTTAAAGGAATAAAAAACAGACTTGATGCTATTAATGGTTTTCTTGAAATTGAAAGTCAGGAAGGTCGAGGAACTACTTTACTAATTGAGATAAAAAAAGATTTTTAAATACAGACATGAGTACAATAAAACTTTTTCTTGTTGATGATCATAAAATGATCCGAGAAGGATTAAAAAACTTCTTATTAGATGATACTACTTTTGAAATTGTAGGAGAAGCTGACCATGGAAAAGAGTGTCTAGAAATATTAGAAAAAGATAACGATGTTGATATCCTCCTTACAGATGTGAATATGCCTGAAATGGATGGATTAGAATTGGTACAACATGTAAAAAAGTTATACCCTCATATTAAACTTATGGCCCTGACAATGCTTGGAGAAAGTCAGCATATTAAAAAAATGCTAGCTGAAGGGACAATGGGATACCTACTTAAGAACTGCTCGGAAGAAGAACTAATTAATGGTATTAAAATCGTACACTCTGGTGGTACTTATTACTCTCCAGAAGTAACCAATGCGATAATTAATAATATCAGAAAAGTAAAACCTCAAAAAACTCAAGTAGCTCTAGAAGTTCCTTTATCTGATAGGGAGAAAGATGTTTTACACCTTATCCTAAAAGAGAAAACCAATAAAGAAATTGCTGATGAGCTATTTATCAGTATTCGTACAGTAGATGCACATAAAAGAAACCTGCTTGATAAAACAGGGAGCAAAAATTTAGCAGGATTAATTTTATATGCTATTGATAAGCAACTCTTTGATGACATTTAAAACTACGTAGAATAAGAATAGGTAATTCTCTAATAGAGCTAGAAAATTTATGTACTAGGTTTGTGAGTAAACCTATCACCTATGCATATTTTAATTGGCAACGATAATACCATAAACAACCGGCTCAGTGAAGAGCTTTTAGCGTTGTTTCCTATTTCCTGTCTTTCCTTTGAAGTGATTGAAAGCTTAAAAGAAGACTATCAAGAAGGGTATATTTTTTTCAACTTACTTGATATTAACGTAACCGTAGAGCAAGCTTATTTATTAGTGAAGTCAAAGTACCCAAGAAAAAAAATTATAGGCATTCACTGCTTTCAAGTAGAACAAATGATCAATTCCATTTTAGTTTTAGGGTTTGATGCCTACATTTCACTCTTTAACTTTTCAGAAGATGTAGAAAAAACGCTACAACGTATTACTCAAAAAGAGATATAAAAAAGGGAAGGTATTTAATGAATACCTTCCCTTTTTGGCTATACTAACTCTAAATCTACTTTATTCTGAATCACCTCTTTTGCCTTTTTCAATCGAAAGGACAATGATATCTGAAAGACTCCAGTAACGATGAATATCACACCCATTAGTGTAACAATAGTGAGTCCTGCTAATATTGGGTTCCATATCAATACCAATGATAAAATGAGCCCAATCACTCCAAGAATCGTTAAAGGGTCTGAGGCAATAATTCCAAAACTTTTTAATAATTCTGAGTAAGACAATACACCAATAGACCTTACCAAGAAGGTAAACCCGACATACATGGGCAATGTGGCTACTGATATCGACGGATTCTGAATTAAAAATACGCCTAATAAAGTATTAATAATACCCCAGAACAAGGACCATCCCCAACCTCTCAATACGTTCCTATTGATAATAGAAAATATGATATCGGACATTCCAGTTAAAATAAAAGTAATGCTAAAAAATACAGATAATACTAAGTAACTTTCTAATGGATAAAAGAAAGTGATAATTCCAGTACCAACTAATAATATTCCTGATAAAAGAAATAAATACCAATGTTTTAATGATTTTGAGACTTTCATGATTGTAGAGATTTATAAATTTTAAATGATTGAAATTCAATGATTAATTAAATACTGATGAGGTTAAACTTGTGATCTTAGAAACAAAGGTTTCTCCAACGCTAGACGATTTTGTCAGATAGCTTTTAGTATCTCCATTCATTTCTTCCAGGTGAATAGAAATCATTAATAACATTTCTTCGACCATATTTTGTAGTTGAAATACATCCAATAAAGAACGTTGTAATTTGATTTCTTTTTGGCTTTCAGATAATGCTTCATCATTCATAATATTGGTCATAATCTGATAACGGATGTCGTTGAAAATTTTATCAATTTGCTTTGTGAGAAGGTCAAAGCTTTCCTCTTCGAAATTTTGTTTCTTTTTCAATACCACATTACTTCTTTTTTCAAAGCTTGTGATACGATCGACTAGGTTAATTTCATTTTCTAATAAGAAATCATCCACTAAACCTGAGATTTCTTTTTTGATGTTGAATAGATCGTAGTTTTTCGTGTTAGACGATTGTTTTATATTATTCATATTGCAATGATTGATAAATAGAGAGATGTTTTTTTCTTACAATACAAAGGTGCAACAACTACCACTTTTCTATATTGTAGAGATACCTAAATGAGTCAATTAGGTAATTTACCTAAGGCAACCTCCCAAAAAAGAGGATACAATATATCCTCCCTTTATTTTGTAGTACAAAGTATCTATACCCAAATAAATTATTACTACTATCATTACCCAACTCTATACCCTCACTGAAGGCAACAGTCTTCTACATGACCGATACTTGTACTAACAAGTCTACCATTCTACTCACATTTGTATAATCTATCTTTATTCTGCTATTCTAACGGTATAATCTATCGACGTTTCAGTAGTATATGGATACTTCTGAATCACTTTAATATTTTCACCTTCTACTAAGGTTTGCTCTCGTTTTTTGTCATTCAGAAACCCAATCAATAGCAATTGAAAACTATTATTTGTTCGTTGACAAAGCTGTTCTAGGGTTTCACCTTTCTTGGCTTTCACAATAGCAATCTTCTGCGTTTGTATAGACAATTTTTCTTCACTTGTTAAATCACCTAACGAAGTGATAACATCCATAAAAACCTCTTTTGCTGGTGAAGAAGAAAAGTTACTGATTTTATAGATTCTATTATTTACACTTACCCATCCTAGGTGAACATAGCTTTCATTAGATTTATCAGAAGACTTAAAAGACAGACTATAACCGTCCTTTTCATGATGAGGAAAGTACCCTTTATCCACAATACATGTCTTCTCTTTATCAGTCAACTTATCTGAAAAAGCCAAGACTGACTCCATTACATCATTTTGATCTTTTTCTAATGTGATTACAATTCCTTCTTTTTGATTTTGGCTATAAGCACCTACAAACTCTTTCTCATTCACTAGCAACCATTGATCTGGTAACTCGACTTTTATTGATAAGGTTGGGTGCATAAATATATTCCCATTAAAGACTCCATAAGTGGCACTTCTACCAAATAATAACCCATCAATCTGAGTATGATAATTCTTCTTGTTATGGTAGTCTTTATTCTGAATCATAAAAGAAGCCTGTAAAGAAATTTTGCTTTCCCTATCCGGTGTATAAGGGTGATCATTGAAATAACTTTTACTTTCAGACTCGCCAGTTATTAATGCTACAACCTCTGTCATTCTATGTAATATATCTTTTAAGGATTCTGGATTATACCCTGCCTTTAAGGAGAGTTCCATACCCTCTAAATCTGCTTCAGTTTCCTTTTTTCTACCATATGAAGCCATATAAAGTGCATTTGTTGATCTGATGGGAGCATTAAAAAATGTTCCTAAGTCTTTATTTATCACACCTAATAAATCGCCAGGTAATTCTAACAGCTTTGGTAAAATTCCTTTTTTCATTTGAGCTATAGAATGTCTATTATGAGCATGTATTATTTCATGTGATAAGATCCCTGCCAGTTCATCCTCTGTCTGAATAATCGATAATAAACCTGTCGTAATAAAAACATATCCTCCAGGTAAAGCGAAAGCATTTGGCTCCACTTCAGGTACAATTCGAAACTCATAATCAAACTGCTTATTTTCTAATTGATCAACAAGGTGTTGCCCTACACTGTTGATATAATCTGTTAATGCTTTATCCTGATATACGCCTATTTCTTGAATGACTTTATTGGCATATTCTCGACCAATGCTTTTATCCAATTCAATACTTTGGGCAATTCCCATATTCTGAATAAAAAGATGAAAAACTAAAGTATAAAGTAGAGATAGTATGGCTTTCATAATGAGATAATTTGATTGATTTTTAATTAATGAGAGATTAATTTATCATAGTTCAAAGTAATCCTATTGAGGTTTGATATCAGTGAGAAGAAAACCTAACAGGAAGAATTAGGTAAAATACTTAGCTATATAAACATAGACTAACTAATCTTTGGGGAGAGTCATTTTCTTCTTCAAGTAAAAAGGAACTCCGTAATTGAAGTTCCTTTCAGATTTTGAAAATCTACATACTTACTCTACCCATGAAGCTGCCGCTTGTCTTGGAGGAAACTCTTTAAAAGTTCCCATGTATTCTTTTACTCTCTCTACGGTTGGAGCCATCAAGAACATATGCTCTATAAAGAAATCTGTATATCCTGATTCGTCAATAGCTCTTTCGAATGGATCTCTTCTCAAGTTGATGATGATCGGAGCTCTTAATTTAGTGAAAGGCTTGATCCACACATCCAATCCTTCATGTTCTTGGATAGAGAACATAAATTTCCAATCTCCAATCCTAACTGCTGAAAGATCTCCACCATCAGTGAAGTAGAAGAAATCTTCTCTAGGACCTTTTGCTTCTTTACCTAAGAAATAAGGCATGAAGTTGTAACCGTCTAGGTGAACTTTGTACGTCATATCACCTGCTTTATGACCAGTTAATAATTTATCTTTAATTTGATCATCACCTGCTGCGGCAATCAATGTAGGCATCCAATCTTCTAAGGAAATAATTTCATTAGATACTTGAGGCTTAATAGTTCCTGGCCAGCTGACCATCATCGGTGCTCTGAAACCACCTTCCCAAGTAGTATTTTTCTCTCCGCGGAAAGGAATCATACCACCGTCAGGCCATGACAAAACTTCTGCTCCATTATCCGTCGTGTACACTACGATAGTGTTTTCAGTAATTCCTAATTCATCTAATTTATCTAGTAGCTGACCTATGTGGCCATCATGCTCTACCATACCATCAGCATAGATACCTTGCCCTGTTTTACCGTCTGCCTCTTCTGTAAGGTGGGTAACCACATGCATTCTTGTAGAGTTGAACCATACAAAGAAAGGTTCTTTTTCTTCATGTGCTTTATCGATAAAATCTAAAGAAGCAGCTAAGAATTCTCTATCTACTGTTTCCATTCTTTTCTTTGTCAATGGACCTGTATCAGAAATACGACCATCAGCATAAGAGTGGATAACACCTCTAGGACCAAATCTTTCTTTAAAAGCAGGATCTTTTGGATAATCTGGATGTTCTGGCTCCTCTTCTGCATTTAAGTGGTAAAGGTTACCGAAGAATTCATCAAAACCATGATTTGTTGGAAGGAATTCATCTTTATCACCCAAGTGGTTTTTACCAAATTGTCCTGTAGTATATCCCATATCTTTTAGGATTTCTGCGATAGTTGGATCTTCTTTTTGTAATCCTAAATCATCACCTGGTAAACCTACTTTGGAAAGACCTGTTCTTTTCGCACTTTGTCCCGTTAAAAACACAGAACGACCGGCTGTACAACTGTTTTGTGCATAGCTATCAGTAAATCTGATTCCTGAATTGGCTATTCTATCAATATTGGGAGTTTTATACCCCATCATTCCATCATTATAAGCACTGATATTAAACATCCCGATATCATCACCAAAAATGACAAGTATGTTCGGTTGTTTTTGTGCCATTAATTGAGAGGTAAATAACAATACAGTAGTGATAAATAAGTTAAATCGTTTCATAAGGTTTTCTTAATTTATTTGAGAGAACTTTTTTGTTGATATGATCATCGATCACATTACAAAGGTGGCAGATTAGACCTCCTTATAGATGAGTAGAAAACCTAATCGAAAACATTAGGTAAAATACCTAAGCCTAATTCTTATTCATTCATCACTCTTATTTCAATAGAATTGGAGGGTTATAAAACACTATTTCAAAATTTTTATCTATGATCTCTCAAAAACAAGACATTTTATAGTGCAATCTTTAAATTTGTAGCTCACAAACAGTTGAAAGATGAAAACATACGGATTAATAGGCTATCCTTTAGGACATTCCTTCTCAAAAAAATATTTCACTGAAAAATATGAGAAAGAGAATATTGAAGGATGTCAATACGAACTATTCGAATTAGATCATATTGAAAAACTAGCTCAACTTTTAGACGAAAAAGACTTAAATGGACTTAATGTAACTATTCCTTACAAAGAACAAGTACTACCATTTTTAGATCGCCTAGATCCCGCTTCTGCTGGTAAAATTGGTGCAGCCAACGTTATTAAGTTTGAAAAAGATGGGACACTTACTGGTTATAACTCTGATTACTATGGGTTCAGAAGTTCATTAGAGAAGTTCTTACCTCATACTAATTTTAAGGCACTTGTATTAGGTACTGGTGGTGCTTCTAAAGCTGTAAAAGTGGCATTAGAAGATATGGGGATCCCTTTTATTTCGGTATCAAGAAAAGCATCAAAAGACAGTATTTCTTATGATGATGTTACTGAAGATATATATAAAGAACATTCTTTAGTAGTTAATACTACTCCACTAGGCATGCATCCTAAAGAAGGTATTGCTCCTCAATTACCTTATCATGCAACAACAGAAAACCATTACTTCTATGATTTAGTGTATAACCCAGCTGAGACAGAATTCATGAAACAAGGAATTACTAATGGTGGGCATGCTAAAAATGGACTTGAAATGTTGATTGGTCAAGCAGAAGCTTCTTGGGAAATCTGGAACAAATAGATTCAAAATATTTGATTTTTATATCAGGCAATAAGGAGAACGAACCTCTTTATTGCCTTTCTTTTTATCATTGATTAACGATCTACTAAAATAACATCTCACATTATGTTAACGATTCATAACCTTGAGAAAAGTCAATCATCTTATTTAGAATTAATCTATATAATTGCACTTCATGACAGCATATCGATCAAAATCAATGAAATTAATTAAAGAACTACTTCATCAAATCCATTTATGGTTAGGCTTAATCAGTGGTATAGTTATCCTAATTGTTTGCCTAACAGGTGGT
Source organism: Flammeovirga agarivorans (assembly GCF_012641475.1). Classification (NCBI taxonomy): domain Bacteria; kingdom Pseudomonadati; phylum Bacteroidota; class Cytophagia; order Cytophagales; family Flammeovirgaceae; genus Flammeovirga; species Flammeovirga agarivorans. The sequence continues at coordinate 355,463 of NZ_JABAIL010000005.1, read as the reverse complement.
ATTCTTGCCCTTGAAAAAGACATCAATGGTATTTTCAACTCTGAGGTATTAACTGTTACCCCTCAAGGTGATGCCCACACAGTTGAAGATATAAAAAAGAGTTTTGAGACTAGTCATCCAAAGCATAATATCTCCTCTATTAGTATACCTAATGATTTAGAAAAAGCATATAAAATCTCATATGTTCCAGAAGGTCACAAAGGAGGAAGAAGAGGTAGATTATCTGAATATGTTAACCCATATACTTTAGAAAGTTTAGGAAGTGAAAACTCTTCTTTGAAAGGATTCTTTATGTTCAATTTCAAGCTACACAGATGGTTATTAGCAGGAGATATTGGTAAAATGATTGTTGGAGTCTCCACTATTATCTTTCTAGTACTTTGTTTCACTGGTTTAATCTTATGGTGGCCAAGTAAAATGAAGCAACTTAAGCAAGGGTTAACAGTAAAATGGGGAGCCTCTAAAAAGAGAGTCAACTATGATATGCACAATACGTGGGGATTCTATGTACTTATCCCTTCCATCATAATGTGCATCACTGGTCTGTGTTGGAGTTTTTCATGGTATAACGATGGTGTTTACTTACTTTTTGATGGAAAGCTACCTTCTAAAGAGGACAATCAGCCTCACAAAATAGATTCAGAGAATCAATACTTGTCTTTCCAAGATAAGATGGATTTCGTAGATACTATTTATCCGGAAGAAGGTGGATATTCTATCAGTTTCCCAAATAAAAAACAAGCCGTATATACAGTATCAAAAGCAGCAGGGGAAACTTTTTTCTCTTATGGGCAAAGTCGAAAAGTAACGTTCAACACTGATCACCAACCAAACTCTCATATTGCATTTGAAGATTATACTCTTGGTCGACAAATGAGGATACATGCAAAGTCTTTACACATTGGCTACTACTTTGGTACATTCGGTAGATGGATCTATTGTATTTGCAGTTTAATTGCTACCACTCTTCCAGTAACTGGATTCTTAGTTTGGTGGTTCAAAAGAAATAAAAAAGGGAAAGGGAAGAAAAAGAATAAAATGCAATTAGCATAAGTAAACCCTTACCTTATAAAAAAGACCATTTAACTCCGATGAATTAAATGGTCTTTTTTTATTTAAGCTTATCGTTATTTTTATGTCTATCAGCATCTCTAATTGATTTTTTCTCAAGATTCTTTTTCAATGCTTCAGTTAAATCAATGCCTGTCTGATTGGCTAAACATACTAATACAAATAGAACATCTGCCATTTCATCTCCGAGATCTACCTCTTCATCTGATTTTTTGAAAGACTGTTCGCCATATTTTCTAGACATAATGCGGGCTACTTCTCCCACTTCTTCCATTAAGATGGCTGTATTCGTTAATTCATTAAAGTATCTAACGCCTGTAGTATTGATCCATTCGTCGACTACTTTCTGTACTTCTTCTAGTGTCATTTGCTTGTCAAGTGATATTTCTTAAAAATTCTACTTTCAAACATAATGAGAAAATCTTTTATATCTGGTTTTAGTTAGAAAGTTTAGGGCATAAAAAAAGGCCTTATGGCCATCGCGTCTTTTTTCTTACTTGTAAAAGTAATGCTTAAGCAGATTGCTTTACATTACCTTTTATCTCTTTTACTTCAGTTTTCTTTGTTTCATTGTTTCTATTTACAGGGATTAAAACTGGGAAACCTGTTGCTGTGTACGTAAGTACTGTGTTCTTTAAATTTTTCATAATTGTTATTTTGTTGATTTTATAATTATTGGATAACCTGTCACGGTATGTGTTATGATTATATTTTCTTGTGATTTCATTTTATTGATTCTTTAATTGATAAATTATTTTACTGTTTTTACGATTACTGGGTAACCTGTTGCAGTGTAAGTAACGATTGTGTTTGTTCTGTTTTTCATGATTTTAAAAGTTTAATGATTAACTAATTATTTTACTGTTTTGATGATTACTGGATAACCTGTAACTGTGTGTGTAATGATTGTATTTTGTTGCGTTTTCATAGTTCTTATTGTTTTTAATTTTACTTTGTTTTCATTTTTATTACACGACAAAGGTGGAATAAAGTTTCGATATATTATAGGACCAAAGTACAATTAAAGTCCAAATGAACAGAATATTATAAATGACATAAAATACACTTTATTATATTTTATTCTAAATTGAATCAATAAATCAATAGATAGAAATACAAGTGTATAGTCATCACTCTTAAAAAAGATGTAAGTGTCTAGACATACACTTATCGAAAAAATATTATGTTAATAAATTGTTAAATATGAAAACAGATAATTATTTATAGTTTTTAGTTTAAAATCAACTATTTAGAATAGGCTAGGATATTCTTTGCCATCCCTGGGAATACGAACATATGCAATGGAAATACGAGGTACCAATACAATCTTCCCCACACTCCTAAGGGACGGAATGTTGCCTTTTGTTCTAACCATTGTTGTCCATCTTTATTCTTTACTCTAAACTCTAACCATGCTTCTCCAGGTAATTTCATTTCAGCAAAGAGTAGTAACCTTCTATGTTTTTTATCTGCAAGAATCACTCGCCAAAAATCTAAGGCCTCTCCAGTTTTTAAATCAAATTGACTTCTTCTACCTCTTCTTAAACCAACTCCCCCAACGAGTTTATCCATAAACCCTCTTATCTTCCACAGCCAAGTTCCGTAATACCAGCCTCTCTCACCACCTATTGCCCAAACATTATCCAGTACCTCATCAACAGGTCTTTCGATTGGAAACTTTCGAAAATCAACAAAGCAACCATACTTGGGTACTTGAATTAGATCTAAAAAGTCTTCCCTCACCGGACCACTAATGGATTCTTTCCAGCTAGATACCACTTCGTTTTGAGCAATTTTCTGAAAAGCACTATCTAAAGCCTCTTCATAGGTAAGTAGTTTAACAGGTACTATACTTTGTATTTCTTTATCATTACAGATGACTTCATTCCCCATACTCTCTACTAAACTTCTGGCTAAAGAATACGTCGTTGATGTTACAAAATATAACCAATACGAGGACAAATTAGGTGTAAAAACAGGTACAACAAGTATTCGTCTTTGTAATCCTCTCACCTTGGCAAACTGAAGTAACATCTCCTTATAATTGAGAACATCTTTACCTCCGATATCAAAGACTTTATTGTAGGCTTCTTCTTTGAGCATCACACCCATTAGATAATCCATCACATTTCTTATGGCTATAGGCTGACATTTAGTTAATAGCCATTTTGGAGCTACCATTACGGGTAACTTCTCTACCAAATCACGAATAATTTCAAAAGAAGCTCCACCCGAACCAATAATAATTGCTGCTCGTAGGACAGTTAACGCACAACCTGATTCTCCTAAGATACTTTCCACCTCTACCCTAGACTGTAAATGTCTAGATAGTTTTGTACAGTTGGCAATTCCACCTAAATATATAATCTGCTGACAATGGGTCTGTTGAATAAAGTCTCTAAAATTTGAGGCTGCTCTTTTTTCCATATCCTCAAATGCAGAAAACGAGTTTCCCATTGAATGGACTAAGTAATAAGCAACATCAAAATCTTTGGGAATATGACTTAAGGATTTCGCGTCTAATAAGTCACCTTTTACAACAGTAACGGAATCTAGGAAAGAATAATCAAAGTCTTCAAAATCAAATCTTCTTGGGTCTCTACAAACACAAATTACTTCATGTCCTGATTCTACTAATAATGGAAGTAGTCTTCTACCAATGTAACCTGTTGAGCCAGTAAGTAATATTTTCATAGGTGAAATAGCGTCTTGGTGTCAGTGTATGAACAACAAAATGATGAAAATTGTTATTCACTCCAATTAATTTTCCTCCCTAATCTAATAAGTTCTTGATATAACAAAATGTTATGGTTGATAACAATATATTGTTTAATATTAAACATATTGAAATTACTTTTGTACTATCATCAATCAAAAAATAAAGTATGTATAAGAGAATTTTATTTACCCTTGTTTTATCTGTTATCAGTTATAGCTTTTCGCTTGGTCAAGATTCAACCGCTGTTTTACCTCTTGAAGAGGAAGTGGACGCAAGTAATCCACTGTCTAAAGGACTAAATGCCTACCAAATTGGGCGATTCAAACCTAATAAAGTAGAACTTCAGAATATTGTTAATTATACTACAAGTAAATGGTTTATTCGAGCAGCCGTAGATTATACAAAACCTTATGATGGGCAAGTATATTATGGTTCATCAAGCTTTATGGTATCGAGAGTATTTGACTTTGCTAAAAATAACGAAGATTGGAAAGTACAGACAGGTTTTGGTGTAGTAGTATCCAATTCGAGAGTAAACGGAAATGCTATTGGTGTTAACTTCGTAGGTGTACAAATGAATCAAAAGTGGAAATTTGTTGAGCTCTTTACTTATCAATCAAATGGTACAATTGAGGCTCAGTATGGTGCTTATTATAAATTCACTCCTAATGGTAATTGGGAAATTAGAACTCACCCAAGAATGCTGTTCAATACTCAAACTGGTGTACATGAAATTCCTGTTGGTATTGGTTTAGGACACACTGTAAGATCGAAAGCTTTTACGAGTTACATCTATTGCGAACCTGAATATGACTTATACAATAATGAATATATCATCTATTCGGGTATAAAATTTATTTTCTAGAAAGTAGTCGTAAAGAATACCAATTTATTAGATGCTCAGTAATTGTTTTTGGTATTAAATCACTAACTTTTAGTGAGCAAGCATTTTTATTAGGTAAAATACCTAAGGTTTTAAAATGAGCGTTTTTCTCATTAAATCCATCCCATCAACTAATAAATTTGAGTATTCTCTTTTCAACCAATGGAATAATAATTCTTAATGAAACAACTGTGTTTGAATTTAAACCGTTATTTTGTTTAACAACAAACATTTATTATTACAATTTACTATTTCATTAGAATAGATTATTACCGTACATCAAAAAAATATTATCGTGACAGCATTAGAATCAATAAAAAAACTACAAGAGCAGATATCAAAATCCATTATCGGTCAAGAAAAAGTAGTAAACCGAATTATCTCCTGCCTTATTTCTGATGGTAACTTATTGCTAGAAGGTCTACCGGGTTTAGCCAAAACTAGAGCAATTAACAGTCTTGCTCAAAATATGGACTTAGGATTAAGTAGAATTCAGTTTACTCCAGATTTATTGCCTTCTGATATCACAGGTACTGAAATATACCAAAGTTCTGGAGATGAAAACTTTGTTTTCCAACAAGGACCAATCTTCAATAATTTAATATTAGCGGATGAGATTAACCGTGCACCAGCAAAAGTGCAATCGGCATTATTGGAAGCCATGCAAGAAAGACAAGTAACAGTGGCGGGTAATACTTATGAATTACCAAAACCATTTTTTGTGATGGCAACTCAAAACCCTATTGAACAAGAAGGAACTTATCCTCTTCCAGAAGCTCAAATGGACCGTTTCCTTATGCATGTTATTGTTAATTACCCTTCAGAAGAAGCAGAGTTAGAAGTATTACGTCTGGTACGTGGTGAGGAAAAATTAGCAGGAATTAAAAAAGAAAAGAAAGAAATAGAGAAGCTTCCTAAGGAAATTGTTTTTGATGCTAGAGCAGAAGTACAAGAAGTACATGTTTCAGAAGCTATTGAAAAATATATTGTCGCATTAGTTTACGCGACAAGAACACCTGAAAGATACAGTGAAGACTTAGCGAAATGGATCGATGTAGGATGTTCACCAAGAGCCACGATTGCTTTGGATAAAGTGGCAAGAGTACAGGCGTGGTTAAGTGGACGTGATTTTGTTAAACCAGAAGACATTCAAGAGGTAATCAAAGATGTATTCCGTCATAGAATTGTAAGTAGTTTTGAAGCCAATGCCTTAGGAATTACAAAAGAACAGATTATTGATGAATTGATCAGCAAAGTAGCTGTCGCTTAATTCTTACTGCTATGAGCAAATCAATTCAAGAAAATACTTCGGGATATGTTTCTCTAAATGAATTGCATGGTATGCAGTTTGAAGCATCCGGTTTTAGCTTCTTACCTAAATATAAGGTTCAGTCTCTTCTTGCAGGGCGACATAAGTCTGCGATGAGAGGAAGAGGTTTAGACTTTAAGGAGGTACGCCAATATGTTCCCGGCGATGATATTAGAAATATTGATTGGAAGGTTACTGCCCGTACACAAAAAACACATACGAAAGTCTTTTCAGAAGAACGAGAAAGACCTGTACTACTAGTAGTAGACCAATCCTCTTCGATGTTTTTTGGTACGCAGGAATATTTAAAATCTACTGTTTGTGCTCATTTGGCCGCTCTTGGTGCTTGGAGAACTGTAGATGTTGGTGACAGAGTTGGTGCTTTTGTATTTAGTGATACTCAATATCAGCAAATCCGACCACAAAGAAGTACCACAGCGATTCTTCAAATGTTGAAAACTGTTGAGCAATACAACTTGCAACTTAATGCTCATCAACCTCCAAAGTCAAAAACACAGATTTTAGAAAGTGTTATGCAAAAAGTCAGAACCACTGTAAATCATGATTACCTTATTGTGATTATGTCTGACTTAAGAGGCATTTCTGATCAAACACTGCATCATATATTTAATTTAAAGAGACATAATGATGTTATCATCTTTCATATTGAAGATGAATGGGAACGTCAGCTTCCTTTAAGATCTGTATCATTATCAAATAGCGAATATCAAGTTTCAATAGAATCAAGCATGAAAAAAGCACGAAGTAAACAACAAACTGCTTTTGAAAATGAGAAAGAAATGCTTGTCAATCAATTTTCAGAATACGGGATTCCTTTACTTACTTTTAATACTAAAGAAAGACCAAGTATTCAGGTAAGAGACTTATTAAAAGATCATTAATATGATACTTCAAGATACTACAAATTGGCCTACAGATTCACTACGTTTGGCCAATGAGGTACTGGATTTCATTCCTCCAGAAAAAGTAGACATGACTCCGTCTGCACCTGGATGGTATATCGTTGGAGGTATCTTTCTACTTATAATGCTAGTTGGAGTTGTAAAAATGTATTTCAACTATCTTGGAAATGCATACAAAAGAACAGCAATCCAACAGATTAATACGATAAATCCACAATCACAATCTCTAAATGAAGGAGTATACCAAATCAATACAATTCTAAAAAGGGTAGCATTAACGACTTATGAAAGAGAAAATGTGGCTCAATTAAGTGGACAAGATTGGATCAACTTCCTTAATGATCATTCCAACATAAAATTTAATCAAAATGACCAAGACCTTTTATTGAACGCTGCTTATATGAAAGATGATTCAATAAGAGAAGGTCAGTTAACCTCACTTGCTAATACAGCAATTAAATGGATAAAAAATCATGTATGAGTTAGCATATCCCTGGATGTTTGCTTTGCTTCCTCTGCCAATTCTTATATGGTGGTTAATGCCTGCTTATCGACAAAAGAAAGACGCATTGTACTATCCAAAATTTGAGGAACTGACGGAAGCAACAGGCTTAAAAGCACAAAAAAGTGCGACTGTATTAAAGAGGAAGTGGTTTCAGTATACTATTAACTTTCTTGCGTGGGCTTGTATTGTAACTGCATTAACGAATCCGCAATACATCGGTAAACCTGCGAAGAAGGTTAAAAATGCTCGAAATATGTTGATAGCAGCTGATATTTCTATGAGTATGAATACGACAGATTGGTTTGATGCCAATAACAATAGGATTACTAGATGGAAAGCGGTACAGAATGTTCTTAATGAATTTATAGATAAACGAGAAGGCGATCGTATTGGTCTAATGATGTTTGGTAGTGATGTATTTGCATTGCCTTTCACTCCTGATTTAGATATCATCAAACACACAGTTGATGAAACAGGTATTGGAATGGCCGGACACAAAACAGCCATCGGTAATGCTATCGCTTTATCCACACAAGTTTTCGAAGCAGATTCTATAGACCAAAGAGTAATGATTTTACTTACAGACGGTCAAGATAGCGGAAGTGAAATTGTGCCTATCACAGCATCTAATATGGCAGCAGAAGATAGTATTAAGATATATACTATAGGCATTGGTACAAAAGACAATGCTGCATATGAATTAGATGATAAAACACTTCGTATGATTGCTAAAAATACAGGAGGAGAATACTTCAATGCGGGTAATATTGATGAATTGAATACTATCTACGATAAACTCAACGAGATGGAACCCATTCAATTTGAAGATGAGAGCTACCGTCCGACACGATTGCTTTTTTATTACCCTCTAGCACTCGGATTTATTCTTACTGTAGGAATGCAGTTTATCTCCATCATGGTACAATTTATCCTTTCATTAAAACGTAAAGAGTCATGAATGAAGTAGATAAATTTTTCGAAGGGTTTTCTTCTAACTTTCATTTTATCCGACCAGAATATTTATGGGCATTAATTCCTGTTGGAGTATTGTTCATTATTTCTCTAATATCAATCAGAGAATCTGAAAATTGGAAAAAGTTAGTCAACCCTAAGTTATTAGAAATATTGATTATTAAAGGAAATAAGCGAGGAGCTTGGTTTCCTAAAATGTATATGGTATTTAGTTTAGGGCTATTTGTGATAGCAGCTGCAGGTCCAACTTGGCAAAGAGTTGATAAACCGGGTAACCAAACTGAAGCCAAAGTTGTGATAGTCCTTGATATGTCTCGTTCTATGCTAGCCACAGATATTGGGCCTAGCCGATTAGAAAGAGCTAAAATGAAAATCAAGGATTATTTAAAACTAAATGAAGGTGTTCAAACTGCTTTAGTTGTTTATGCTGGCTCTGCACATGAAGCACTTCCGCCAACAAAAGACTATAAGACATTTAGATCTACTTTAGATGCTTTATCACCTGCATCTATGCCACTAAAGGGTAGTAATTTATCGGAAGCATTAAAACTAAGTGATAAGATCTTAGACAAAACAGATGCTCCCAGCTTTGTTTGGGTTATTACAGATGATATTAACGGAGAAGATATTCAGGCATTTGGTCAAAGAGCAGATAGTCAAGATCAATATAACTTATTGGTACTGGGTACTCCTGAAGGTAGCCATATCCCACTATACAGAAATCGTATTCTTAAGGATAAAAATGGTAAAGCAGTAACGGTTGGATTAAACACTACCCAGCTCCAAAAAGCTTTAGCTATTCCTAATGTACAATTAATACCATTCACTTTAGACCGTACTGATATCGAGCTTTATGTAAAAGACATTCAGGAGAAATTAGTATTTACAAAGGACAGTGAAAAAGCAGAAGAAGATTGGATAGATGCAGGGTATTACTTATGTTTTGTCATTGCAGTATTGACCATGTTCTGGTTCAGAAAAGGCCTATTGGTACAATGGAATTGGGTACTACTTCTCCCCTTTTTCTTTATCAGTTGTGATTCTGTAGATAGTCTGCCTAAAGATGATATCAAAGCGAAGGACTTTTTCTGGACAAGAGATCAACAGGCACAAAAAGCATTAGATAAGAATGAGAAAGAAAAAGCTGTTGAACTCTTTGATGACCAAACCCAAAAAGGATATGTATATACCGAAATGGGTGATTATGAAAAAGCAGCAGATGCCTTTGCTCAAGACATTACTGCCGAAAACATGTATAACTTAGGTGTTTCTCAGGCAAAACTAGGGAATTGGGAAGCTGCTCAAAAAGCATTCAATATGGCATTAGATATTGACCCTACGTTAGAACCTGCTCAAAAGAATAAGGCCATTGCTGATGAGCAAATGCGTATGATTAATATACATATGTCTGAAGAAAGCAATCTTGGTAAAAATAAACCGATGAAAGGAAAAAAATATGAACCTGAAGCGGGAGAACAAGAACAAGAGTCTGCTCAACATTCTGATAGAAAAGCAGAAGGTGAATCTGAAACCATTCAAGAAATGGGCGAAAAAGAGGTAAATCCAAGTATGGAAGAGTTACTTCAAATGCAATTTTCAGAAACCAAAAGCCAATCGAAAGCAAGTATGATCCGACAGGTGAAACTTGATCCAAGCATGTACTTAAAGAAAAAGTTTAAGTATCAGTATTTAACAGATAAAGACAAACCTAAACCTACAGATCAAAAATGGTAAAGCGTATAATTTTATCGACTTTCTGTCTGTTTTGGGTAATGACAGCATTTGCTCAAAAGAGAGCTAATATTTTCACTACCACCACAATCAACAAAAAGGAAGTAATGGTAGGTGAACCATTCAAAGTGAAGCTATCTATTTACACCACTACTTGGTTTACACAAGGGCTTAATTTTGAAGATTTTCAGTTACCAAATGCTCTTATGATTAAAGATGGAAGAGCTATCCCTAACTCTTTAACCATCGGTAAGTATTTGTATTCTGGTGTTGAACAAACTTACTGGGTATTCCCTTTTAGTGCTGGAGAAAACACTTTTCCTTCTCTTACTTTAGAAGTGCAAACACCTGATCCAGGTGATTACAAAGGGAAGAAAAGGATAGTTCATACTAAAGAAAAGACGATTAAGGTTGTTCCTCCTCCTCTAGGTGAAGATCCAAAGTCATGGTTGGTGGCTAGTAGTGTCAGAATTAAAGATACTTGGAATAAAAACCTTTCAGAGGTAAAAGTTGGAGATGTTCTAAAACGTACCATTACTATTACAGCGGGAAATACTTTGGGGCCAATGATTCCTGTAAGGGAATTTGATTCATTAGATTGGGCAGGTATCTATCCTGAGCACCCTATAAATAGTAATTACAACAATAATGAAGGATATATTTCTGGTACTCAAAAACAAGTTGTCACTTATTTAGTACAAGAAGCAGGAACGTTTGAGGTTCCTGGAGTTACTGTGAGGTACTATAATCCTAGAACAAAAAAGTCAAAGGATGTTTCATCTAAAGACTTACAGATTGTTGTAGAGGAAAATCCAAACCTATCCATGTTGGCTTCATTACAAGATAGTTTGAATAAACTTAATCAAGTACCTGAAGAAGGAACGAAAACATCACAAAAAACATGGAAAGATTATGTACCAGAACAATGGAAGGCAATTCTTATTGGGTTAATTGTACTATGGTTATTTTATAAAATCAGACCGATTACAAGAATCCGTAAACGAATTGAGGATATTAGATCTACCTCTACTTATAAAGAGAAGCATGCCTACGGTCAATTAAGATCGGCGATTAAAAGTGGTCACATTGAAAAAAGTATTCAACATTTTTATCAATGGATCAACACTTTACCAAATCAAAGCGTCAGTAATTATAAAGAGACACTTCACCAAGCAGTGCTTAATGACCATCTTAGTGACCTTATTGCTGAAATATCAGAAATAAAGTATAGTCAGGGTGGTACAGTTATTCCAAAAAAACTACAAAAGGCACTTCTTCATCAACTCAATTGGGATAGAAAAATAATCCTTCAGGAGAAGAAAAAAGAAAACCTTTATCAAAGGAAAACAAAAATATTAAAGGATTTGAATCCATAAAAAAAGGGCTGTATCATTACAATACAGCCCTTTTTTATGGTATTTCGTTTCTTAACTCTGAGGGAAAGTATGCTTTTTCTCATACTCAGAGTAGTAGAATTTTGTATTTCTAAATAAACTAAAGTTTAAGGATACATAGAACACATTTCCTGTAATCTGATTATAGTTTAAGTCAGTACCTTTCATTTTAGACTGATTATCTCCCCAAGAAGAGTTGAAGTAATCATTTAGGTAATACTTAAATTTCAAGTTCGTTCCATAAGGAAACTGAAGTCCTACCATTAAACTATGTTGGTAATTGACTCTATCAGTAAACCAAACAGAAAATTTATCTGTCTTACGTTCCGATACAAAAGTTTTCTCTTTGTATTGTACTGGGATTTCAAATTCATAACCTGCATAAAGGAAAAAACCATGGAGGTTCCCTACTTTAAAACCAACTGGAATACCTAAGTTATAAGACCTTACTTTTTTTCTTACAGGCCCATCAACATTATCCTCAACATGATCTGTAGGCACATCGAAAATCATACCTACGTTTCTAATACCAATTCCAGAAAAAAGACCAAATCGGTTACCAAAATCTGCATTAAAAATAGTCTGCCAGTTAATCACAGGAGCAAAACGCATCACTCCAGAATTAATTTCCTGTCCAGCCATTTTTAGACCTGTATTTCCAGAGAAAATTATTTCTAATCCCCCGGTAACATATAAATCAGATTTCTTATTTTTTTTAGCATCTTGAGCATTCGCATTTAAGCCAAACAGAAAGACAAGAGTAATAAGAGGTAGTATTTTTCTTAATTTGAACATTGTGATAATTGGTAAATTCATATATACAAAAATGCAAATTTTAATTAATTTTTCACTACCCACATATCTCTAATATTAAATAATCTTACTAACAACCCACAGAACAAATTACCAATTCAATAAAGCATTGATTCTCAAAAAGAACTTAGAAAAAAATATCTCTATCTAAAATGAACCTTATTTCATTGATAATAATGAAATTAAGTAGTAAATTTTGTCACCGAAATCAATCAATTGATAGAAATACAAAATCTTATCACCCAACTTAAACTATAAATAATCGTGGCAAAGAAAATTAGTCTTTCGCACCAAAGAAATATTGGTATCATGGCTCACATTGATGCTGGTAAAACCACTACTACTGAACGTATTTTATATTACACTGGTAAATCTCATAAAATTGGAGAAGTTCACGATGGAGCTGCTACCATGGACTGGATGGAACAAGAGCAAGAAAGAGGTATTACAATTACCTCGGCAGCGACCACTACTACTTGGAACTATCCTACTGAACAAGGAAAAGTAACTCCTGCTTCCGAAGAATACAAAGTCAACATCATCGATACACCTGGTCACGTAGACTTCACGGTAGAAGTAGCTCGTTCGCTCAGAGTTCTTGATGGTGCTGTCGCACTTTTTGATGCCGTTTCAGGTGTTGAACCTCAGTCAGAAACTGTATGGCGTCAAGCGGATGATTACAAAGTTCCTCGTATCTGTTTTATCAATAAAATGGATAGAGCCGGTGCCGACTTCTTAAAAGCCGTAAAAACAATTGAAGAAAAGTTAGGCGCCACTCCAGTACCTTTACAACTACCTATTGGAGCTGAAGAAAACTTTAAAGGAGTTGTCGATCTAATCACAAATGAAGCTATTGTATGGAACGAAGCTGACCAAGGCTTTACTTACGAAGTGATCGATACTCCGGCAGACATGGTCGATGAAGTAGCCGAATGGAGGGAAAATCTTATTGAAGCCGTATCAACCCATAACGAAGAATTAATGGAGAAATTCTTCGATGACCCTGATTCCATTACAGCTGATGAAATTCGAGCAGCAGTAAGAAAAGCTGTTATGAATATGGAATTTTCTCCTGTGATGTGCGGGTCAGCTTTTAAAAATAAAGGTGTTCAAGCATTACTAGATGCTGTTTGCTCCTACTTGCCATCACCTTTAGACCTGCCAGACACAATTGGTACTAATCCTGAAACAGGTGAACAAGAAACACGTAAAGCAGATGCTAGTGATAAATTCGCTGCATTAGCTTTTAAAATCGCAACAGATCCTTTCGTTGGCCGCCTTTGTTTCTTAAGAGCTTATTCCGGAACGCTAACTGCAGGGTCTTATGTACTCAATATGCGAACAGGAAAAAAAGAAAGAATCTCTCGTCTGATGCAGATGCACTCCAATAAGCAAAATCCTATTCCACAAGTGGAAGCTGGTGATATTTGTGCAGGTGTGGGTTTTAAAGACATTAAAACTGGCGATACTCTAGTAGAATTAGGAGCCCCAATTGTCTTAGAAGAAATGGTCTTCCCTGAACCTGTAATTGGTATTGCGATCGAACCTAAAACCAAGGGTGATGTAGATAAATTAGGAATTGCCATTTCTAAATTGGTAGAGGAAGACCCTACTTTAACTGTAGAAACCAACCACGAAACAGGTCAGACAATTTTAAAAGGTATGGGTGAGCTACACCTTGAAATTATTGTTGATCGATTAAAAAGAGAATTTAATGTAGAAATCAACGAAGGTGCTCCTCAGGTAGCTTACAGGGAAGCGATTAAATCTTCTACTGAACATAGAGAAACCTATAAAAAACAAACTGGTGGTAAAGGTAAATTTGCCGATATTCAATTTGAACTCGGTCCAGCTGAACCCGATGAAGATGGTGTAATTAAACCAGGTCTTCAGTTCGTTGATGAGATCAAAGGTGGTGTTATTCCTAAAGAATTCATTCCTGCCATTCAGAAAGGTTTTGAGGCAGCTATGGATAATGGAGCACTCGCCGGATACCCAATTGATGCCATGAGAGTACGACTATTCTATGGTTCTTATCATGACGTCGATTCAGATGCACTCTCTTTTGAATTAGCTGCTAAATTAGGCTTTAAGGATGCTGCAAAATCTTGTACTCCAATCATTTTAGAACCGATTATGGATGTCTCGGTTATCACACCAGATGAATATACAGGTGCAGTAATTGGAGACATTAATAAACGACGAGGCTTACCAAAAGGTCAAGAAATTGCGAATGGTGCTGTTGTTATCAAAGCTGATGTACCTTTATCAGAATTATTTGGATATGTTACTGATTTGCGAACGATTACATCAGGTAGAGCATCTGCTACGTTAACCTTCTCAGAATATAAAGAAGTGCCGGCAAATATTGCTCAAGATGTAATTGCAGAGTCAAAAAAATAACCATTCTGCTGCATTTTTATCGTTAAAATTGTATTGAAATACTTCAATGCTATTGACTAAACAAAGAGGAATAAGAAGTTTTTATGAACTTTTTGTTCCTCTTTTTTAATTATTTCCTCTCTTTCAGCGAATAGTTACAGTTATGTATTTCAGTCAATTGTGATAAAAAGAAGGTCTTAAACTGTAAAAATCAGTGAGTTATATTTTATTAACAACCAAATTAAAAGATGATAACAAACTCATAACAAATAGTTTATATAAAAGAATGGAAAAAACGGAAATAATTGATACCTTTGCCCACTGTAAAATTTTTGCATTCGAGAATTAATAGTATCGAACGTTAGACGCATTTAAATTAAAATTTAAGTAAATGCCTACTATTCAACAACTTGTTAGAAAAGGGAGAAAAAAGATTGTAGTAAAATCTAAATCTCCAGCATTAGATTCATGCCCTCAACGTAGAGGTGTATGTACAAGAGTTTACACTACTACGCCTAAGAAGCCTAACTCGGCAATGCGTAAAGTAGCTAGGGTTCGTTTGACTAACGGTAAGGAAGTCAACGCTTACATCCCAGGTGAAGGACATAACTTGCAAGAGCACTCAATCGTTTTGATTCGTGGTGGTCGTATTAAGGATCTTCCTGGTGTGAGATATCACATCGTTCGTGGAGCACTTGATACTGCAGGTGTTGAAGGACGTGGTCAACGTCGTTCGAAGTATGGTACTAAGAAGCCTAAGGCTTAATTAGTCTGAACTTACAAAATTAATTTAAAGTCCAAGTCCTGAAGTCAAGACATTCATTGTCAGTAAGGACATCTCTAAAATTGTTTATTCTTTTAAGAAATGAGAAAGGCAAAACCTAAAAAGCGCTACGTATTACCAGATCCTAAATTTGGTGATACTATGGTAACAAAATTCGTTAACAACTTAATGGTTGACGGAAAGAAAAGTATTGCATACAGCATCTTCTACAACGCGTTAGAGATTGTTGAGCAAAAACTTTCAAAAGAAGGCGAAACTGTTGACGCATTAGACGTATGGAAGAAAGGTCTTTCTAACGTAATGCCTGCAGTGGAAGTTAAAGCTCGCCGTGTAGGTGGTGCTACTTTCCAAGTGCCAGTTGAAGTACGTCCAGATCGTAAAACGTCTTTAGGCATGAAGTGGATGATCACTATGTCTAGAAAGCGTAACGAACGTACTATGAAAGAACGTTTAGCTGCCGAAATCATTGCTGCTTCTCGTGGAGAGGGTGCTGCAGTGAAGAAGAAAGACGATACACATCGTATGGCAGAAGCAAATAAAGCATTTTCACACTTTAGATTCTAATAATCCGTGGCTAAGAAGATCCATCTTTCGCACCAAAGGAATATCGGTATCATGGCTCACATTGATGCTGGTAAAACTACGACAACAGAGCGTATCCTTTATTATACAGGTAAATCTCACAAAATTGGTGAGGTACATGACGGAGCTGCAACAATGGACTGGATGGAGCAAGAGCAAGAGCGTGGTATCACGATTACTTCTGCTGCTACAACCACTACATGGAATTACCCAACTGAACAGGGTAAAGTTACTCCTGCATCTGAAGAGTACAAAGTAAACATCATTGACACTCCTGGTCACGTTGACTTCACAGTAGAAGTAGCGCGTTCATTACGTGTACTTGATGGTGCTGTAGCTCTTTTCTGTGCCGTTTCTGGTGTAGAACCTCAATCTGAAACTGTATGGCGTCAAGCTGATGACTACAAGGTACCTCGTATCTGTTTCATCAACAAAATGGACCGTGCTGGTGCAGATTTCTTAAAAGCAGTGAAAACAATTGAAGAGAAATTGGGTGCAACTCCAGTTCCTTTACAATTACCAATCGGTGCTGAAGAAGGTTTCAGAGGTGTTGTTGACTTAATTACAAACGAAGCAATCGTTTGGAACGAAGCTGACCAAGGATTTACTTATGAAGTAATCGACATCCCTGCTGACATGGTTGACGAAGTTGCTGAGTGGAGAGAAAACCTTATCGAGGCGGTTTCTACTCACAATGAGGAGTTGATGGAGAAATTCTTCGAAGACCCAGATTCAATTACTGCTGATGAAGTTCGTGCTGCAGTTCGTAAGGCTGTTATGAACATGGAATTCTCTCCAGTAATGTGTGGTTCTGCATTCAAGAACAAAGGTGTTCAAGCACTTCTTGACGCTGTATGTTCTTACTTACCATCTCCACTTGACTTACCTGATACAAAAGGTACTAACCCTGAAACAGGTGAAGAGGAGACTCGTAAGGCAGATGCTTCAGATAAATTCTCAGCGTTAGCATTTAAGATCGCTACTGACCCATTCGTAGGTCGTTTATGTTTCTTAAGAGCTTACTCTGGTACTTTAGAAGCTGGTTCGTATGTATTGAACATGCGTACTGGTAAAAAAGAGCGTATCTCTCGTTTGATGCAAATGCACTCGAACAAGCAGAATCCAATCCCTCAAGTTGAGGCAGGTGATATCTGTGCGGGTGTAGGTTTCAAAGACATCAAAACTGGTGATACTCTTGTTGAGCTTGGTGCTCCAATCGTACTAGAAGAGATGGTATTCCCTGAGCCGGTAATCGGTATTGCTATTGAGCCTAAAACAAAAGGTGACGTAGACAAATTAGGTATGGCTATCGCTAAACTAGTAGAAGAGGATCCAACGCTTACAGTTGAAACTGACCACGAAACTGGTCAAACTATCTTAAGAGGTATGGGTGAGCTTCACTTGGAGATCATCATCGACCGTCTTAAGAGAGAATTCAACGTTGAAATTAACGAAGGTGCTCCACAAGTTGCTTACCGTGAGGCGATCAAAGGTTCTACTGAACACAGAGAGACTTACAAGAAACAAACTGGTGGTAAAGGTAAATTCGCAGACATCCAATTCGAACTTGGCCCAGCTGAGCCAGACGAGGATGGTGTTGTTAAGCCAGGTTTACAATTCGTTGACGAAATCAAAGGTGGTGTAATTCCAAAAGAATTTATCCCAGCTATCCAAAAAGGTTTCGAAGCAGCAATGGATAACGGTGCTTTAGCAGGTTACCCAATCGATGCGATGCGTGTTCGTTTATTCTACGGTTCTTACCATGATGTCGATTCAGATGCATTATCATTTGAATTAGCAGCAAAATTAGGTTTCAAAGCGGCAGCAAAATCTTGTCAGCCAATCATCCTTGAGCCTATCATGGACGTTTCTGTAGTTACTCCAGACGAGTACACTGGTGCTGTAATCGGTGATATCAACAAGCGTCGTGGTCTTCCGAAAGGACAAGAGATCTCTAACGGTGCAGTTGTAATCAAAGCTGATGTACCTTTATCAGAGTTATTCGGTTATGTAACTGACCTTCGTACTATTACTTCAGGTCGTGC
The DNA here is from genome assembly GCF_012641475.1 of Flammeovirga agarivorans. Lineage (NCBI taxonomy): Bacteria > Pseudomonadati > Bacteroidota > Cytophagia > Cytophagales > Flammeovirgaceae > Flammeovirga > Flammeovirga agarivorans. The sequence goes on along the minus strand of NZ_JABAIL010000005.1, from coordinate 337,350 downwards.
ATCTGCTTCATTAACTTTCTCTGAGTACAAAGAAGTACCAAGAAACGTTGCTGAAGACGTAATTGCTGAAGCTAAGAAGTAATTATAAATTGTCAATAATCATGAACTCCTGAACCTACAACGGTAGGTTCAGAGTTTATGAATTACATACAACTAGTTAGCGGACGGCTAACTTTATTCAAAAAAGATATGACACAAAAAATCAGAATCAAACTTAAGTCATACGATCACAATTTAGTAGACAAATCTGCTGCTAAGATCGTTGAAGCTGTTAAGAAAACAGACGCAGTTGTTGCAGGTCCAGTGCCTCTTCCAACTAAGAAAGAAAAGTTCACAGTTCTTCGTTCACCACACGTTAACAAGAAATCACGTGAGCAATTCCAACTTTGTACTTACAAGCGTTTGATCGATATCTTCTCGTCTTCTCCAAAGACAGTAGACGCATTAATGAAACTTGACTTACCGTCAGGTGTTGATGTTGAGATCAAAGTCTAAGTTTGATACATTAGATTTAATAAAAAAGGCTGCCTTAGTTTACTAAGACAGCCTTTTTTGTATTCAAGTAATAAAGATTAATTGTTGATATCACTTAATATCACACTCTCTCCTTCTAATCTAAAGTTAAGTGCAAGATCTTTTGTTAAATCAGATAATGCAGTATTGATATTTTCATCCTTAAAACTTCCAGAAAATACCTTGTTTGATAATTCTGGCAAAGAATGAACTACCTTAACTCCAAATTGATTCTCGAAATCAAAGAGCACCATAGATAAGGGTACTTCATGATAGATAAAGTGTCCTTTAGGCCAATTGATATGAGTCAGATCTCCTTGTAATACATCACCTAATTCAGCAGACTTTGTTTTCAAGCTATTGCCTTTTTTCAACAATATATTACTAGTCGCTTCATCTTGATGTGGTGTTCTCACTTGAACAAGAGGCCTTCCAATGTTTGTAATATGATATAAATAAGAATCATCCCTTACATCAAAAATACTCCCTGCATCAGCTAAAATTATTGAGCGATCTGTCTTTACTTCATAAGATACTCCTCCTTCATGAACAGCATTTAGATGAAACTGTGCATGACCATTCAAATAGACATTTCCATCAAAACCTGATTTCAGGTATCTGATATTCGATCCCTTTTTCAAGAAAACGGTTGAACCGTCAGGGAAAGTATATTCCAATGTTCCATCAGAAGGAGTTACATTTTGTATCCCACTAAGGAAAAACCACATGGCATAAAGTCCTACAAATACTCCAGCAATTGCAGCTACTTTTTTCATGTACTTTGGAGAAAACAACATATCAATAAAACTTGCTTCAGCTTGCTTTACTGTTTCACTATTTATTTTCCCATATATTTCTGACCATGACTGCTCCTTAGACTTTTTGGAAGTCGGGATAGACATGTTACTTAACTCATCTGATACTTTATTTAATAAACTCAGCTCCTTATCACTACTGTCATCTACCTGATCCTTATTAGAAGTACTTTCTTGGTCATAGTGTTTTAGTGCTTTATCTATAAATTCATGATCGTTTTCTGGTATCATTTAGAAATTCTTTAGAGAGAAAAATATTATGAACTTGTAATTAGATTTGATTAACATTTATTAATAATACATCAATAAAGAAGATTACCCTACTTATTTGAAGAAAAAAATTCAGATCTTTTAATTGATGATGAATAAATCCTATCTTTATTAAGATTAAAAAATGATTTTTTCATTATATACCGTGATATAAACAACTTCTATTTATGAATGATGTTTGGTTTCAATGGGTCCAACACCTTCAGCAATACTTATGGTGGTGGATCGGAATACTTACTTCTGTTATCATTATCCTTTGGATTTATATTTATTTTCCTTTCGGTAAAAAAAGGAAAGTCATCAATCATGAAGAACTAGATGATCTATTTGATGAATTAAAACAATCCAGAGAAAATGTCCAAGATGTCCTTGAAGGATATCAGGATATAATTGATGACAAAAATAAGGAACTCATTGATTATGATGAAAAGATTAAAGAAAGAGAAAATCATTTATTGCTCATTTCTGACCTCCCAGAGGAAATTGAGTTAGAAATAAAACTAAAAGAACGACAACATAACCAAAAAATGTTACTCTTAGGCATTTTTATTGGGATACTCTGTGGAGGAGTTGGTGTATGGGCTTTTTTAAATTGGGAACGTGTGCTCCAGTTTATTCTTTAATGTTTCTAACTACCAAAAAATTTAACTAACAAAAGTCTATGTCAAAAAAAACAATTATTGTCTCGAACAGACTTCCGGTCACTGTAAATAAAAATGCAGATAATTCCCTAAGTTTTAAACCTAGTTCTGGAGGCCTTGCAACAGGATTAAGTACTACTTACAAACAAGGTGGTAACCTTTGGATTGGCTGGCCTGGAACTTACGATCATGACCAAAAGGAAAAAGAACATATTGGTGTTGAGCTTAAAAAAGACAACATGGCACCTGTTTTTTTAACCCAAGAAGATGTTCTAAAGTTCTACGAAGGGTATTCTAATAAAACATTATGGCCTCTTTTCCACTATTTCACTGAATATGCAACCTATGAAAAAGATCTATGGGATTCGTATATCCATGTGAATGAAATGTTCAGAGATGCGATTTTGCAACATGCTGAGCCCGAAGATACTATTTGGGTACATGATTATCAGTTATTGCTTCTCCCTGGTATGTTAAGAGAAGCACTACCCAATGCTACTATTGGCTTCTTCCAACATATTCCTTTCCCATCCTACGAGATTTTCCGTCTATTACCATGGCGTAAAGAAACTCTAGAAGGGGTACTAGGTGCTGATTTAATTGGTTTCCATACCTATGATGATATGCGACACTTCTTAAGTTCAGTCAACCGTCTATTGGGATATGATAGTTCTCTTGGTCTTTTAAAAGTAAAAAATAGATTAGTCTCTGTTGATGCCTTCCCAATGGGTATCGATTACGATAAGTTTGAAAAAGCTGCAGACTCTGAAAAGACAAAGCAAAAAGTTATCGCATATGGAGACTTGCTTAGTAAAAATAAATCGATCCTTTCTATTGACAGATTGGATTATAGTAAAGGTATCAAGCACCGTCTTTTAGGATTTGATAAATTCCTATCAAAATACCCAGAATATCAAGGGCAAGTATCTTTAATCCTATTAGTAGTACCATCTAGAGATAAGGTAGACCAATACCAACATTTGAAAGAAGAAATCGATACACTTGTTGGTAAGATAAATGGTAAGTACAGTAGAATGAATTGGTCACCGATTCACTACTTCTACAGATCATTTAGTTTTGAAGGTTTATCTGCTTTATATAAGGCATCTACGGTAGGTTTAGTCACGCCTCTTCGTGATGGTATGAACCTAGTCTGTAAAGAGTTTGTAGCGAGTAAGACAGACCAACAGGGCGTTCTTATTTTAAGTGAGATGGCCGGCGCTGCCAAAGAACTTTCTGAAGCAATTCTTATCAATCCTAATGACGAGAATCAGATTGTTGAAGCACTATATACGGCATTGACTATGCCTGAGGACGAACAAAGGTCCCGAATGAAAGAAATGCAGAAAAAGGTGAGACGATACAATGTTCACCGATGGGTAGAAATTTTTATGAATCAGCTGGATAACATTATTGAACGTCAAAGAGCAATGAACATGCGATTATTATCTGACGAGTCGAGATCTAAAATGATCGAAAAATATACAAAGGCACAAAAACGTATTATCTTCTTAGATTACGATGGTACGCTAAAAGGTTTTGCTGCCGATCCTCAATCCGTTTCTCCTGATCAAGAATTAAGAGAAATCATGAAAAACTTAACGAAAGACGATAGAAATAGGGTCGTTATTATCAGTGGTAGAGACAAAGAGACATTAGAAGCATGGTTTAGTGATTTTAAAGTCGATATCATTGCTGAACACGGTATTTGGTTAAGAAGAGGAAATACTCCTTTTGAAATGATCGATAACTTAAATTCTGATTGGAAATCAAAAATCAGTAATATCCTCGATCGTTATGTTGACCGTACTCCAGGGTCATTTGTTGAAGAAAAAGCATTCTCTGTAGCTTGGCATTACCGTAAAGCAGATGCTGATTTCGGTGATTTAAGAGCTAGAGAACTTGTTGGTAACCTCAACTATTTAATTTCTAACATGAACCTTCAGGTAATGCATGGAAACAAGGTAGTAGAAGTAAAATCACAAGATGTGAATAAAGGAAAGGCTGCGTTAAAATTCTTAGCAGACGACAACTATGATTTTGTTTTCGCTGCTGGTGATGACGTAACGGATGAAGATACATTCCAAGCTCTTCCTAAGAAAGCTTACACTATCAAAGTAGGTTTAGGGGCCTCTGCTGCAAGATATAACTTAAAAACAGTAGCAGATGTACGTCAGTTACTGTCGACATTCGGTGCAATTGAATAATTAGAATTGAACTATACATAATTTAGGCTGGTACTTCATGGAAAGTATCAGCCTATTTTTTTTAGAAAGAAGCATATTTTAGTAGGATTCGATCATGTAATACTATGGGTCTTAGGGTTATTATCGTTATTTTAAAGATGTCTCTTTATCTATAATTTCTGCATTGCAATATGTCGATCAAACAATTTCTTATATACGTAATAGTATTTCTTTTTCCATTCATCACATTTGGAGAAGAAAATGATGACCAAGATGGACGTCGTAGTTATCCAGAA